>BQIZ01000094.1 GCA_021604365.1 Nitrospirales bacterium
GGCCACTTGCAGATCCGGGAGATGATCCAGCCGTGCAGGCAGAGCAGAAAGAGCGGGTAGGGCAATTGATCGACGGGCTTCAGCAACTGGGTGAGCGTTGCCGGGAACTATTCCGGTTGAAACTTCAAGGCAACACTTTTCCGGAAATTCAAAAGATATTCGGTGAGCGATCCATCAACACCATTTATACCTGGGACTCCCGCTGTCGAAAACAGCTTCTCGCTCTCCTGGGAGGACGCTGGGAAATCTCTATTCCCCAAGCTGGCGAGGGCAAAAAGAAAACCGGACAGAAGGATTTATAATGGCCACATCCTGGGAACATTTGCTGGGCGGTTATGCCACCAATACTCTGACTGACGAAGAAAAGCGGCAATTATTTAAGGCGGCCCTCAACGATCAGGCTCTCTTTGACGCCCTGGCCGATGAAGAAGCCCTGAAGGCCATGCTCGCTGACCCTGAGGCCCGCCAGCGAGTTTTGGCCAGCTTGCCGACAACAGAAAATGCCGGGGTTGCCAGGAAGAGTGGCAAGTGGTGGGACTGGTTCAGGCAGCAGTCGTCACTTGCCTGGGCCGGCAGCATGGCTGCCGTGGGTCTGGCTTTGATCTTTGGCTGGCAAATGGAAAAAGAATGGGGCCCGCTGGTCAGCCAGAAACAGGAAGAGGCGAAACCCTCCTCAAGAGAGGAACTCCTCTTTCGGACGCAGAAACCTTCTGATGAACGTGCGACATCGTTACAGAAGGAGGCCTTGGAGATCAATGCGACCCAGACTGAGAAAATTGATGGGGAACGACAATATAGGGCCAGATTGGAAAGCGACGCGAGAGAAAGGGGTCAAGCCACGAGCCGCCAAAGAGTAAACAAACAAGTGGCTCAATCCCCACCAGCACCTTCAGCATTGATTCAGCCTAAGGACGGGAGATTCGTCCAGCCCTTTTCGGTTCCTGAGGCTTCTGAGGTGCCGATGGCGGATAAGGTCCCACAAGGCACTGTCCCTGGCAGAATGGCCGTTCAGGCTACGGAAGAGGCAACTCAATCATTTCAGAGCCCCCAGGAACTCTTTTATGCAGCGAGTGGCTCTTTAATCGATGAAGTGATTGGCGAGGAAAACAATAACGATAGGAACGATCAAACTCTTCATAATGGCCTTTCCAAAGCCGGAAAATCCTCTGCCAAAAAGAAGGCGTTATCATCCCTCCAGGAGCAGGATGTATCTGGTGGCCCAGCCATGCCCACGGCCAAAGGGATTCGTTACAGCTTTATCCAGAAGACGAAGGAGGGCAAAGATGAGGAGTTGGAAACCCGGCAGGTCGCCGGGAATTGGTCGGAAATTCGACTGGCAGTAGAATCGAACGTGTCAGGGTATCTCTATGTGTTGGCTCCGTTGGATGCGGGCAAGTGGCAGAATCTGGTGCCGATGGACCCTGAACGGAAGAAAAAAGCTGAAGGCTGGATCAAAGTGAAATCATTTCAACGTGTGGAATATTTACTTGATCAATTGACCAACCCCTCAGGGAAAACGGTTGCTTCTCAATTGGTCGTGTTGGTTTCACCAACCCCTCTTAATGACCTGGGCCAATGGCTTGGAAGCGAGGTTGATAGGACCGGGTTATTGATTGAAAGGGAGGCGGGTGCGGTGTTTGCGATCGACCCTGAGACGGACAAGGAGGTTCCGCTTCGTGTGTTGATTTCATTATTGAAATTCTCATGATAGATATTGATTTAGTAATGAATCCTTGACGAAAATTTACAATTGCCCACCCCATCGTTTCGCACTCCTTAAACCGCGTTAATAAATATTTTTTGGGGGACTGGCGTAGGAAATTCGTATTTTCTCGGCTCGGTCTGTGGGATTGAACCTTCTCTCCCCTTAGGCATGATGAGGCGGATCGGCTCTTTGAGCGTTTTGAGGGGGGGAGGGGTTTGGAGGGCTTGCTGTAGACTGAGTCGGACTCTCATTATGCGGGGCGACCCTTGTGCGAGTCCCTGAATATGGCTTGTCTGGTCTTTCGGAAAAGACTCCGCGAGTTGGTTTGCCTATCATTGCATGCCTCAACCCCATTCGATGAAGCCGACCACGGCACCAATGGTTTTGGATCCTTTTCTCGCAAAAGGATGACGCCCTCAAGAGGAAGACCGAGGGACTATGAATGAACGTAACCTGAAACCGCTATAGAGTTAAAACGGTTGCAGGTACGGTTCCATCACTCTTATTCTAATCACGGTTCAACGAATATCCTTTTCTCGCTTTGGCTGCTTCCTCGCAGAGGGATTAGGGGTGGGAATTGTAGTATTGATTGGTGACTGGACTGTTTTTTGCCAGGAAAAGGGAAAGGGATTATGAGGGGTGTCGGGTATTTCAATGTCCGTCTCCCTGGGAAATTGTTCATTTTTAATCTGTGCGATCTATAGTACAATCTTTTTCCTTTTTCAAAGTGGATGGGGAGATTTTTGAATGTGTGCACCTTCAATCTAAGATAGTCAGGGAATTGAGGCCATCTATGGGGCATGTGGTAAATGAACGGATAACAGGGTATGTAAAGGACTGTTCGGATTCACAATCTAGGAAGAACCATAAGGCTATCTCCGGTACGTTTGCCTTCTTAGTGAGCCTTCTTGCAAAGGGGTATGTTATGCGGATGGGAACGTTAGCTATGCAATTTACGCTCGTCACGGGGTTCTTCCTTGCCGGATGTGGAGGCGTACAGTCGGGACCAATTACCGCATTAAAAGGTTCCCAGTTGCCAGAAGAGCAAGGGTGGGAGGTTTCCACCAACGCTGTTCGCCCATTGGGCGTGGTGATAAATGGGAGTCATTTAACACTCAACACGATTGGAGTTCTCAGGGTTACCGACCAACTTCCAGGGAAAGGGTTCATGTGGTTTTACAAAGACATTCCTTTGGACTTCCAATCAGGATTTTCAATTGAATTTTCTTTGCAAGTGCACAAGGTGGAGCAACCACATAATTTTCTTGATTCGGGCATAATGTTTTACGGTTCTATCGACACCTCTGCCGGTTCGTTCGCAGAAGAGCCACGAAGTCATATGATTTACTTTGACGAGGATGCCATTGGATGGGGAGACGAAAAAGGGAAGTTTGCGATGGATACCACCGACAAATTCCACACCTATACTTTAAAGGTGGAGGTCGGAAAATTTGCCAAATTTTACGTTGATGGGAAACTTGCTTTGAAACGAAATGACTGGGTGGGTATACCCAGAATCGGCTTTGGGGATATGACGAATGATGATGGGGTCAATGGAAAGTTTTCCATAGGAGACATCATTGTGACCTCCGATTCCCAAGGTCTCCCTTCGCGGCCTGCTCCCCGCCGTCACCTCATACCGCCTTCACGACGCGGTGGTTAAGCCACCTATTGATAAACCAATAAGATAGGCTTTCCGCCTGACATATCTCGAAATATTTGAAGAGAAGAATGGGAGAGGATGGTAGGGACAGGGCCATGCTTCTCCCGAACCCTCCACGATAGGGTAGACGGGCGGATACCTGTTGGTCTGCTGGTGACTTATTTTAAGGAGAGGCAATTTATCGGTTTAGTCTTTCCCTTTCGATACTCCACACTGGGCTAGGATTGTAGAGGAAATGATTTTTTATAGGTATATTCCCATACTTTCAAAGGGTCTTTGTGCCCTTTCGAAACGATTTCAAGAAAGGAGCCATATTGTAGGGCACGAACGCCATCAATGATCTGTGTTAGGCCATTTTCTTTGCGAAAATTATATTCTGCAAACGCTGCCGAGGCACATTGAAGGGGGAAGAGCCAATCTCTCTCCAGGTTGGTATGGTAATCCTTTAAGTAAAGCCTAATCTCATTAAATATTTTGCCATACTGATTGGCTTTTAACCATTTGTCCCGCACCAATAGATGGGCCTCATTTTTTGTGGGTTTCATTTTTTCTTTCCAGTCGATTTCTCCGGTGTCTATTCGTTTTTGGGTAAATTCAGGCAGGAAGTCTTTCAATTCCCCGGAAATTCCATTGAAGCCGGATAGCTTATGGCCAGGCTCAACCATGAATATTTCATAATCCACCTGATGCAACATGCACTCAAGTAACCCTTCCCGGTTGGCCAATATTCTATCCGGAGCCTGCCATATGGTTTCTGTAACATGGCAAATTTCCTGAATCATCTTTTCCTTTGAGGCTTGAGGAATTTTTTGACTGAACTCATGGGGGGATTCATGTAGGTCTTTTTGTAGATGAGTCAGAACCATCTCATATAGTGGGTTGGGGGAGATGGCTTTTCTGCGGATGAAAATGCCCAGAAGGTTTTTTAATAACCCCATACAAAACTTCCACAAATAAGGAGAAGGTTTTCCATACCAGAAGATTCATGAAGAAAAAGATCGGACATGAAATTTTTCCCCATATCTGCCTATGCACTGACGCATTTACTTGAAATCATTCTTCCATAAGCGGTTTTCGGCAGATTTGGGGTTGATCAAAAAATGGGCTTTCTCTGCCGACTCGCTGAAAGTCTATCCATGCTTAAATATAGCCAGGATTTGGCTTATTGGCCAGAGAAAGAACAAGGCCAGTAAAGGAAACCCGAAGTTTCATCATAGTGGGCTTTGGGTAAATGGGTGTCAAAGTGTAAAGCGATGCAACTACCGAATGATGAACGCGAGCAAAAAGTCTTTCCTCAAATTTCCTCAATAAAATAGATTTTTAGTCTTTTCAATTTCTCTCATTCAACACAGACCAATCTCTTGCTTAGGGCCTTCCCCATGCTTAAGGGACAGATCGAAGAAGTCTCATACTGTGAGGAGGGAGGTCAGGGAGAAACGGAGGACGGACGAACCAGGAGTTTAGGTAAGAGATCGTTCAGCTCACAAGTCAAGCGGAAGGCGTCGTGATGAAAGTTGCCCGGGATCTTAGCAGAAATGCGGTGATACCAAGGCGATGATGCCGCGAAGGGAAGCGTGCGGAATTATTGCCCATTCGAAAATCGGGACGCTCATGATCGAGAATTCGGCTCAAACGCGAACTGGCCCTGGTTCCTTGTGAGCTTTCTTATTAAAAATACCCCAATAGAGGGGTATTGGATTTACGGCACACTTGCCCATCAAACCTCAATCAGCTTGACATTCCCAAAGCGGTATTCTATTACGTTCCTTTGCTTTCCCTTTCATTCGACGTGCGTAGAGCAAGAAGAGCTGGGAATCCGGATATATAACTTCAGGTTGTTTTTGTTGACGGGCATTGTTGTAACACGGCGGCTCGAAAATCCGGGACTTCTCATAAAGGAAATAATGCTTTGCACGGCATTGGGAAAGGAGACCGCATATGAAAAAGCCCAGACAAGCAGTATTACACAATCTACAGTTATTGTTCCTGCTGACTTTTTTGGTTGCGGGTTCGTCGTCAGCAGGTTCCGAATTTGAAAACCGCCATCATAATAGGGACCGATATCATGATCGGGATCGACATCATAATGGCCAGGGCGAAAAAATCACTCAGCCGAAATTTGCCAATCCTCCCCAGGAGTCGAGCATTGGCGGGGTACTCGATACAGAGTTGGTTGTTAACCGACATGAAAAAGTTGTCGCAGGCCGAAACGTTCTGCTGCGATCTTATAATGGGCTGTATATTCCCCAGACGTTAAGAGTCAATCCCGGCGATACTCTCTATCTACGCCTGATTAACAAACTGTCCGACGATCTTCTGGAACACACCAATCTCCATACCCATGGATGGAATGTTTCCCCACAACCCGGCAGTGATGACATTTTCATGCAAGTCCCGGCTGATGGGCAATTCAATTACAGCATATTCGTGCCGAAGAACCATCCTCAGGGATTATATTGGTATCACCCGCATGGACATTTGCCGCAACTCAACCCCGATGCGCCAACGAAGGGGAACACTGAATTCCAAATCATGAGTGGGATGTCTGGAGGACTTATTGTAGACGGCATTCTGGACCCTTTTCCGGGATTAAAGGGAATCCAGGAACAAGTCCTTCTTCTTAAGGACATCCAGATTACCGATGAAGGCACCATTCCATTGCAAATAGATAGTAATGCCGGTACCACACGCATGGTGAATGGTCTCGTTAACCCACGCATGAAAATTCGTCCTGGCGAGTTGCAGTTCTGGAGGGTCGGAAATATTGGCCCCGACATTTATTACAAATTGACGCTGGACCGGCATGAATTTTTTCAAATTGCCAGGGATGGTAATCGTCAGAATAGAATATGGCGCCGTGAAGAGATTTTGTTGCCGCCGAGTTCCCGTGTCGAGTTTTTTATTAGAGGGGAAAAACCTGGAGTTTATACCTTTCGTACCCAGGCTTTGACCACGGGGCCTGCCGGCGACCAATATCCGGAGGCGACGCTGGCCACATTGGTTTCATCAGGACATCCCGATCATACCATGAGAATGCCCAGAGACTTGCCTCCTGTGGAAGATTTCAGGGACGCTCAGC
This sequence comes from Nitrospirales bacterium, assembly GCA_021604365.1. Classification (GTDB taxonomy): domain Bacteria; phylum Nitrospirota; class Nitrospiria; order Nitrospirales; family UBA8639; genus Nitrospira_E. Next base: position 6,448 of record BQIZ01000094.1, read on the forward strand.
CGATACCACCAGGCAAGCGAAGATCCTTCGTCTTTTCCGAAGACAATGACGGCAACTCGTTTTTTGTGAACGAGAAACAATTCAATATCAACCGAGTGGACTTTACGGTTCCAGTTGGGTTTATCGAAGAATGGACGATACAAAATGTGACAAAAGAATTTCATGTCTTTCATATACACCAAACTGATTTCCAAGTAGTGGAAATAAACGGAGTACGACAAGAATTCATCGGCCATCAGGATACCGTGAATATTCCGTTTCAAACAGGAGACGTTCCCGGAGAAGTCAAGGTACTCATTGATTTTCGGGATCCTATTATCGTCGGCAAATTTGTTGCGCATTGTCATATTGGTGCCCATGAGGACAATGGCATGATGGCAGTCGTCGAAGTGGTAAATAATTAACGATCACCGTTCAGTCCTCCCGATGGCTCCGAATCGAAGGTAACGGCTTCATCGGTGGATCGTTGTTGGTTCGGATGGGAGGTCTATCCACACAGTGGCATAGATGCCGACTTGACTCCTGAGATGGAGAGGAAAAGAGGGGACGCTATCGTTTCATTTCAAGCTTCGGCCGACCTGGATGTTTGTATTTAAGCATCCGATCTTTATTTCTCCGTGCATCGTGAATTCCTGATTGACACTTCCAGAGCGCTCATCCGCGCGCATTGATCTTCTCTTTACCTATGCCAACTATCTGCAGCCATGACGAATATGCTCAGGGTTTTCACGGACTATTGGTGCGTGATCCTCGAAGCCGGTTGGCAAACTATAAAACGATTTGTTGACTGAGATAACATCGTTGCACAGATTTTCTTCACCGGATTCAAGAATCCAGATTTCAGATCCAGCAGTGCTAAAAAGGATAGGCTAGGAGGCGTATCCCCCGGGCGAAGCATCCGTCATTGGGGTCTATTATGAGGAGGCGAAATGAAGGAAGGGACTTATCTTCAGACCTTGCTGAATCGTCCGCTTGCCATGACACCCGAAAAGGTGGCGATACGATTTTACGGGCGCGCACTCAGTTATAAGGAGTTGGATTCCCAATCCAGAAAGCTTGCTTCTGGATTCCTCGACCAGGGAGTTAGCGCTGGTGATCGGGTTGCCTGGTTTTTGCCGAATTGCCCTGAGGCTGTTATGGCCATGTTCGCCTGCTATAGGATTGGCGCCACCGCAGTTCCGCTCAATTACCGTTATTTGGCGGAAGAGGCCCGTGACGTTCTCGACCGAACCCATGCGAAATTGCTTATCTTTCACAACGAACGTCTGGAGGTGGTGGATTCACTCATGGAGAGGAGCAATCCCTTGCCTGCCTTTGTCGTCAACCGAGGGCAAACACCAAACGCATATCCCTTGATTGACGAGTTATTCTCGCATGGGCCACTCTCACAGACGGCTAATGTCCCTTCTCACCATCCGGCACTGATTTTATTCACGTCGGGAAGTACAGGACGACCGAAAGGCGTGGTGCACTCCCACCATAGCGCGTTTTCCGCTATTGATATTTCTCGACGAATTTTTGACTTCACCGATCAGGATGTCGTCTTGGTGGGAAAACCAATTAGTCATGCTGGAGGCCTACAGACTCAGCTTATGCCCACGCTCCTCGTTGGTGGTGAAGTGGTGTTAACCATGAAGCCATCCCCTTCGTCGGCTGTCTCGCAAATTTGTCAACATGCCGTTACCCAATATGCCATGCTTGCGAGTGATTTATTCGATTTCATCGAATATCTTGAGGCTCACCCCACTAACTTGCCGACCTTAGAAAACTGCATGGGTTCGGGTGACAGTGTTCCTACTGAACTCCATCATCGCTTTCGGGATATATTTGGTTGGGAAGTGATGGAAGGGTGTGGAATGACCGAGGTGAGTACGTATTATGCGGCCAATCCGCGTTATGGGAACCGGAAATGGGGATCATTGGGACTTGTCAGTCCGGATACCCGTATCTGCATTCTTGGTCATGAGGAGGGATTTCTTCCCGTTGGAGAAGTGGGAGAAATCGCGATTCAGACGCCCTCAGCCACTATCGGATATTTGGATGATCCCACGGCTTCTGGGGAACTTTTGCTTGACGGTTGGCTTCATACGGGAGATCTCGGATACATTGACGAGCAAAATTATGTCTGGTTTGTCGGTCGGAAAAAGCTGATTATTGTCCGGAGGGGATCCAATATAGCTCCAATGGAGGTTGAGAATCTCATCGATGAACATCACCTTGTTCATGCTTCCGTAGTGGTCGGTGTTCCTGATAAACAGGATGGTCAGGTGCCGGTGGCATGGGTGATGCCCCGTTCACCTTCGGAAGTTCCATCCGAACGCGATCTGGATGAATATGTCTCAACCCGGTTAGCGAGTTATAAGAATCCAGTCCGTTACTTTTTCCTCAATAAATTTCCGCTCACGAGTACCGGAAAATTTGATCGCCATCAACTTGAAGAAATGGCTGTTTCTGCCATCCAAGGAAAACAATTTCCCGGACATGGAAATCATTGATGCTGTTGGTGTGTAGTAAGGCGATGGAAGCCGCATTGAAGGCTGGAATTAGGAATTCGAGGCGCAGGGAAAAGATAAGTGAGAGGGGATTGTTGAGTTTATCAGATACCTTTTAGAGAAACAGCGAGTTCGAGGTTTTTGACCATAGGACAAGTCCCATCATCCGAGACAAAACCTGTTTTCATATTAATTTTAACGGGAGTCTCCCAACCCCCGCCGATTTGCGCAAATCTTTTCTTGAAAATTATCAATTGGCAGAGCCAAATATCACTTTGGGCTAATAAATATAGGGCATCGCTAAAAATCTCCTGAGAAACGGTGTCCTGCTTGGCGGCTATTGGGCCTACTACGGGGAGCGGAGAAGGCCTTGAACGGATCCCAGGCAACCACGCCTTCTCATGCACACGATGCTCAGGGCCCGCCCATTGCCCAAGCAGGCCCGGGAAGGGAGTTCCCATAACTACGGGTTTTTTGAGCTGTCCTATAGGGTTAATCTCCTTCTAAAGACAACAGTCGGTCTCACCAAATCCTTTCCATGTCGTTCTCGACAGGTTGTTTATTTGCACACGAATCTCTTTCCTCATCCCATGATGAATGGGCGGAGGGAGGCGACGGTAAGACATTGAACTCCGCGCGAATGGCTGGATGATCACTAAGCAGATCTTCATACTTTATATTTTCATTTGGGACATGTCTGCCCCGATTGACAGGATGTCGGAATCGTTGATCTTCCGAGCCTGATCCCACAATTAAATCAATCTTTGCCCCATGACCTCCTCGATAGAAAATGTAGTCAACTCGATTTTTCCAGTATCCATTGGGATCTGGGCGAGCGTTGCTATCACTGAGGCCCAATTCATCAAGGAGATAAAGTTTTAAAAGTCTGTAATCTTCTCCTGAGGCCTCATTTCCCCCATCGTCATATTGTGAGTTGAAATCACCTCCTAAAATGAACGCGCGATCTTTTGATGATTTTTTGATGCAGTCTGCAATAAATTCAAGCTGTTTTTTTCGGACGGATCGGTCTTCCTCATCTCTTCCGGCATCAAGGTGAGTATTGTAGACATCAAATTCTGCGCCATTCGGAAGACGAACCGGCACTCGGAGAAGCCCCTTGGTCGACCAGCAATCATTTTTTCTACTAAACCATCCTTCGCAATCTGGAAGCGGTACCTGTGCGACTCCCTCTTCCACAGCTTTATAGTAGGGTGAAGCTATGGTCAGCCCCGACCCGTAGGGAGCACGGAAAGGGATGCCAGGACTATTAAATAATTGAAACCCAACATTGATAATCTTAATTGGTAAGGTCACCAGCCAAAATGGGGCCAGGGCTATGCGTGGCCCGTTACCCTGTTCTATGAGTTCATAAGTGAATTCATCGACAATTTGCCTGTGAAATTCAAAATCCTCTTGTAAAAATATAAAATCATAATCCATGAGCAGCCAAGCCATAAGCCCACTTCGAGTTTCATGGTCTCTTACGTTTACCCCAACATATGGATTCAAGATCGGAGAAATTCCGTGAACATTGTAAGACAGAACCCGAACGGTACAGGGCAAAGGTATCGATGGCTCCGATTGGGCGGGAGAACATTCTTCCCTTGGTGTAAAATCTTCTGCCATTGAAAACTCGGACCCGAATTCCATCAATATGATGCCAAGTAAGAAGACACCTTTCATCAAGTATTTGGATATGGCCATATTTGACAACTCCTTTTTATTCCAGAATTCTTATGCATAACGACTAGGTCCTTAGACGAACAAGACCGCAACTCCAACAATGAAACCACTCCTACTGTACCTTCCTCAGCTTAAAAATCAAGTGTCCCTCACATGCACTCACATCATTCTAAGGTTATCCTTGGTGAATTGCTGATCATGCCGCTCTTGGAGTCCGAAATAATCCCTAACAATATGATTGCCACACAAAATGAAAGAGGTTTGCAGGTGGTGGTGGGGCTTTTCCATTTGGGTGGCAGCGATTCACATCGGAAGAAATTTATGCCTCACAGGCTATCCTTTGTGTGGCCGAGAAAAGTCAGACACGAGGGAGAATCGGTTTGGTCGGGGTGATAGTGGGAGCCGAGGATTCGTCGCACGACATTTTTATCGAGAGGAATGGTAAAGGTTGTGGATATCTGTACGGCAGTTTTCGGGAAGGGATGAGCAGGAACAACTGGTTCATCAGCAAGAGGTTCCCGGTCATCAAGAAATTTATGCCGCCATGTCTAAGGAATTTGTATGTGTGGGGCACAAAATTGGTCGTATGGTCAAAAATCCATGCGGCCGCGCGGGAATAATATTTTAGCAACCTACTCAGTCTTTCCCGAGTACGAATCGATGAAGTGCTCAAGGTTTCTTGGGTGGGCAGCGGATCAGGAACTTATTGCCTCTTTCCTGATGATCGGCTTCCTGATGATAATGGGTGTCATAGTGCTTTGAGCACCCGTTGAAGGACGTCTTTTCCAAACAGGATGAGCTCTGACAGGACTTTCTCATTTACGGACCTCACCCGGCGTTCGGCTTGGGCATTCAGATTCGAACTGCCTGCGGGAGTTTTATGAGGGGGAAATCCCCTCCGCCTTTGTGGTCTCTTGAAAAGTGGGGCAAAAATTTGTATCACGGTCCTGGGTCAGATGCTGACCGGGGGAGTCAGGAGGCCCCACTCTACCATGGTCGAATTGCAGCCCATCTGTGTCATCCATGGTGTGGAGTCCTTCCGGCAATGTGTATCCTCTGATGCGCTACCTGGATAAAAAACAAGATGTAATCGGTCACCACCCCACGCATCGTCCAGACTTCAGTGGTAAAAAATCGGTCTTGACGAGGAGGTTTTGATGGATACGAAATTAGGCCATGTTCAGAATTTCTCTATGCTTCAGTTACGAACAATCTTGTTAAGCCTTACCCTCTTGGGGCTTACTCTTTTTGGTTGCGAGATGTACTACAAAATGGAAGGCGTAGCAACCCTTGCGGGCGTTGAGAAGGATTTGGACATGTGGCTGGGGAAAAGCAAGGACGAACAAATCCAAAAAATGGGTGATCCGGTGATGTGCATGCTGTGGGATGAACATGGAGAATTCTGCCATTGGATGGATCCAGGAGATTCCACTAATAGTTCTTTCCGCCCAAAACGTATTTTTTATTATGACAATAACAGCGTTGTGTGTGGATGGACGTATACAGGGCAGTGGGCAGATCAAAGCAAAAACTTGTGCAAAAGATAAGGATACGGTCTAAAACTGGCGGAGGCATACTGTTGAAGGCGCATTGGGCCTGAAACAATCTTGGTAATCTTCCCCTCGTGAGTAATGAGTGGGGTATGGTCAAGTAAAACGAATTTCTCCAAAAAATTAGGAACACACAGATTCAGAATTCGTTAATTGACCTACATTCTGACTACTGACCCTAGGCAGAAATTCAGCTCAAGCTGCCTATGTGGTCAAAACCCTCCAAGAGACACGCTTTGTCAGAGGCATTTTACGATTCGCCATGCCCAGGCAGAGTGAAAAAAGATGGCAGCGAAAGAGCCCGCCCGTCACAACTCAATAGGGTGAATATGGTTGCAGGGGTCCCCAATGCAATCGATCATATGTCCTCAGCCGATTCATTTGGTTTAATTCATGCTGTCGAGACTCCTGCTGGTATCGTATGTCCTGTTGGCGATTTTGTTCTCGCTGTCGTTGGAACCACGCATCGAAGCCTTGCAATGAATTTGGGGTAGAGAAAGCAGAGGGCTGGTCATCATAGAAGGACCTTGGAGGATTCGGGTGAAGTTGGGAGGCTGGTTGCCAGGTATCCTCCCCCAATTGGGCCCAGACACTACCTGTCAGACCTAGGAAGCATCCAAAGAATATTATTGCTCGCATGCGGTTGCCCTCCTGTGGATGGGGAAATAGGGTGTACTCAGAACGGGCTATCTTTCGGACGAGGGATAGCGTGGCAAAATCCGCACACAAATACTATTCATCAAATAGGTCATGAAGGAAAAGTTTCTAGCACCTTCGCCCGTTGGTGGTCCCGCTACGATTCGTTGTACGGGTTCTCCCGGTTGCCACTATCCTCCTGGACATCATCTGGCATGGTCGCTCATTGCTCCACAACCATAGATGTTTTCTTATCAAGCCCTAACTCAGATAGCGTGGAAGGGTGGTTCTCTCTAGAAAACAGCGTTTTTCCCATGCCCTTCGCCACTGTAGGATGAGCAGCGCCAGGTGCGTATGAAAATAAAATCTTCATCAAGTCCACTGCCTGACGCCCCATTGGGAAAACATGGTTGGCCCTGGACGAACAGCTACCCCTATCCAACACATTTAATCGAGAACAGACCGTGGCCTAAAATCAGCGTAGTAACTCCAAACTATAACTTTGGTGAATTCCTTGAAGAAACCATTCGCTCCGTCTTACTGCAGGGATATCCCAACCTTGAGTACATCATTATTGATGGTGGGAGTACCGACCACTCGCTAGAAATCATTAAGAGGTATGAGCCTTGGCTTGCCTATTGGATGACTCAGCCCGACAATGGGCAAGGCGCAGCGATCAACCATGGTTTCCAGAGGGCATCGGGGGAAATCATGGGGTGGCTGAATTCTGATGATTATTACCAACCCCACACGCTCTTTCGGGTCTCCCTCGAGGTCAATCTGGAGAAGAAGAGATACATCGTGATGGGAGAGGTACATGAAGTCAATGCCCGCAGAGCAATCATCCGAAGATGGAAATCAAGGGTACCAATCTTGTATTCGCTTCTTTTTCAACATCGTTTGTGCCTCCTACGCGGGGTGGTCGTCATGCTCTGCCAACGGTCTGTCTTCTGGCACCGCAAGGACTTTGAGTCCCTGGGACTGTTACGAGAAGACCTTAAATATGCCATGGACTATGATTATTGGTTGAAGGCACTCAGGAGCAATTATAATTTTCAATATATTGCTGATGTTCTCTCCAATTACCTTTTCCATGCTGGCTCTAAGTCCAATCATGGGTGGCAGAACTTTTACCGAGAATGGCGAGATGTAGCGAAAGAGAACTTTTCCACGCTGACTCTACGACAAAAGATATCCGCTGAATTCTATTGGTGGTTTCTACTATTCCCTCTTTCGATCCTCACCTTGCCCTACAGGATCTATTCGTATGTTGTCCTGGGTATCAAAAGAGGCTAGGTGCTGTGCCGACGGTGACGTTCAATGGAACCCAGTTATGCATACCCGCAAAAAGAATGAATTCGCTGATTACTCAGTAGGTTCTTCGAACAATTTTGATGAAATGAGGTCAGGTATGAGTATTGACTTCTTGGCGGACAGGGTAGGCGGGGAGAAATAGAACGGTAATGCGAACAGGAAGCGGGTGCGTTGAGAGACTCTGCCGCAGAGAGGTAAAATGAGCTGAGTGGGGAAATAAAACGAGATCCGGAGTCGTTAATTTTTTTTGTGAGCCTAATCCACCCATCATGGAGGCTCATTTCTAGGTATCATGCCGGACATCTGATGGTCTGCAAAGAATCTCGGCGATCTTCGCCGGATGCTTCAGCGGACAGCCTTCGCCCTATTCTGTGCTAGTCGGCTGGCCGAAGTTTCGGCCATTTCTGCGCTGGCCTGCCAGCCGAAGCCTTGGCCGCTTGCGCGCCAAAGCTGGCTACAGCGGCGAGCGC
>BQIZ01000095.1 GCA_021604365.1 Nitrospirales bacterium
ATCATTGTTGGCGGTTTGGATATACGCGGCACCCTGCACGAGAGTAGGGACCGTCGTATAAGTATAGGAACGGTCGATATAGACCGTGCTTCCGGCTTGAAGACCGGAGGAGGGCGCCACATAGGTTTTTCCGCTCGCGACGGTCAGATTGGAAATACTGAGTGCTGAAGAGGGTGGTGGTTGTGACGTGCCTGGAGGGATGGTGATCTGTTTTTCTGTAGATGGGGAACTTTCATTTCCCGATGTATCAAATGCGGTTGCAATAAAGCCATAGGTTTTTCCCTCAGGAAGTCCCGTTACGGTCGTCGAGGGGGAGGACGGGTTGCTGGGCATTCCTGAAAATACGGGTTGTCCAAAGTCTTGGGAAGGTAACGACCGTTTGTAAATTTTATATCCTGCTAAATCCGATTCGGTATTTTTGTTCCAGGTCACCGAGAGGTTTGCTGAAAAGACTGGGGTGCAAGGGGTTACAGTTACCAATGCTACAAAGAGAATGTACCACGAAAATTTAGGAGGGGATGTGAAAAACGTCAAAATACTGATGGTCTTTGTGATACGCTCTACGACGTTTTTTGAAAAACTTTGATCGGGTATTCCAAGTTGAGTCATTTCGAAACTAGGATTTTTGGGGTCGAGTGATTCTTTAAAATAAAAGGGGATGATGCTTTGGAATTTCATTATTTTTCTCCTGCTTTTGAAAGACGATTTCCCATTTCATTATTAGCTTTTCAAACGGATTCTTTCTGTGCGTGTATATTTTCAATTTTCCCCTCCTAATGTGATTTCAATCTCTGGGAAAATAAGCTTTACTTATGCTTAAATTTTTTCCAGGAGGAGAAAGACAAGCCAAATAATTTAATTAATTCGACAAAAGAACTTAAACTTCCAAGTACTACCTAAGAAAAATTGGAAGATATTTTTAATTCAGGGGGAGGATAATGAAAAATTGTGAAGATGGATAAATTTGGGGGGGAAAGAGAGACACAAATTGGGTAAATGAAAAAATTATCACGATAGCAATCAAGCCCACGTCGGTTTTTCGATTTTTCGCACAAGACATATAGGAATATTTAGGACGTATGCTTTTGATGGAATTTGAAGCTCTTTCCAAATTATTAAGTGAACTACGGTGGCCATTGCAACATAGAGACCAATGTAATAATTACCGAAGTATGTGATTGTTAATAAACAAAAAATTCGTGGGTAGTTTTACGGAAGCTTCATGAAACATTAGAATTCTGGTGTAGGATTACTCAATCTCATGTAGGAAATACTATTCAGCATTGCTACGTAGCCAACTTTTATGTGAAAGTTCTTGGGTGATTCTGAGAAAGAAAGATCTTTTAATTACTAGGCGGGGGGGAAGCAGGTTATTTGGACAACTTCTCACCCAAGGCTGGAGTCCTCAGGTTCTTTTGTTGAAACGATCCTGGTAGTTTTGGTGTACAAAAAATGTTGCCACGCTTGTCTATATTTTGGCGATTAACCCTGGGATACCTGACAATCCTTGCGTTAGTGGTTGGGGTGAATTTATATATCCTCCATCAGTTTCGTGCCTTAACGGAATTAGGCGCTGAGTTAGCAACGCACCATTTTCCGGCAGTGGAAACGGCTAAGCGACTCATTACCAGTCTGTATGCGCAATTAAAAAGTGATAAGCAATACTTGGTACTTCGGGATACGACCCTTCTAAAGGATTTCCTTCAGGAAGCTGAAAATTTTCGCAAAACCTTGAAAGCCCTTGAGGATCAGGAAAATCCTGGCAGTACGCTTGAATTACTTGCGGAAACCAAAGAACTGCATGAGGAATTTCATACCTTATTTTTGAGCGTTGGCGTTGAACAGGCCGACCGTTCTCCTCAGGCTATCGCCAGTTATGAACAAAATCGGGATACGTTGATTACTGCCATAACCCAATCCATTACAGCCTATATTACTTCTCAGGAAGCCAGTGTTGGCGGGATTCTCAAGGATTTTCATCTGCGCTCGGTCCAGGCCCAGGAAATTACGAAACAGCTTCTCGTGATGGCGCTGGTTCTAGGTCTTGGCTTGGCCGGGATCGCCAGCTATAGTATTCTCCGCCCCCTTCGACGAGTCAAAGCGCAAATCCGCCGAATTGGACAAGGTCAATTTGGAGGCACGATCTCCTTGTCTGTTCCCCAGGAGTTACGCGAATTGGTTGGCCAGGTAAATTGGATGGGCGAAAAACTACAAAAATTAGATGAGATGAAGTCGGAATTCCTGGCAAATATATCCCATGAGTTACGGACGCCGTTAACATCTATTCGTGAGGGCTCACAGCTTCTGCTCGATGGCATTCCTGGAACGCTGACCAAGGACCAACGAGAAACGCTCACCATTATTTCTGAAAGCAGCCAACGACTCAATCACTTAATCGGGAATCTTTTAGATTTATCCCGGATGGAAGCCGACATGGTTTCCTATAATTTCAGTCCCACCGACTTGAATCGTTTGGCAGTTCGGTCGACAGAAAAGGTGAAATTTCTTGCGGAACGCAAAAATATTCATCTGACCCTCGATTTGTTTCAGAACAAGGTGAGGTTCTATGATCTGGATGGACCGAGGATGGAACAGGTGCTGGAAAATCTTTTATCCAATGCCATTAAATTTAGTCCTGAAGGAACGACGGTGTTGATTCGATCGAGGCCCGAAAGTTCAGGAGAAGGGTTGCAATTTACCGTGTCTGATACGGGACCAGGAATTCCCGAAGCCGATTTGCCTCATATCTTTGAACGATTTTACCAGGGGAAAACCCAAGAAGGTCGTGTGTATGTGGGGAGTGGGATTGGGCTGGCTTTGGCGAAGCGTGTGGTGGAAGCCCATGGTGGAAAAATTTGGGCGGAGAGCATTCTTGGAACAGGGACGGCGTTGCATTTTACCATTCCGAAACGAAAGCATACGGGGACTGTCTCTTGATACGCAAACAGTTTGAGTCGTTGATCTGGGTGGTTTTGGGGTCTCTGATGATTCTAAATTTTCTTGAATGGGGAGAGTGGAATTTTTCTGGCTGGAAGAGTTCGGCTATGGCTCAATCTGTCTCAGCCAGCTATTCCAGTTTGCCCTCGGTGTTAACTCCTGACCCCGAAGATGTTCCATTTTTTCGGGCAATTGCGGATGATCAGGAAAAGAAGCTGGGTTCATGCAAAACTGAAGCTGAATGCCGGGCGGTTCATTTTCTTCTTGGAGTCGCTGCGTTATATGAAAATCGGGAATTGGCTGCGCTTCATTTTCGAAAAGTAGTGGTCTCAAATCCCAATAGCGCCTTGGCGAGTGAAAGTCGATTCTGGTTATGGTTATTGGATGTATTAAATGCTTCAGGAGGAGGGACTTTACCAGAGGGACTTACAAAGCGATTGATTCGTGAAATTGTGAATAAAGAATTACTGGTTCATGAATTAAGTCGTCAATTAGAAACAGACTCTGTTGATGCACTTAAGCAAGAACTGACGAACCGGGAAAAGGCTGTCGAAGAGTTGAATCAGGCTCTCTCGAATCTTTCCAAACAAACAGAGCAATTGAAAAAGGAGCAGACGCTCCGGCAGGATGTACAGCTGGAACTTAAGGCCAGTGAGAAAAAAGTTCAAGAACTGACGAATCAATTAGAGGCTTTACGGCGTATCGATCAGGAAATACGCGAGAAGGCCCCACCGACCCGCCCGTCGGAAAAAATGGCCCCAACCCCAAAAATCGAAAGAGCGGAGGAGAAAGAAATACCATATGAGGGTGAAGGAAAAAAGTAAAGGAGCCGTGATGGCTGATGAACGAATTCTTGTTGTCGATGATGATCCAAGTTTACTGACTCTCCTGAAAATGCGACTGCATTCCATGGGGTTTGTGGTCACTGCGTGTGGGTCCGGGGGAGATGCGTTGAGCCGCGTACAGGAGGATCCCTATGATTTTGCCATTTTGGATCTTCGATTGCCGGATGCTGATGGCTTGGATCTAATGGAAGAATTGCATCAACATCAAACCAATCTTCCAATCCTGATCTTGACGGCTCATGGCTGTATTCCCAATGCAGTGGAAGCCATGAAAAAGGGTGCGTATGGGTATTTGACCAAACCGTTCGATGACAAAGAGTTGCTAGAGAGTATTGATAAAGCCCTCACCACCAAACGAATGAGTCAGGAGATTCATCGGCTACAACTGCTGGTGAACGAATTGTATGGGCTCGAAAATGTCGTGGCACGGAGTGCAGAAATGCATACGGTGTTGAAGCAGGTGGCTCAAGTGGCGAAGACCGATACCACCGTTTGTATTTCCGGAGAAACAGGGACCGGAAAGGAAGTTATTGCACGCGTGCTTCATTGTAATAGCCCTCGAGCTTCAAAGCCGTTTATGGCCGTCAATTGTGCGGCAATCCCAGAAACTTTGTTCGAAAGTGAGTTGTTCGGACACATGAAGGGTTCCTTTACCGGAGCCCATCAAAACAAGCGGGGTTTAATCCAAAGTGCCGATAAAGGGACATTATTTTTAGATGAAATAGGTGAAATGCCGTTGTCATTGCAAGGGAAACTCCTGCGAACTATTCAAAATCGGGAAGTGTTGCCTGTAGGCGGTCAAGTACCTACAAAGGTGGATGTGAGAATCCTGGCTGCAACAAATAAGGATCTGGAGTTAGCTGTGCGGGAAGGACGATTTCGGGAAGATCTGTATTATCGAATTCACGTCGTTCCCTTGTGGATTCCCCCGCTTCGACAGCGTCGGGAGGATATTCCTTCTCTCGCACAGTTTTTTCTTAAGCGGAGTATTGAGCATCATGGGAAAGTCGTCAAAGGATTTTCCCCGGAAGCCATGCAGGCCTTAATTACCTATCCGTGGCCTGGAAATGTTCGAGAACTTGAGAATATGATTGAGCGGGCGGTTGTCATGTCCCCTCAGGATATTATTACGGCAGAATTTCTCGCCCTTTCTCCGCACGAACAAAGCAAGCCAGGCAGTCTTCAACCACTAACTGATGCGAAGGAAGCGTTTGAGAAGGAGTACCTCCAGGATCTGCTTAAGGCCACACAAGGGAATATCTCCAAGGCAGCACAAATTGCCGGTCGCTATCGGGCGGATTTTTATAAACTGCTCAAAAAATATGGCCTGCATCCTTCGGATAGACAGGATGACGCGCCTTCTTCAATCGGCCAACCAGGACTCCAGTAATTTGGGTACAGGTGTCAAGAAGCTTATGCCTCGCCATGGGGTCTGGAAGGCGCCAGATTCGCTTCACTTTAAATCGGCAGTTATCATCATCCTGGTTCATGCTTCGAGATTCTCGGCCGGAATGGGCTGAAAAGTCCCAAATATGTCTGGAATGTTTCATTCCAACAATTTTGACACGTCGCTCCTGTCGGATAGCCTCATGTTTCTCTTTCTGCATGACTCAAATTATTGGCTGAAACGGGACGGCTCTGTCCTGTAGATGGAAAATCTAAAAATACTCCCATTCATCAGAATCGAACCCTAGCTTTCGTTGTCAAGCGAGAGGCGAGGTCGATTTGAGAGGCCGAACCCTACAGTCCCCCTCCTCTTCTTCCGAAAAAACTACTACAGTTTCATCCTGACTGAAGTCCTGTGAAGCAGGCTAGGGTGGTGCTCTACCTTGAACTCTCTCTCCATGATAAAGGTGTCGAAGAAACCAATTGGGAGAAAATCCTTTGTCCATTAAACCAAGCTTTAGTCGCTTGGTGACTGAGCCCTCATGAGCCTGGCCAAAAGAGATAATCTTGCCTTGATACGCAAAGGGCTCGATGGCCAGCGTTGGTGGGCGGGTGCCTATTTCATAAACCCAGGTGCGCCAGAGTGATTGAGGCATGTGCCACGTAGCATGTCTCCATCAATCAGAAAAACGAAATGGCTGTGTTTTTTGGTAGCACCGAGAAATGAACTTCTGTTTGTCTCTAACTCTCAATAGGTATTAAGGGTCGATATGAGTGTGTGGGTTATTCCATCTATTCTCACGGCAGGAGTCTCCCTGTTTTTGGCGACGATCATACTTGGGAAGAGAAAGGATGGTGCTCATTTTTTTTCTTTACTCTTGCTTATGGTGGTTATGGTTTGGATCCATGGGCTGAATATAATCCAAGAAGTGTGGCCAGCCCATCTCATTATCTCCAAGAAACTTATTCTAATTGGTGAGATAGTTCTGCCGGTTATGATCGGCTATGTCGGGTATTCATTGTTACAGGAATTTTCTGCTAATTCCTTGGCATTGGGCAAAGGGTGGTGGAAAATCATCGCAGGTGGGGCTGCTCTCTTAGCAATAATGATTATAGGTATTCCAGATGGATTCATGCAGGTCAATTCTGAGAGGGAAGTTGTTTTCAAAAGACCAGAGGGTTTGATGGTCTGGGGGTTTATTGTATTGGTTTCGTGTGTGGCAATATTTCAGTTGGAACGTATGCTCAAATCTTTTCGCGATCCCCTGCAATATCGATTGAAATACGTGTTAATTGGATTGGGAGGTCTGGCTTGTATATCTATCGCACAGGCCTTTCATGTGGCCGTGGCTTCGTTATGGAAACAGGAAGATGTGTGGGCGGGGGAAATCGCATCGTTCATTTCTCTGGTTGTCATGGCACTGGGGCTAAGGCGATGGCCAGGACCTCATGTGATCCAGAGAATTCAAATCAGTCACCATGCAATATGCGCCTCCCTGGCCGTGGTGTGCATCAGCGGGTATTTCGTTCTTGTGGCTATGGTGATCTCATTGGTGCAAAAAACCGGTTGGGAGGTCAAGGAATCACTGGGTGTGATCCTTATTTTTCTTGCCGTTATGGGGTTGGTGATCGCCATGCTTTCCAGGCGTATTCGTGTCGAGTTTCAGCAATTCATTTCCCGTCATTTTTTTAAAAATAAATATGATTATCGAGAAAAGTGGATAGAGGTGACCGAGACGTTTGCGGCTTGTCCGGATGTCCAACAAATTTTGAATCGGTATCTTGAGTGCCTGAGTCGAACATTTGGAACCTCTCGAGTCACAATTTGGAAATATTTTGATGTTGACGGCCGGTATCATCAAATACGAAAGGAACGGCGTCGAAGAAAGTTGACAAAGAATGATCGGTCACCGAATATTTCAGAACCGATTCCCATTCCTGAAACTCATCCTCTTATTCAACAATTGAAAGCACAGCAAGAACCCGTGTTTGTACCGGCGGGTCAGCGCGTGGCTGAGGATTGGAGAGAATTTCTAGATGTCACTCACTCCCATGTGTGTGTGCCTTTGGTGACTGGACAGGGCAGACTGCTTGGGTTTTGTACGCTTAGTCAGGAACCGGCTTATGAATGTTATGATCAGGACGATTTTGATTTACTGCGAGCTATTGCGCATCATGTGACGATGCTGCTCATTCAATTTGAATTAGTTGAAGAGCGCAGTTCGGCCGCCAAATGGGAAGCAGTGCATCGGTTCTCTGCATTTTATTTACATGATTTAAAAAATTTGGCCTCAAGTTTATCTCTTGTGGCTCAGAATGCTGCTCAATACGGGAGTAATGTTGAATTTCAAGCATCTGCAATGCAGACCGTTAAAAATACGTCTCAGCGAATTATTGATTTAATGGGGGAATTGTCTCGTCAGGCGAAAGAACCAAATCTGAGTGAAGAAGCTGTTACGGAATCAGTGGATGTGAATCTGTTGATTCAGGATACACTGGCTGCCGTAAATGACCCTGGATGCCAACCGAATTTTTCCCCAGGGCTAGAGGTTCCCCTCCTTCAGCTCAAAAAGGAAGCAATGAAACAGGTTTTCTTAAATCTGATCCTTAATGCGCATCAGGCGACTGATCAGAAAGGCACGATTGATATTTCTACCGCCTATGATGGTGAGCAGGTGATCGTTGAACTGGTCGACTCAGGGGGTGGGATTCCCGTGGCCCAGCTTGAAAAGATTTTCCAGCCATTTCAAAGTTCCAAAGAGAATGGATTGGGTGTGGGGCTGTTTCAAAGTAAGCGAATTGTCGAGGACCATGACGGCATGATCCACATTGAGAGCCAGGAAGGGCGAGGTACGACAGTGATTGTTACATTTCCGGTACAAAGTGCCGATAACGCAAGTACTGTGGTGTTTGAAGTTTCTAATGCCGGGGTAAAGTCTGACTCAGAAAGAAACGAGTGACCATGAAGTCTGATCTTCTTGCCGAATCTTCACGTCTTCCTTCCCTGCTTCTGGTTGATGACCACCAAGAAATTCTTGAACAGATGAAGTGGGGATTGAAGTCCTCCTATATGATCTATGAGGCAGATCATCGTGTGGCGGCTGTCGATATTCTTCAGCGGGAAAAGATCTCACTGGTGACCTTGGATTTAGGTTTGCCTCCTGATACCGGTGGGGTGACGGAAGGATTGGCTGCGTTGGAACAATTGCTGGCGTTAAACCCTTTGGTGAAGGTGGTCGTCATCACGGGAAATCAAGATCGCGCGAATGCGCTCAAAGCCATTCAATTAGGCGCATATGATTTCATGGAAAAGCCGGTAGATTTGGAGGTGTTAAGAGTCGTTCTTCAGCGGGCCGGGTATTTGGCTGGCCTGGAAAAAGAAAATCAAAAGCTTCTGGACCGTGAGGCAAAACGAGGTTTTCCAGAAATTATCGGAAGCAGCCCGGTCATGGTTAAAGTGTTCGATACTATTCGGCGAGTGGCCGGGTCGGATATTTCTATTCTCATTGTTGGGGAAAGTGGCACCGGGAAGGAGTTGGTGGCTCGAGCGATTCATCAGCAAAGCCACAGAAAGGATGGCCCCTTTATCGCGATTAATTGTGGGGCTATTCCCGAAACGTTGCTAGAAAGTGAGTTGTTTGGGCATGAGAAAGGGGCGTTTACCGGGGCTCATCTGCAGCGTCCAGGTCGAATTGAGTCGTCTCAGGGCGGGACGCTTTTTCTCGATGAGATTGGTGAGATTTCTCCTGCATTACAGGTCAAACTGCTTCGGGTCTTACAAGAACGACGCATCGAGCGGGTAGGCGGACGCGTAGAAATTCCAGTTGACACGAGAGTTTTAGCGGCCACCAATATGGATCTTCAACTGGCCATGAAAGATGGCCGTTTCCGGGAAGATTTGTATTATCGATTGAATACCGTGACAATTACGGCGCCTCCCTTACGCGAGCGGGGTGGCGATATCGTGATGTTGGGCAAATCGTTGCTTCAGCGTTATACAGAAGAAGCCAAAAAGAAGATTTCAGGATTTACGAGAGAAGCCTTATTGTCGCTAGAACAATATCATTGGCCTGGCAACATTCGAGAATTAGAAAATCGGATTCGTCGGGCCGTGACACTAACCGACAATCCAAGAATTTCCCCGGAAGATTTAGATTTAGCTGAACCCGATGAGAGTCAAGTTGGACTCACCTTGAAGGTAGCCAGAGACACGGTAGAAAAACGGGTGATTGAGCAAACTCTGGCCAAAACCGGTGGAAATATTACGAAGGCGGCGACTATTCTTGCTGTGAGTCGTCCGACCCTGCATGATTTAATATCCCGTCACCACATAAAAAAATAATCATCCCTCGGCAATGGGCTTTTTCCAATTTTCAGATTGGATGCTGGATGAAATTTACGATCGATAGGATGCGTTGATTTTCACGTAATCGTAGGTCAAATCCGTGGTCCAAATCTTGGAAGATCCCTTTCCCATTCCGAGTGAAATGGAAATCGTGAGGAAGGGCTTCTTCATTTCCTGTTTAATCCGTCGTTCGACCTGAGGACCCAGCCCTTTCCCATTCTGGACGATGGGAATCTTATTGAACTCGATAAGGAGTTTCTCCGCTTTGACAGGGGCACCTGCCCGTCCCAATGCGGCCACAATTCTCCCCCAGTTGGGATCCGTGCCAAAAATAGCGGTTTTGACTAAAGGGGAGGTGGCTAGAGTATTGGCAAATTGTTTCGCGGCCCGGTCACTGGAAGCCTGGGTGATCTGGAATTCTATGATTTTGGTGGCGCCTTCGCCATCTCGAACAATTTCCATGGCCAGATGGTGACAGACTTGAAATAAGAGTGCTTCAAATTGGCCGTGTGCTGTCGTTCCGGTTTTGATGGCTAAATTTCCGGCTTTCCCGTTAGCCAGGCATAATGCCGTGTCATTGGTGCTGGTTTCTCCGTCAACAGAAATGCAGTTAAATGTTTGTTTGGTGACGGCGCGAAAGGTTGCTTGTAGCGTTTTTTGGTCAATGGCTGCATCTGTCGTGACATAGGCTAACATCGTGGCCATGTCAGGGTGGATCATTCCTGAACCTTTGGCGATCCCGCCAATGGTTACTGTTTTTCCACCAATACGGTCCTGAATCGCGATTTCCTTAGGACAGGTGTCTGTCGTCATGATCGCCTTAGCAGCTTCCTGGTGACCGGCCTTGCGTAGACGTGAAATCAGAATGGGAATGCCGCTTCGTATGGCCGATATGGGTAGAGGAACTCCTATGACACCAGTTGATCCGACAAACACGTGATGGAGGGGAATTGTGAGTTGGTCGGCAACTCTCTGACTCATTTCCCTTGCATGTGCCAATCCTTCCGGTCCGGTAAATGCGTTGGCATTCCCGCTATTAATGATGAACGCTTGACCTGTGCCTCTCTTGAGATAGAGCCGATCGAGAATCACCGGAGCGGCAGGAAGCTTGTTAGAGGTGAACACCCCGGCGATAGGTCCAGGCTTCTCTGACACGATCATGGTCAGATCAAGCTGTTGGGTCTTTTTAATGCCTGAATGCATGCCTGCTGCTACGAAACCTTGGGGAGCAGTGATCCCACCTTTTACGCGTTTAGACATGGAGACATCCTCTTCTCGTCAGAAGAAACCGGTGAAAAATGGTTTAGGGAAAGAGGCCTGGCGCGGTCAATCCGAGTGTTTCGGGAAGGCCTAACATGAGATTCATGCATTGAATCGCTTGTCCGGCTGCGCCTTTTACGAGATTGTCCAGAGAACCTGTGCTGACGAGATACCCCGTTCGAGGGTCATAGGTGCAACTAAGGTCACAAAAATTCGACCCTCGCAAATTTTTCGGATTGACTCCCTCGGAACTGGGAAAGAGTCGAATGAAATATTCGTCTTGGTACCGACTTTTATAGGCGGCATCCAAATGGGACTGATCAATGCCAGGTTTTAATTTGGCATAAGCCGTGCTCAGAATACCTCGATTAATGGGTATGAGGTGGGGAGTGAAAATTATGGATGGATTGGAGGAAGTTGTGTTGGAGGATGGAGCAGGAGCCAGTCGTGCTAACCCTTGTTCGATTTCAGGCACATGGCGGTGTTTGCCGATTTTATAGGCATGAATGGCTTCATGGGATTCAGGGAAATGGGTTCCGAGTGCAGGTGTGCGACCGGCTCCAGAAATTCCAGACTTTGCGTCAATGATAATGGAGTTGTGCTCAATGAGGTTTTGGGCCACAAATGGCGCGAGTTGCAAAATGGCGACGGTGGGATAACACCCGGCGACTGCGACAAGATGGGTCTTGGAAATAGCCGTGCGATTGAGTTCTGGTAGCCCATATACCGCATTATTGAGCAAGTCAGGAAAAGTATGGGGGGTATGATACCATTGTTCATATACCATCGGGTCTTGAAGACGATAATCGGCACTCAAGTCAATAACATGTTTCCCTTGTGAGAGAAAATCGGCTACTGGTTGCAGGGATTGTGTATGGGGAAGAGCGAGAAACACCACATCGACGTCCTTGGCGATCTCTTCGGTATTCAATGATGACAATGAACAGTCATAAATCTTCGTAAGATGAGGGAGCAGCGAAGCGACAGCGATGCCTTCAGATTTTTCAGACGCCACCACGCGGTTCAGTGTGACTTGTGGGTGCAGGGTGAGTAATCGAAGTAATTCACCTCCGGTATAGCCACTGGCTCCGATCACTGCGACGCGAATTTTTTTATTCATGGTCATTTCAAAGAAATTGGTTGGGGGAGAAATGTTAAGGACAATACCTATTAGGAAATAATTGAACTCTGTGCCAAATGCCTGTTTGTGGAAAGGTGGATTGAGGTGGGCAAAGGCATCAGAAGATGTCGGATTAAAAAAGGGGGAGGCTGGATGGCCTCCCCCATAGTCCTAGGTGAACGGTGAGCTGGCCAATTATCGTTTGGAGTATTGGAACCTGGCCCTGGCACCTTTTTGCCCGTATTTTTTTCGCTCTTTCACCCTGCTATCTCTGGTGAGCAATCCATTTTTTTTCAAGGGATCCCGTAAGGAAGGATTATATAAAGCTAATGCTTTTGCAATGGCATGGCGAAGGGCTCCTGCCTGGCCTGAAACGCCTCCACCGGTCAACGTGGCTTTGACATTGAATTGTCCACCGGTTTTGGTGACCTCGAATGGTGTTTGAATCTGGATTTGGTGTGTCAATCGTGGGAAATACGAATCTACTGATCGTGCGTTGATCAGAATGTCGCCTTGTCCTGGTTCTACCCACGCTCGGGCAATTGCATTTTTCTTTTTTCCGGTTGCGTATTGAACTGTATCGACCATGTGAGAATAGATCTCCTTTTTTACGTTGGAACGGTAACTGATGGCTTTAGAGGTTTATAGGCGTTGGGCTTTGCGCTTGATGCAGATGCTCGGCACCAGGGTAAATTTTGAGTTTTCTAGCCATTTGCTTTCCCAAGGTACATTTGGGAAGCATCCCACGAATAGCTTTAGAGAGCACTTCAGTTGGTTTCTTTGCATGAAGATGCTCGGCAGTAATGGCTTTTATGCCTCCAGGATACCCGGTGTGGTGATAATAGATCTTTGAACGAAATTTATCGCGGGTGAATTGAATTTCACTGGAGTTTATGATGACGACATGATCTCCTGTATCGACATTCGGAGTGAAAGTTGGCTTATGCTTTCCACGAAGGATAGAGGCAACCTTCGCGGCCAAGCGTCCAACGGTTTTCCCTTTAGCATCGACTAAAAACCATTGTCGTTCAACTTCTAGCGGTTTAGCTTGATAGGATCGCATGAGTGTTTTATTTCCTTTCCTCTACTTGATTATATGCTTAGATATCAGTCTGTTCTAATCCTTTTTGATCGAGTTTGGAAAGCCAGGTATCCAAATCTTCTCCCCCGCGACGTTCCAGGACTTCAGGGGTGACGTAGATTGGACATTGACATCGAAGAGCCAAGGCAATCGCATCACTCGGCCTTGAGTCGATCGATTTATCCAAATCATCTTTGGATAAAAACAGCGTTGAAAAATAGGTATTATTTTTGACTTCTGTGATCACCACTTTATTTAGGGTAAAGCCAAGGTGCGAGGCAAAGCTGCAAATAAGGTCATGGCTCATGGGACGTGGTGGGATGACGTTCTCCAACGCCAACCGAATCGATGTCCCTTCGGCGGTCCCGACCCATATGGGAAGAACCTCTGAGTTTTTTTCATCCCGTAAGACCACAATCTGGGTATCAGTATTCGGATCGACTAGGACTCCATGGACCTTTAACGGAATTAATGTGTTTATTTCAGTCATCACCCGCACACTTACTATTAATCGTCAATATTCAGATGGCCTCATGAACATCAGCTAAACATCTGATTTGCCAAAATCCTCAGGCTTGAGGTTTTCCAGCCATCGTTCCAATTCTTCCGAGTTTTGTTTATGGAGCACTTCTCCTGAAGCGAAAATGGGGGCATCCGTACGAAGGGCCACGGCAATTGCGTCACTTGGCCGAGAGTCAACCGTGAATTCCGAGTCTCCAAAGAGGAGATGGATTTTAGCGAAATACGTATTGTCTTTCAGATCCGTGATAACTGTACTGATAACCTTGGCATCCATATTATCAAGCACCGTTTTCATGAGATCATGGGTCATTGGCCTTGGAGGAGCTATCCGCTCCAAGGCAAAGCTAATCGCGCTGGCTTCGGCTTTCCCAACCCAAATAGGGAGCATGTCCGAATTTTGTTCATCTCTCAGGATGACAATATAGGCGTTATTATAGGGGTCAAATAAAAGACCCCTGACGTTCATTTGATTCAACATTAGATATGCCAGTCATATACAAAAAGTGAGCTTCACATGAAAATCAAACCTAGAAAAATAGCATTCAATGAGATCTTTTGTCAATGAAAATAAGGGCTTTCCAATCTCATCATGCTCTTGGTTGATATCCCGTCATTTGTCCTCCTCAGAAGAGAGGATTCGTGTTTCAAGGAATTATATCATGCATAGAAGGACATCGGTAACCAGCCTGTATTTGATATGCCTTCCTTGCTTTTTATGCCTGGAATTCG
>BQIZ01000096.1 GCA_021604365.1 Nitrospirales bacterium
CATCCATGATATCCAAAGGAATGAAATCTGCTCCATTTGACTCAACCTGAGCCACTTCTCACGTCACTGACCAAAGTCAGCCGAAAAATCAGAGGGTGCAAGTGCGGGAATGGTGCCCTTTAATGAGTTTTTCCCAACAAACTATTTTCAGATAACCTCATGACAGCACCGATTACACCTCCATACCAACTATAACCTTATTCTTCGGAGGATGAACTTATAAAACTCCTGGCATGGCCTGTGGGTTTCTGTGAAATTCCTTACGCTCTGTTCAACCATTGAATGAGAAAAATCCGTTCATGTGGCCAGGGTTCCTACCAGGTTTTCTCTCGCTATTTCTACAATACAATAAAATTGTCTTGCAGCATTTTTCGGAGGATTATGTCATGTCAAAAAATATTTTCGTTGTCGGCCTTGATGAGTTCAACTTGGCCTTGCTCACACCGATTGGCCAAAAAAGGTCACTAACTTTTCATGCTCTCTCAAAGGCTCATGAGGTGAAACGGCGTGAGAGTTATCACCCGGAGGAATTGTTGCAGGAAGCTGAGCGTATTCTCGACTCGTTTCCGGGGACCATTGATGCGATTGTCGGATTTTGGGACTTCCCCACCACTTGTCTCGTCCCTCTGTTGAATCAAAAGCGGGGCATGCCGGGTCCGTCGATGACAAGTGTATTGAAATGTGAACATAAGTATTGGTGCCGGTTGGAGCAA
The DNA here is from genome assembly GCA_021604365.1 of Nitrospirales bacterium. Lineage (GTDB taxonomy): Bacteria > Nitrospirota > Nitrospiria > Nitrospirales > UBA8639 > Nitrospira_E. Next base: position 714 of record BQIZ01000096.1, read on the forward strand.
CGTGAGGTGCTTACCGACATCCCGGAATTTTGCGCGTTCAATCCCCTTGAGCCCGATGCCCAATCGCAGGTGACCCTGGCCTATCCCTTCTGGATTAAGCCCGTTAAAGCGTTTGCTTCGCAGCTAGGATATCGCATACATGATGACGAGGAATTTCAGGAAAAGGTGGAGATCATACGCCAGGGAATTCACAAATTTGCCAAACCGTTTAATTTTTTTCTCAATCAGATCACCCTTCCACCATCCGTGGCGGGTGTGGGAGGAGAATACTGTATCGCCGAAGCCCTTGTGTCAGGACGGCAATGTACCTTGGAGGGCTACGTCTACCAACACCAGGTCGATGTGTATGGAGTGATTGATTCTATCAGAGAGAGCAACGAATCCACGTTTTCTAGATATCAATATCCGTCGCATTTGCCGCAAGAGGTGCAAACTCGAATGAAGGATGCGGCGCAGGCGATTATGGTTCATCTCGGCTATGACCAGGCACCCTTTAATATGGAATTTTTTTACGACGAGACGCATGACCGCCTGTGGGTACTGGAAATCAATCCCCGGATTTCCCAATCGCATTGCGAGATTTTTCGCAAAGTGGACGGAGCCTCCCATTTCGAAGTGATGATCGATCTGGCGCTTGGCAAGAAGCCCGAATTTCCGCACCGGCAAGGGGAGTTCGGCTGCGCGGCAAAAGTTTTTCTCCGCATACATGAAGATGCCGTCGTGAAGCGAGTGCCGGATGATGAGCAGATCAAGCGATTGAATGAACAATTTCCGGACGCTCTCGTGAATATTCATGTCAAAGAAGGCATGCGACTCTCCGAATTGACTAATCAGGAAAGTTATAGTTATGAATTGGGGTATATCTTTTTGGGAGCCAAAAATGAACGGGACCTGCTGGAGAAGTACCACCAATGCCTGGACTATTTACCCTTCGAATATTCTTCTTAGCCCGATAGCCCTCTTCCCGAAAGGGAACCCTATTCGCGTCTTGTAATGGCAGGAACTTTCAAAACCGTCCATTCGTTCCCGTATCCCGTTCGTGAGATGGATCATGTCTGGATCCCCATGTCGGATGGCATTCGCCTGGCCGCCAGAATCTGGCTGCCGGAGCAGGGCGAAGCCAATCCGGTTCCTGGAATTTTAGAATACATTCCCTATCGGAAACGCGATGGCACTGCCCATCGGGATTCCGTCACGCATCCCTATCTGGCCGGCCATGGCTATGCCTGTGTCCGCGTGGATTTACGGGGAAGCGGCGACTCCGAAGGCATTTTGACTGACGAATATATCCATCAGGAACAGCAGGATGGATTGGAAGTGTTGCAATGGATCGCCAATCAACCGTGGTGCACCGGCTCGATCGGCATGATGGGCATTTCCTGGGGCGGATTCAATGCGCTGCAAATTGCGGCCCGCCGCCCGCCGGAGCTCAAAGCCATCATTACGGTGTGTTCCACCGATGATCGATACGCCGATGACATTCATCACATGGGCGGCTGTCTTCTGAGCGACAACCTCTCCTGGGCCTCCACGATGTTCGCCTATAATAGCTGCCCGCCCGATCCTGAATTGGCGGGAGACAGATGGAAAGAATTGTGGCTTGAGCGATTACAACGCAGCGGTCTTTGGTTGGACACATGGCTTCGTCATCAGCGACGCGATGAGTACTGGAAGCAGGGATCCATTTGTGAAGATTTTTCGGCCATCACCTGTCCGGTCTTTGCTGTCAGCGGATGGGCGGACGGGTATTCTAACGCCGTGTTCCGTCTTCTGGCACACCTAAAGAGTCCTCGCAAGGGTCTGATTGGACCGTGGGGGCATAAATATCCTCATCTCGGCATCCCGGGTCCGGCCATCGGATTTCTTCAGGAATCCCTTCGGTGGTGGGATCAGTGGTTGAAACAGATTGATACGGGTATTAGAGAAGAACCGATGCTTCGCGGTTGGATGCAGGAGAGTGTCCCTCCCACCACCTATTATGAAGAGCGGCCGGGACGTTGGATTGGGGAACCGACATGGCCGTCGTCCTCCATTGTTTCCCAACCCTACCCTTTGGCAGCTGGGAGGCTTGCGAATGCCGATGAGCAAATTTCTGAGCAGGCGTTGAGCATTCAATCCCCCTTGAGTGTGGGGTTGTTTGCCGGCAAATGGTGTTCTTATGCGGCCGGTCCGGACCTGGCACATGATCAGCGGGAGGAAGACGGCGGAGCCCTCGTGTTTGATAGCGCCCCTTTGAAGGAGGCGATTGAAATTCTTGGGGCACCTGTTGTGGAGCTGGATCTGCAAGCTAATAAACCCATCGCATTGGTGGCCGTTCGCTTGTCCGATGTGGCGGAAGATGGTAAGGCCACTCGTGTCACGTATGGATTGCTCAACCTGACTCATCGAAACAGCAGCGAACATCCGGAGTATTTGAAGCCGGACGAACGATATCGGGTTCGCGTGCAGCTCAATGATACCGCGCAGGCTTTTCCGCAAGGGCACCGTCTCCGTCTCTCGATTTCTACTTCGTACTGGCCGTTGGCCTGGCCGCCTCCTGAACCTGTCCGTCTAACCATCTATACCGGGACGAGCAGGTTATCCATCCCTGTACGCCAGCCGCGCACTTCCGACAGGCAATTAAGAAAATTCGGTGAACCGGAGGGAGCGCCACCGTTGGCCACAACCCTCATCGAGCCTGAACGTCATAACTGGCGGGTCATTCGGGATTTGGCAAAGGATGTGTCCACTCTGGAAGTCGTGAATGACAGAGGGATTGTCCGATTAAATGACATTGATCTTGAAGTGCAGAATAATGCAGTTGAAACGTACACATATCAGGCCGATAATTTTTCATCGGTGAGAGGAGAAACGTATTGGGTCCGAAGTTTCAAACGTCGTGATTGGTCAGTTAAAACCATCACTAGGACCGTCCTGACGTCCACACCGACCCATTTCCATCTTCGCGCGGATCTGGATGCCTACGAAGGCGATACCAGAGTGTATTGCACAAGCTGGGATCAGACCATCCCCCGGGATTTTGTCTAAGGATTTTAAAGGACCTGTTTCTCGAGTGGGGATATGCCAATTCCATGGCGCTTGTGGAAATGGAGGTAAGCCCGGAGAGTGATCACAAAACCTTCCAACAGAACCCACCCCTTGAACTCCTAAACGGTTATCCCTCCCGGAACCGGGTGGTCTCGTTAAGAACGGGTTATCGCTCTTCCCGTATCCTTGTTTCAATCACAGACAAAATGAAGGAATCATCTGGATCAGTGTCCCCTTAGAATCGATGATATTCCCGAATGGGCAATTTGTCCGCCCCAAAACTTTTTCCGGGTTCTGCCGCACAAAAGGCATCCTGGAGAAAAGGCAAATCTTGTAATGAACCGCGCTTCCGCCAATTAAAATGATTCTTGACTATGTCCATCAGATTTATTCGGGAGTTTCCAAGGTAAATCCAATTTTCAATGTCACCTGCCATTGAGTCACCTTTCCTTCATCAATGGCCCCTCTCGTTTCGACAACCTGAAACCATCGCATGTTTCGGACTGATTGGGAAGCTTTGGCCACGGCATTTTGAATTGCTGCTTCTTCTGTGGTGGAGGAGGTTCCGGTGATCTCTACAGTTTTATACACATGATCTTTAGGAAACATGCCACTCTCCTTTTTTCAATCCGGTACTTTCAATCTATACTCTTGAATTGCTTGACCTTCTTGAATTTGGACTCCGCCGTAATTCTATAGCGAAACAGGCTTTCGAGCGCCGTCGGTCTAATTGGAACGGATTAAATAAGTGTATATGAAATTCCCATTTTCAATACTCTTGAAAACCCTTGCTCGAACGATCCGAGATTTCACACGAAGTTTTCAAAAAAAAGGCTACATCCTTATTTGATGTATATCCTTTCTCGTTTTCTCAGCATGGGAAAAATTTATTCTCCGTGCTTTAGAAGTATGGCATGGGAGAACCAGAGGCAAACCAGCTCCGCAACGCCCATCCCACCATGACTCCGATCACAAAAAGCAGGCCTCTACGGGACCATTCCCAAAGCATGTCTTCTCTCTCCAACATTCATTGTGGACCGGTTCATTTCCACTCATTTGTCATGTCAAAAATGAGAAGCTAGCGTCTCTCTGCGACTTTTTCCAGGCGTTGGCTTCCCTCTATACCATCCTTATCACGAACAGTTCAGGCATTCCTTTCTTTCTGTGTTTCAACGGGCGAGTTTTTCTTCCAACATTCGGTCCATTTCTTCCTGGTGTTTCTCAAAATCCGCGTCTGCCATCAATGTATACAGGGTATCAAGTGGAAGCTGTGTTGTGATTGACGCATCAAGGTCTGGAACTTTACTGCGTCCAATATCCTCCCATTCCCTGGTTTTCGGCGTATAAAAAATGTCTTTAAATCCAGCCTGGTCGAAACGCTTGACAAGAACCTCCTCGTCCTGAAGCTGCTGATATTCTTTCGTGGCTCGATATTCAACCAAGAATTCACGAAACTCGGGTTCTACCCGATATAACCGCGCAATTCGTTCTTGCCCAATCTTAGTCAATACCGCTGGAGAAATCCCGAGCCGATTTTCATATGACGTTTCCAATTGACTCGGGATCTGCTCTGTTGCATCTTCTGTCTGATTCAAGAATTCTTGAACGACCTTGCAAGGAGCGGTATAGACATCGCACCCTGCCGTCTCCAAAAAACTTTTTCCCTCCCGCATACTGGCTACAATGAGTTGGGTATTGACGCCGGCCTTGTCTCGCAAATCCAGAAGATGCCGCTGTGCTTCCAGAACGACATGAGCTCCCACAAATTCCGCCTGCAACCCCTGATCCAAACGTCCCATAAAGATATTGGTCCGGGTAACATTTCCCAGCAATGCGCCCATCACAACCTGACGCGCGGAAAAGGTGGAGGTAAAATTCACAGGGATTCCTTTTCGTACGAGATCCCTGGCTACTAAGACACACGAAGGAAGATGGGGAATAAAGGGCACTTTCACGAATGCGCTGGAGACCATCCTGCGCAAATCCAGCGCTACCTGTTTTGCCGCTGTGGAATCTTCCATGAGCTTCATATGAAGCTGCAGACTGACTTCCCACGCCCGCCCACTGGCAAAAAATCTCGTAAAATCATTCCCGATGCGTCCACAGACAATGGCGTATAACAAGGGGAATAAATCCTGAAGAGAAAGGCCCTTCCGAAACGACCCTAACTCTTCCACCCAACCTGACGGATCTCCCTCCTCCACATAGGCCTCAATGACTTTTTTTACCAAGGGTTGATTGGCAGTATTTCCATCTATTTCCTCCCAAATGGCTTCCTTCCCGGTTGCCACCAGATCCTGTAATTCATGAATATCGGCGGTATCTGCATAGATATGCGAGGTCCCTGCATTTCGAAGTGCTCTCAAACGAGAAGAAGATCTCAGTTGAAAAGTGGCATGTTTTTCTTTGCGTTGTCCTAAGGCAACCAGTGCGTCCGAGAATGTCATGGTGTTCATGGTTTCACCTTCGATTTTATCCTGTGAATGAGATGCATTCCTTTCGGCATGAGACATCACCTCACCTTTTCCAATGCCTTGCATGAAAAAGGCCTGCATCGTTCTTCCCAGGAGTCTTCATCTCCACAATGAGCGGGCGATTTACTCCGGTCCGGATACTGTCGACCGCAGATCGGGCATAAGCTCGATTTTCAGTCCCGCATTCCCGCCCGCATCTCTGAGCAACCTGCTTCCATCATCCGAAGAGATCATCCGGTCGTGGCCGGAGTTGAAATTTGGCCATGGGCTTTCATGGCCTGAATTTTCTCGATGATGGCATTGGCTGAAATGCCTTCGTCCTGAAGTAATTCATCCGGCTTGCCGCTTTTCGGGCGCTTCCGGACCGCCAGACAATGCACCTTGGCGCGGCTCTCGGCAAGCGCGGTACGGACGGCCTCGCCCAGTCCTCCTTCGGCAACATGGTCCTCGACCGTGATCACCAGGCCGGTCGCGTCCGCCGCGTCGCGAAGCGTGGCTTCATCCAACGGTTTGATGGAATAAAGATCAATGACCCGGACCGGCGTATTTTCCGCTTTCAGACTATCATACGCTTTGAGGGCTTCATGAACGGTAATGCCTGCTCCGATCACCGTCACCTGATCCTCCCGGCTTTGCCGGAGCACTTTGCAGCCTCCAATCGGAAATTGTTCCTGGTTCTCATAAATGACCGGTGTGCCCCCGCGGGTCGTGCGCAGATAGGCTATTCCCTGATGCTTGGCCATGGACTCGACTAAACGTTCGGTGGAGACCGCATCGCAGGGATAGAGCACAACGCCATCCAGAATGGTTCGAAACATGGCAAGATCTTCCAGGCCCATTTGGGAAGGTCCGTCTTCCCCGATAGATACGCCGGCATGCGAGCCGACAAATTTCAAGTTCGGGTCAGAGTAACGGCTCATGCGGATTTGGTCGAAGGCTCTGGACAGGAAGGCGGCAAAGGTGGATACGAAGGGCAGCTTACCGCGCAAAGACAGGCCCATAGCCGCTCCCACCATATTTTGTTCGGCAATAAACATTTCAAAGAACCGGTCGGGATACGCATCACGAAACGTTTCGGCATTCGTCGAATTACTCACTTCCCCGTCCAGGGCGACTATATCCGGGAAGCGGGGCGCGATCCGGGCTAACGCGCTGCCATAGGCCTTCCGCGTGGCCACTTTATCCCCCATCGAATACTCGAACGATTTGGTCTGACCGCTTGGCCGCGTTTGAGGCGTCGCCTCCGCCGGCTTCGCAATTTTCCCGCGCACTGAATGATCCACGTCGCCCAATTCTTTCAGCGCCTGTTCCAGTTTTTCATCATCGAGAGCTCTTCCATGCCAGCCGTCCTTGTCTGCGAGAAAGGAAATCCCCTGTCCTTTCTTCGTCTTGGCGATGATCATCACCGGGCGATTCGTCACGTTCGCGGCCGCTTCATAGGCTTTGAGCACCTGTGCATGATCATGGCCGTCTTCCACCACGATGGATTGCCAGCCGAAGGCATTGATGCGCCGCTGATAGACCTCGAGATGGTGGCCATACATCGTCTCGCCCCGTTGACCCAGCCGGTTGACATCCAGAATGCCGATGAGATTGCTCAGCTTGTAATGTGCGGCAATCTGAAGGGCCTCCCATTGCGATCCTTCCGTCATTTCACTATCGCCCAGCAAGACATACGTGCGGTACGGCAGATGATCGAGATATTTGGCATTGAGAGCCATGCCTACGCCGATGGAGAGTCCCTGGCCGAGCGAGCCGGTGGCCGCTTCGGCAAACCGGAACCTTGAAGTCGCATGGCCTTCGAGCGGGCTGCCGAACTGCCGGTAGGTCATCAGCTCCTCTTCTGAAATCTGCCCGGCCGCCGCCCACAGAGTGTAGAGCAGCGGTGAGGCGTGCCCTTTGGAAAAAATCAGCCGGTCATTGTTGGGGAAATCCGGCTTCTCGACGTCAAACCGGAAATGCCCGGCGAAAAAAAGATCCACCATCAATTCGACCGCCGACATGGAAGAAGTGGGATGTCCGGATTTCGCATGATGGCTCGTCGTGAGAATCCACTGACGCATGAGTTTGGAAATCGCCGGCAACTGTTCGCGAGGAGTTAACGGTGTCATAACCTATTTCTCCATCTGGTTGGGTAAACGATTACTAAAGCATCATTCATTGTAATATTGTAACGGCATTTCTTGGGCGGCCAATTGTCAGGCCCCGATTGTTTCAACCGGCCGGCATGAACGAGCGTCAAACCCATCAGATGTTGAACTTCCCGCCGACCGCCTCATGATTTTCTTCGAACAAATACGCTAATTCCCCCGAATCTCGGTCCACCCTCGCGACTCATTGGGTTCAATCATTACTCCCGATAGAAAACCGTCAAAATCGCTCGGCGAATTCCACCATTCTATTCCCGACGTGAGACGTGAATTCATAACCTATCCGTGTGTATTTCCGATTGGATGCCCTTTCGGATTGTAAGACCCGAATCACATCACCTTTCTCCTTTTCCTCCAATTCCAGAATCCCATTTTGTATCATGGAAGGAAAAGAAAGACGACTCATTAAAACCCTGGGATCCTGTCATCTCAGGAAATTCTTTCTAAACGCAATTGTCTTTAACTTTTTGAGCCGCGTTACCTTGTGAGTTTTTCGACTGGGATCTATTTGGCTTAAAAATTTTCTCATGCATGTGAGGAGCAGAAATTTGTGAACCTGATTTAAACCTCAGGCTCTTCATATGATGCATGCGCCAGGGTTTTTGGTGGTCGATGCAGCCACAACTGGGACCTGATCTGGTCCTGCAACCCGTCCTGATGGCCATGTGGCAACCACGGAATTCGGTGACGGTGGCCCTCAATTCCGACCGAGGCACGCAGTGTGCCGCCCAGGAGTTTCAAGCCTTCCTGCAGACATATGGGATTGTGAGTAGCACGAGCGGCGTGGGGAATGGGTATGACAATGCGGTGGCGGAAAGTTTCTTTGGCTTATTGAAACGCGAACGGGTTCACCGACGGCAGCACGGACCTCGGGCTGAAGCCCGAGCTGATGTGTTTGGTTACATCAAGCAGTTTTATAACTACCGACGGAGCCATTCGTGTACCCAAGGATTGGCCCCGAGGAACTTTGTGGGGCAACATGGGGCAGTTGAAAAAAGCCGCCAGCGGCGTTCTCGCCATTTTTCCGTGCTCACGTACTAAAAGTACGCTCTGCGCGCAAAAATGACTGCGGCCTTGCTGGACGAACTTTTTTGAACCGCCCCGAGGCCTCTAATATGCAACGTGCCTGTGGGTCAATATGTCATCGGAAATTATCAAAATTCAACATCCCCAACATGATCAATTGCCTTCCTTCACCCGTCCGTGAAACTGTGGGAAGACCATTTAAAGCCTTGGATAAGGGAGAAGAAGACTGAGGCGCTTCTTTCCTTACACGGCTTCTAACTTGGAAAGTGGGGCCACTTCTACAAGAGGAGGAAACGGGTCCTGATAGGAATTGAGGTACGCGTGATGATCATGCATCGTGGCCCCTTCCGGAAGCAAATCATAGAGCGAACCCAATTTTCCGCGGATTTTTCTGGCATAGAACTTTGGAAGTTCTGTTGTTTCCCCTTCCAGAAAGTTTCGGACCGACACATTCGTATCCAATAATCCCCGGATCTTTGTGTGGTATTTGATCCGGCCGAACCCTTCACTCGACACCGATCGGATAAAATTAAACCATGTGGGAATCCAGCCACGATTCAGCATCATTCGCCTGGCAATCATCGGCCAGGAAAATGCATGCCGGGACAGATCCACGACATGATCATAAAATTCCGGCCAGGCATAATGTTTGGGACGCACATTCATCGCATGGTTGTTATCGAGAAAATGAAAAGGGAAGGGCAGCACACGTCCGTCCCGTTGCAATTCCCGATTAAAGGGAGCTGCCTGGCCAAATGCCGTAAGTAGGGAAAATGCGGGAAAGGCTCCGGGAGCCAAATCTAAAAATTGTTTGGTGAGGTCAAACGGCTCAGGTCCCTGGTCGGAATCCAGGCCCAACACGAAATTCACCTGAACATAGGGGATATAGCGGAGTATCAGATTGATATGATCGGCGACCTGCTTCACTTTTTCTTGTCCTCTGTGGCGACCGGTTCGGGATTTATCACCCATGTCATACCACGACTCAATCCCCGGCAAAATCGCCTTGAATCCATTTTGCTTTAATCGTTTCAGGTGGGGTTCGGCCAGGAGCGACAGGGTACTTTCTGCAATGAAGTCGATACTATTGGGTGGTATCGCCGTTTCAATGGCATTCATATATTCCTGAAACCGCACCCCGAAATTCGGGTCGTGCCAGGCCACAATCGGTCGTTTCAACTTTGTCCGCAGAAATTTGAGATCCTCGCTGATCTGATCAAACGACAAGGGCTGATAGTCGACATTGGCGTCCACACAAAACCCGCAGGTATAGGGACACCCCATGCTACCGATCATCGGCACGACTTTAAATGAGGTGGGCGCCTTGGCGATGGTCGGTTCGATGAATTTCCAGCGCTCCTTCACCCCTGGTAAATCGGTCGGCTGCCGGGACGCTGCGAGCTGAATCCCCTGGGGACGATGCGAGGAACAATCCGCCAGAATATCCTGAATGAGATTTTTGTCGGTAAACCCCACCACATAATCGAAGTACTTGGCCGCATCCTGCGGATAGCTCCGAGCATGAGGCCCGCCCAGTACCGTCACGGCTCCTCGAGCTCGAAACATGCTACTGATGGCATAGGCGGTCAAAGCGGATCGGGTAAAGGCCCCGATAAACACAATATCCGTCTCGTCCAGCAATTCCCGGTGAAGATCTTCACGACCAGTATAGCAGACAAAGCGAACCTGATGTCCTAATTCTTCACACCACACACCAACAACCTGCGGCATAATGCTAGCCAGGTTTTGATTCATGACCCGGGCATAGAGGGAATTGGTCGGTCCCTTCGTCACAAGATCCAATATCGTTACCTGACGTGGTCGCATATAAAACCTCCATAAACACAAAGACTAAGACAGGCACAGTTCCAGAATATAAAAATTGGTTTTTCTGGCTACCTATGCTGGACATGATGGATTAAACATTTCGCAAAAACCCACATGGGATTTGCAAAACAATACAAGTTCCCGAGTCCCTATTGAACACATGCGGTTCACAGTGGCAATTCCGGTGCTATAAACCTGCCTCCCGCAACTATGGATTTTCGCACATCCCATTAACCCATACCCCAACTCATGCGTTGATCCGTGAAAAAAGGTTTGAAATCGAATGCCGTGGATTGTTCGGAATATTCGGGGAATATAAATATTGGTACGAGTGCCTCACTTCCCCTCTTTTAATCCCCTCCCTCGTACCAGCGCGTATTAAAAATTTTGATAGGGCCACTGGCCCGAACTTGTAATTGTCCTTCAAGTATACACTACCGAATCTTACCGAAGCTGTTTTAAATTATTACGAATTGGTAAGGTTGAGGGTTTGTGGTACGACTGAGAATTGGGCAGGGGAAATTCCAAAGTTACCCGTAATCCTGGATGATTGTCGGAAAGACTGATACGGATTCCATGAAGATCGGCAATCGCTGACACCAAACTAAGGCCGAGTCCGCTCCCGGTTGTCGTTCGACTAGCTTCCAGTCGATAAAAGCGTTGAAAAATTTTTTCTCGTTCGGATTCCGGGACGCCAGGTCCTGTATCGGTAATAACGGCCGTCATCCCGGACATTCGTTGAGAAAGGATGAGAGAGATTCTGGAACCTGACGGGGAATGACGAATGGCATTTTCGATGAGGTTGACGAGCATTTGGGTGATCAGTCTGCTATCGCCATGGAACTGTAAATCTGGTTGGATGGTCGCAAAGAGAATTTGATGACGCTCCTCGGCAATCGGGGCGTAGGTTTCTTCAAGGATTTCAAAGATTTCACTGAGTGAGATCTCATGAAATTTCTGCCGATAGGCACCAGAGCCCAACTGTGCGATTCCCAAAAGGGCACTGAACGTTTCCAGGATTTCATCATTTTGTTTGAGCGCCTGATCAATAGCCTGCTCATAATCCTCCAGAGAGGTCGCCCGGTTACGCGCTCCTTCCAGTTTCTGTCGCATACGCGACAACGGCGTCCTCAAATCATGTGCCATATCTATTGAAACCTGCCGCAATCCTCCCATCAATTTTTCAATTTGTGCCAGCATCAGATTAATTTGGCGACTTAACCGATCAAATTCGTCATTGGTCCCCTTGAGAGAAATACGACGGTCAAAATGCCCATTGATGATGTCCCCCACAGTAAGATTAATTTCTTCCACACGTCGCAAGGTAATGGCGCTCACAACCGCTCCGCAGGCAAGCCCCAATATGAGAATAGCGGCTAACAACCATCCAAACGCTTGCCGTAAAAATTCTTTCGCCGCTTCAAGATCTTTTAAATCCTGCCCGACGGTCAATTGAGTGCCATTTGGTAATAACACCGCCTGCGCGCGAAGTTTATGTGATGCATTATCAATCGGGATTTCTTTCGGTGGCAAATCCTGAAACCATTTTCGAACAGGAGCCCCTGAGGGCAAATTTTGAACTATGGATCTCCCGGCACTATCCCGCAACAAAAGGTAAGTCCCCGGTTCCACCAGATCGGGATTCGCCGAATTGAGAGAGCCGGCCTGATACTCCTTGACGAGCATCTGAATCTGCCAGGTGATTTCTCCGTCAACACGCTCAAGTAGGTACCGGACGGCTATCCAATATGACACGACAAAGGTGGTGATCACAAAAACCGCAAACAGGCACGCGGTGAAAAGGGTTAATCGGAAACTGGCAGTACGTAGAAGCTTACGCATCGGTACTCATACGATAGCCCGTGCCGCGGACGGTATGGATCAGTTGCTGTGTAAAGCCTTTATTGATCTTCATCCTCAGACGGCTGATATGCGTATCGACCACGCTGGTACGGGGATCAAAATAGAAATCCCATACATGCTCGAGCAGCATGGTGCGAGTCACCACCTGACCGGCATTTCGCATGAGATATTCGAGCAGGCGGAATTCTCGAGGCTGAAGCTCAATGCACACCTCTCCCCGTTTTACGATTCGTGTGAGTAAATCCATTTCCAGATCCCCGACGCGCAACCGTGTCTCAATCCTTGAGATGGGCGGACGACGACGCAGAGCCTCAACGCGAGCCTTTAATTCCGAAAAGGCAAAGGGTTTAGTGAGATAATCATCACCACCACATTGGAGTCCTTCGACTCGATGATCAATCTCACCCAAGGCACTGAGAAAGAGTACCGGGGTTTTCACATTCGTGGTTCGCAGTCCCTTGACCAGACTGATCCCGTCAAGACTGGGCAGCATCCGATCCACAATCAAGACTTCATACACCTCATCGATGGCCTTCTTAAACCCCTCCTTCCCATCCGACGCAATATCGACCACGTACCCTTCCTCCATTAGACCACTGGCTATATAGGACGCCGTTTCTTGATCATCTTCCAGCACGAGGATCTTCATTACTGTACGTAAGCCTTTATACTTGGGATGGGGATAACTTCAGCATAACACGGGAAAGGGCCCTGTCTCAGCTAAAATCTCCTGGTCCAACACCTGGAGCAAACGAGGAAATCTCCTCCACCATATCATTAAACCATTTTGCGTTTATCGGTTTTACCCGACGTAAGTTCATCATCTTGAAACTCTAAAGCCCACTTAATTCGCCCGGGTACATTGCCTTCGTTTGAATCAGAGGCCATGTAGGTTACGGTGGATCCCACCTTCAAGAATCTCCTTAGCTGGATAAAAGGGTAAAAAATGGCCGTCAAACGTTGAAGGGGCATTTTTAAATTTAAGGAAAGTCAAGGAATGCCAGTTGCATTAAGACCGATCTTCCTGTACGGTTTTGCAAGAATCGACCGTCTCGCAGGATCCAAGCCATTCTCCGGCTGTTCTGGCCGGTGCCGTAGCCCAAACCTCCTCAGACCGGCCTCGA
>BQIZ01000097.1 GCA_021604365.1 Nitrospirales bacterium
ACCGGTTTTTCGGAACTCTTCTGATTTTTCCTGCATGCCTTGTTTCAGTGCGGCATCATCTGCCAATTGTTTTTCCGCAGCATACTCTCGCACGTCCTGGGTAATTTTCATGGAACAAAAATGCGGGCCACACATGGAGCAAAAATGGGCTAGCTTCGCTCCTTGTGCGGGGAGTGTGGCATCATGGAAATCTTTCGCCGTTTCCGGGTCAAGGGATAAATTGAATTGATCCTGCCATCGAAATTCAAACCGTGCCTGAGATAGCGCATTGTCCCGGTGTTGGGCTCCGGGATGGCCTTTGGCCAAATCTGCCGCATGTGCGGCGATTTTGTAAGCCATGACTCCGGCCTTCACATCTTCTTTGTCCGGCAGTCCCAAATGTTCCTTGGGCGTGACGTAACACAGCATAGCGCATCCATACCAGCCGATCATGGCTGCGCCGATCGCGGATGTGATGTGGTCGTAGCCTGGCGCAATATCAGTGGTGAGGGGGCCCAGGGTATAAAAGGGGGCTTCGTCACAGGCGGAAAGCTGCTTGTCCATGTTTTCTTTAATGAGTTGCATGGGAACGTGTCCCGGACCTTCAATCATGACCTGCACGTCATGCTTCCATGCAATATGGGTGAGTTCTCCCAGAGTTTCCAGCTCAGCGAATTGAGCCGCGTCGTTGGCATCTGCCAGAGAACCAGGGCGCAGTCCGTCTCCTAAACTGAAGGACACATCATAGCTTTTCATAATCTCGCAGATTTCTTCAAAATGTGTATAGGTGAAGTTTTCCTGATGGTGAGCGAGGCACCATTTGGCATGGATAGATCCGCCTCGTGAGACGATGCCGGTCATGCGAGAGGCGGTCAGTGGGACATAGGCCAGGCGAACACCGGCGTGAATGGTGAAGTAGTCCACGCCTTGTTCGGCTTGTTCCACTAGAGTATCTCGAAAGATTTCCCAGGTAAGTTCCTCAGGTTTTCCTCCCACTTTTTCTAATGCTTGGTAGATGGGAACGGTCCCTATAGGTACTGGAGAATTTCGAATTATCCACTCACGAGTTTCGTGGATATTTTTCCCTGTGGAGAGATCCATGACGGTGTCGCCACCCCATCGGATGGACCAAATCAATTTTTCAACTTCTTCTTCAATGGAAGAGGACACGGCAGAATTGCCAATATTGGCGTTGATTTTAACTAAAAAATTGCGCCCGATGATCATAGGCTCAATTTCCGGATGATTAATATTCGCAGGAATAATGGCCCTGCCCCGAGCAATTTCATCACGAACAAACTCCGGGGTAATGTAGGAGGGAGTGGAAGCGCCCCAATTCTGGCCAGGATGTTGAGTCACTCCAAAGGTTTGTCCAGTCCCGTGTCGGGCGGATGGGTGCTCTTCACGTGCCTGGTTCTCCCGGATGGCAATAAATTCCATTTCCGGTGTGACGATTCCCTTCCGAGCATAATGCAATTGGGTGACATTTCGACCTGCTTTTGCGCGAAGGGGTGGGCGTTGCAAATGGAACCGGATGGCCTGTAAGGCGGGATCCTTGGCCCTGGTTCGTCCATACTGTGAACTGACCTCTTTCAAAGGTTCTACGTCTTGCCGTTCTGCAATCCAATCCTTTCTGAGGGGATGGAGTCCTTTGCGCACATCAATGTGGAGAGCAGGATCGGTATAGGGTCCTGAGGTATCATAGACGATGATAGCCGGATTCTGAACTTCAGTGTGGTTCTGAGGACTATGGCTTGGGGTTTGATGAATCTCGCGCATAGGGATTCGTACATCCGGCCTCGAGCCGGTTCGATATATTTTTTGGGAGCCTGGAAATGGTTGAATCGATAGGGAGGAAAGAGGAATACGAGGCTCCTCCGAAACGACGTGCAATGGTGAAGTGGAAGGGCTAGATGTCGTGGCTTGGGCTGGTGTCATGCAAACCCTCTCTTTCTGGGGTTAGGAAGTTGGTCCAGGGAGCTTGCTCCAAAATACAAAAGCCGCCCCTTTTTTAGCTAAAGAGTGCGGCTGCTTGTGCGGGCTTTCGTGGCTCCTGCTTCCCTACGCTGGTATTACCCAGGTCAGGTCTTGAGGGTCGTCCCCGTTTTTGGGACTCTCAGCTTGTCGCACCCCTAGCGAAAATCATCGTACCGCCGGATCTTTTCCCTTGTCAAACTCTCATGTGATGCGCCATGGTTAAGAAATTCGTATACAGGTTAATGAAAATAGATCAGCATATCTTTCATTTCCAGGTGGGTCATCGAGAGGATCTGCGTTAAATCTGTTGTGTGTAGAGTTTTAATCAATCACATCATAAGGAATAAAAGGGGATTTTTGGCCTCAGGTCTTCAGGCTTTTTCATGAGAGAATGATTTGCTACAATAAAAGACTGGCTCCTCTCATCTTTATTGGATGTGAATGAGATGATCTTCATTGCAGCCAAGGAATGATTTGAATGAATTTAATAACATAAGGAATTTGGCGTGACCTTATCGACCATCATAGAGCTGCCCATTGCGGACTACCAATCTCTCCCAGAGACGGAATTGTTCGAACGAATTGTGGAGGCTAAGCGGAGACTTGGGACAAAGGTTCTCCTGCTTGGGCACAATTACCAGCGAGACGATGTGATTGTTCATGCCGATTTCCGAGGCGATTCTCTTCTGTTGGCCAAGTACGCGGCTGAGCATCCTGAGTACCCTCATGTGGTGTTTTGCGGGGTGCATTTCATGGCTGAAACAGCCGACATTCTGAGTCGTTCCAATCAAACGGTCATCCTGCCTGATATGGCTGCGGGCTGCTCAATGGCGGATATGGCTTCCATGGAACAGGTGGATGATTGTTGGGAGCGGCTTGCACGGGTGTTGCCTGTTGAGGAGACCGTGACCCCAATCGTGTACGTGAATTCTGCGGCTGCTCTCAAAGCCTTTTGCGGAGAACATGGTGGGGTGACCTGCACTTCTTCAAACGCCAAAGCCATTATGAACTGGGCCTGGGAAAGACGAGAGAAAATTCTCTTCTTTCCGGATGAACATTTAGGGCGGAACACCGCGAATGCGATGGGGTTTCCCCCTGAGGACATGATCGTCTGGGATCCCTTTCAACCCAATGGCGGACATACCCGGGATACCATACACAAGGCTCGTCTGATTCTCTGGAAGGGGCATTGTAGTGTGCATCAAATGTTCCAACCGGCACACATCGCCTATTTCCGGAAGCAATATCCAAATGTGCAGGTTATTGTGCATCCTGAATGTCATGAGGATGTGGTCAATCAGGCAGACATGGTGGGATCGACGGAATTTATTATTCGGACGGTGACTCAGGCCGATCCGGGAACGATTTGGGCGGTGGGAACCGAGCTGAATCTGGTGAATCGGTTGAAACACGATCAAGCCGACAAGCAGGTCTTTTTCCTCTCCCCAATGGTGTGTCGCTGTTCGACGATGTACAGAATTGATGGGCCTCATTTATGTTGGGCCATGGAAAATCTTGTGCAGGGCCATGTGGTCAATCACATTCAAGTGCCCGACGAAGAGAAAGTGTTTGCCAAGTTGGCTTTGGACCGCATGATGGATCTGAGCTGAATACCTTCCTTCTGAGGTTTCCCCCTTTCCTTATTTGTCACGCTTTCATAGCAATAACACGGTTGTTTTCCATTGATATGTTGTCGCGATATGACTGAAGGCCGTGGTTTGACGGGTTTGAGGGGCATGGCTAGAATGGCGCTGAGTTTCTCCTAATATTCTTGAGAAGTTCCCCATGGATTACAAAACGACTTTGAACCTTCCCCGAACGGATTTTCCGATGAAGGCCAATCTGCCCCAAAAAGAACCGGAGCGATTAGCCTGGTGGGAGCAGGAGAGGGTGTACGACCGCATTCAGGAGGCCAGAGATGGCTGCCCTCGTTATATCCTTCATGATGGCCCTCCCTACGCGAATGGGCATATTCATATCGGGCATGGGCTGAATAAAATTCTCAAAGACATCATTATTAAATCGAAAGCCATGGCGGGTTTCCAGGCTCCTTATATCCCTGGATGGGATTGTCACGGGTTGCCGATTGAACATCAGGTGACCAAGCAACTCGGTCCCAAGAAAAAAGATTTGAGTGCGGTGGAACTTCGGAAACTCTGCCGGGAGTATGCCGAGAAATTTGTTGAGATCCAACGGGACGAGTTTCGCCGGTTAGGGGTATTTGGGGATTGGGACCATCCGTATCTGACGATGGATCATGCCTATGAGGCAGCGATTGTTCGAGAGTTTGGCAAGTTTGTGGAAGAGGGTCGAGTCTATAAGGGGCTGAAGCCTGTGCTGTGGTGTACTGTGGATCAAACGGCGTTGGCTGAAGCCGAAGTGGAATATGAGAATCATCTCTCACCGTCGGTATATGTGAAGTTTCCCTTTACGGCCTCGCCGGCTCAAATGGGGTCTGACCAACGATTGAGTCTGCCAACAGTCAAAAAGCTGAAAGCCGTATCGGCCGTCATTTGGACAACGACCCCTTGGACCCTTCCCGCGAACGAAGCCATTTGTTTGCATCCCGATTTTGACTATGCGGTTCTTCAAGCTGGCGAAGAGGCTTTTATTGTGGCTCTTGGCTTGGTAGACGCATTTGCCAAGGCCTGTAAAATTGAGAAATTTGAGGTATTGGGAAAGAAAAAAGGAAAAGATTTTGAAGGGTGGACGTGTCATCCTCCATTCGCCAAAAAGGAGGTCCCCATCCTCAACGGAGATTTTGTCACCTTGGAGCAGGGGACGGGGTGTGTCCACATTGCTCCTGGCCATGGGATGGATGACTATCTTTTAGTTCTGAAATATAACAAGCCACCTTTTGTCGACATGCTTCCGGATCGGAAGCCCTTAGAAATCCTGGTGCCGGTTAATAATGCAGGACGGTTTACGGATGATTTCCCTGAGTTTGCAGGGCAACCCGTTTTGGAGGCGAATCCTGGGATTGTGGAAGTCTTGGAAGCCAAGGGGGTGTTAGTTGGTGAAAAAAAGCTTGAACATACTTATCCTCATTGTTGGCGCTGTAAGCAACCGGTCATCTTTCGGGCTACGCACCAATGGTTTGTGTCCATGGAGGAGGCCGATCTTCGCCAAAAAGCCCTGAAAGAAATTGATAAAGTTCAATGGGTCCCAGAGCGGGGACGAGATCGTATTTACGGGATGATTTTGAACCGTCCGGATTGGTGCTTATCTCGTCAGCGGATGTGGGGGACGCCCATTCCTGTGTTTTCGTGCCAAGGTTGTTCCACGCCATTAGCTGATTCCAAAGTGATCGAGCATATCAGTGTTCAAATGCAGGAGAGTGGGGCCGACATTTGGTTTAGTCGATCCGCCGAGGAATTGCTTCCTGTTGGAACTATATGTGCGCAATGCGGCCATGGGTCGTTTAAGAAAGAACATGATATTTTAGATGTCTGGTTTGAATCGGGGGTGAGTCATGCGGCGGTGTTGAGGCCTCAAGGTGAAGGCTGGTATCCCGCAGACCTCTATCTTGAAGGTTCGGATCAGCATAGGGGATGGTTCCACAGTTCGCTTTTGACATCGGTAACGACGGATGAGCAAGCGCCCTATCGGGCCGTGCTGACGCATGGGTTTGTCTTGGATGGGGAAGGCAAGAAAATGTCGAAATCGGCAGGCAATGTCGTGACCCCACAAGAAATCATCAAGGAGTCTGGTGCGGAAATTCTGCGATTGTGGGTGGCCTCTCAGGATTATCAGGAAGATCTGCGTATCTCAAAAGACATATTAAAACAATTGACGGATGCGTATCGAAAAGTGCGCAATACCTGCCGGTTTCTCCTGAGTAATCTCTATGATTTTGATGCCGCCGTTCATTCGGTGCCCCATGCCGATTTGCCCGAACTGGATCAATGGGCACTTTGGCGGTTAGGGCAATTGGTCGACAATGTCAAGAACGGGTATGTGCAATTTCAGTTTCGCCAAGTTGTGCATGAACTGGATTATTTTTGTTCGACGGATATGAGCGCGACCTATTTGGATATCCTGAAGGACCGGTTGTATACCTTTCCGGCAAATTCCCTACTTCGGCGTGGTTCTCAGACGGTTTTGTTTGAAATAGTGTCATCCCTAGCCAAGCTCATGGCTCCGATCCTGAGTTTTACGGCTGAAGAAATCTGGCAGGTTTTACCAGGATCCACGGTAGAAGGATCTAAGCCGATGAGTGTGCATTTGGCCGACTTTCCGGAATCTCCCACAGTTTTTCAAGACCCACAGCTTCACACGACGTGGACCTACTTGTTCCAACTCCGGAGTAAGGTGCAATTTGCTTTAGAAAAATCGAGACGGGATAAGGTGATTGGTTCTTCCCTGGATGCCACGGTGATCTTGCATGCGACTGAACCCAACGGTACGTTGCTCAATCAGTATCTCAGCGATTTGCCTGCCCTGTTTATTGTCTCGGGTGTGAAGGTGGAAGCGGTTGCGTCACTGCCTGGAGGTGAATTGGTCGATGCGAGCCTGGGTTTGGCGATAGAGGTCGTCAAAGCCGAAGGCACCAAATGTGATCGGTGTTGGAATATTCGCCAGGATGTGGGTTCACAGGCCCAATATCCGACGCTCTGCGGCCGATGCGTGGAGGCGCTGGGATGAGCCACGGCATTCACCGATTTGTGTTATTAGGGCTCGTCGTGGCATCCATTGTGAGCCTCGATCAGGTCACCAAATATTACATTGCCAGTTCAATGTACCTCCACGAGTCCATCCCCATTATTCCAGGATATTTTTCCTTGACCTACATCAGAAACCCTGGTGCCGCCTTTGGCATTATGGGTACGACCAGTAGTGGATTTAGGCTCATTTTCTTTTTCCTGACTTCCCTTTTTGCCATGGGATTATTAATTACCATCTTCTTACGGTTAGAACCCCACGATTGGTGGGGGCAAATGACTATTGCGTCGATTTTTGGGGGTGCAATCGGGAATTTTATCGATCGCCTGCAATATGGAGAAGTCATTGATTTTTTAGATTTTTATATCAATGGCTATCATTGGCCCGCTTTCAATGTGGCCGATTCCGCGATTAGCGTCGGTGTGTGTTCCCTTCTTGTGCTCTTTGCCTTTGAAAAACGGAAACCCGACTTGACTCCTCAAGAAAACCCTCCACTCTGAATTTCCCAAGTTATCCTCAGTCACGAGCCACGCGTGTACCCGCTCATTTTGCTCCCATCAAAAATAGTGTTCATTTGTGAGTGTTGAGATGGAAATGTTTTCGAGCATAGTCTATTCGCGACCAAAGGGGGGTGGTATGTATATTTTTATAGTGTTTTTCCTCAGTGTTTCAGCAAGCTTTGCCGAAGAGTTCCAGCTACCGGTCAATACCTGCCCCTCTGAAGGGAAGGCTATTCACGTTCATGTGCATGAAATTAAAAATGCGAAAGGATCCCTCAAGGCCGTCCTGTATGGACCAGATCCAGAGAGTTTTTTAGTCAAGGGAGCTAAGGCTGATAAAGAACGGGAACCTGCAACAAAAGGTTCTATGACCCTGTGTGTGGCCGCACCGATGGAAGGAAAATATGCCGTGGTCGTCTATCATGATGAAAACGACAATCATAAATTCGACCGTAATTTTATCGGTTTGCCGACCGAAGGGTTTGGTGTGTCGAACAATCCTTCGTTATTTTTAGCTGCTCCGAATTTTGAAGAATCGTCTTTCGAGGTGAAAGGGGAAGTGACCCATGTAGATGTCGATTTGAAATATTAGTGCCATATCATCACCGATCCCTGGGCATGTAAACGCATACAGCCACATGGATTGTTGCTATTAGACAGGTGACCTGGAGATGTGGTCACAGA
The DNA here is from genome assembly GCA_021604365.1 of Nitrospirales bacterium. Classification (GTDB taxonomy): domain Bacteria; phylum Nitrospirota; class Nitrospiria; order Nitrospirales; family UBA8639; genus Nitrospira_E. The sequence goes on from BQIZ01000097.1 coordinate 7,803, forward strand.
ATCTTCGACGTCATTTGATTATCCGCCAGTTGGCTTTTTTGCCTAATTGCTGGAAGCTTCAAGGGGATAAACTTCCTGGCCGTGATAATGCTCTCTCACCGCATAGAAGTGCCGTGAGATGGTTTCCGGCAACCCTATGGACTGCGGTGAGGAGCGGGGCTCGCTATGACGATAAGCCTTGCTTTCCCCATCCCCATTTATTAAGCGGAGAATCCAAGACCGTCACGATGATATTCCCCATAGAAAATCGTTCCGCAAATGGTCCTATTGATATCTTGCCACTTGTAACGGAGCCATTTGAGGGGATATTAGGTCGCCGACATATGCTGAAGATACTTTTCGGCGATCCTGCCCACCTCGAACTCCCTAGCGCGAGCATGCAACTGCTCTTGGCCAAGTGGATGGTCAAGGACCTCAAGAATAGCTGCGGCCAGCGCGTTGTCATCGCCTACTGGTACCAATGGTCCAAAGGTCCCCTTTTGGAGAATCTCGGAAGGACCGCTCGGGCAGTCTGTGCTGACAATCGGACATCCACAAGCCAAAGCTTCGATCAACACATTCGGACAGCCTTCCCATGCCGAAGAGAGCGCAAATACCGAAGCCTGGGCCATGAAGGCGAAGGGATTGTCCACAAATCCGGGCATGGAAATATCTTGGGTGAGGCCCAGGGTTTCAGCCAACGCTTCAAGTTCATTCCGTATTCTTCCCTCCCCGAGGATAACCAATCGGGCTGGACGCACAGAACGAACTCGTCCAAAGGCCTTTATGAGACACGCGAAGTCTTTTTGTGGCACATGTCTCCCTACACCTAAGATGACCGGCGGAGCGTTAGGCGCAAACCACGGATGGTCAACCTGGATGCGTGCTTTTTCTTGTACCTGAGTGAGCGCTACCGGATTGTAAATCGTCGTAATACGATCACGATGGACTCCCGTTAACGAGGAGACATCTTCGGCGACGCCATCGGACACGGTCAGAATTTCATCTGCCCATGGGTACACGCGTTGTAAGAGAGGAGCAAGGAAACGCCAACGCCACTTTTTGGATGTCTTAATGATGGGAGACAAGCTGGTTTGTTCGTTGATCACAATGCGAGTTTTGCCACCTGCAAGGCGCGCGGCTAACAAGGCTATGAGGTTCGCAGGAGTTTTCGCCGTGAGCAACGTATCTGGTTTCTCACGACGTAAATATTCAACCAGATCAGGGAGATACCCGATAGTTTTGGGAGGATGGGACGATAGCATGATCGGAAGGAGCATCGACCAAAAAGCCCCCAAATCGGCTGACACGGCCTGAAAGCATCCCAGCCATTTTGTCCCTCTCTTGAGCCCGATGACCTTAACCTTCGGGGATACGCTGTCCAGGTAAGGCCCTGAGACCTGGCATAAGATCAGGTCCACTCTATGGTTGCGATCGGCAAAGGCCTCTGAAAGATAGAGCATGGCCCTTCCGACACCACCCCCGGCAAAAGATGGCAGAAATATCGCAAGATGTTTGCGGCCCGGTGTTTCACTGTCTCTATTTATCACTTGATTCGGGAGTGAGGCTAAATCCGAGGAATTCGACGTCATCATATTATTACAGGTTGCTTGAGACTTAATTGAACGTATGCTGGGCAGAGCGAGTGAAGACGTGTTCCCGTATTGTATTTCTGAGGCTTTTGCGCAGGGGCGAGTGAAAATAATATTTCAGAGCTATCCATCCCATGCCGTCCCAGGCCGACCAACAGGCCCGCATCCACTTTTCGCTGACCGCTTGCGCAAATGCCCGCTCCGAATACCGGCGTGTCTGCAAATTGGCCTCTTGCAGTTTCAGTAACCAATTTTCCGCCCATTGAAGATAATCTTGGTCCGGCGTGAAGTGGCATTTTCGCATGCGGGACAATGTCAAATGCGGACCGAGGTCCTCTTCTGTGAAGTGTACCCCCAATACCTTGAGTTGATGGCGGATGATTTCACGCTTTTTTTCATCACCCAGCTCTAGTGTTTGACTGGTAATTTGATCGGCGTGTATACGGCCATAGACCAGACATTCAGGGAGGTTGCCGAGTTTGTATTTTTGGGCCAGTCTCACGTGGAGATCATAATCCTGGCAGCGTGGGTAGTCATTTCGGTAACCATATTCTTGCAAAATTTTGGTTCGAGCCATAATAGACCGGTTGCTCAAGGAACACCGGAACAGAAGTTGAGTATCAACGTCCTCCGGTGAAACCGGCTGGCGCTTGGTCTTTTTTAATGGCTGACCTTGTTCGTCCATCATGCGGCACCAGCTTCCCACTTGGGCATAATCATAATGGGCATCCAGAAAGTCGACCTGTTTCTCCAGTCGTGTCGGAAACGCCCGATCGTCGCTATCTAGCATGGCGATATATTCGCCACGAGCCTGCTCAATGCCTTTGTTGCGGGTCTTGGGAATCCCGAGATTGGTTTGATTCCTGATTATGCGCACACGAGGATCGTTATAAGAACGCATAATTTCAATGGTTCGGTCTTTCGACCCATCATCAATCAGGAGTATTTCGAAATTGGCAAACGTTTGTGCCAAAATACTTTCAATGGCATCTCCAATATATTTTTCGCGGTTATAAGCCGGGATAAATACGGTAACTTTTGGATTGTCAAGCATCGTCGTCTGACCGGAATGTTTTAGTTATACCGGAGGAGTTCTCAATTCATGCGCTATGGGAGCTAAAATCGGATAAGATGTTGACTCTTTTTTAAAAAAAGTTCATAACACATCTCCTGAAAGTTCACGTGCCGATACCGTAATCGGAGCTTCTCAGGCAGGTGGCAGTAACGCATTCTTCTCTAGGGGTTTCAAATCATATCCGATGTATCCCCTATTTTCCAAATTTTTTGGTTTTTGACGCCACCAGTGTAACCCAAACACTCTTTAACACGATGTCTTTTCAATTGCAGGTTAAACAACGATCGCCCTTTTTCTTGAAGCGAGCCCGATATTTTTTATCCCGGATTTTTGGAGTCCGCTTGCAAAAGGACAAAAGCTTACATTTTGTGACAATCAATGGGCAGCAATTTAAGCGATTGGTTTTTTGTGATTCTTTCGTGGCTGCTGAAATTGAGCGAAATCTTGAGCGCTTCCGGGGGGATGGGATTTTCCCCAATATTGTGATTCGTTATGAGCGGGAAATCTGGGTGGATTTTGTTGACGGGCACCTCATCAGAGAGATTGATGAACCATTGGTTGAGAAAATGGCCATTTTTTATAGTCGTTTATACTCTGAAGCTCCTCGGTTGGTGAAAACCAACAAGACCATTTTCCCTGATCGCCTGGATAGGGATCTGCATTTTCTCAATCAGGTTGGAATCCTTTCAAATGGAGTGTTGGGGGAGGTCAGAAAATCAGTGGATGTTCTGCAACCCACACACTGTTGGATCGGGTTTGATTATACCGACCCGGTCAAGAAAAATTTTGTCGTCAATCCTCAGACTCAGTTGCTTTGTGCTGTCGATGTGGAAGGTCTCGTCAACGAGTATCTCATAGGCATGGGTGCTGCTAAAGCATTGGTGCGGTGGTTGAATCCCTTCAAGGAGGAATTTCTCCAATCGCTGATAAACAAGGGCGTCCCGGATATTCAAGCCTATTATGGATTTATCGAATTGTGTTTTCTCGCCCAGTGGACGAAACGGGCATTTTTTGAAAGAGATTGGAAGGCCATAAGGCCGGCCTATTTTGAAGGGTATCGGAGGCTATAGGGAGTTAGACAATGGGTGTGAACCTATTGAGAAAATTAATACCCCTTCGGGCTTGTTCCAAGGACCCGTTGAATTCGGTCGTAAAAAGAGAGCCGATTAATGACGACAATGAACACCTTTCGCATGCGCCCTTCCGGACATTGAACGGGGCGGACCCCATGCCAGGATTTATCCAATCGTTGAAATAACAGGCTATAATTTCCAATTGCCGTTGAAGCCAAAGATTGCGCGAAATCTTCAAATCGGGGAGCGCTTTTTCGGTTCAAGCGTCCTTGATCGTCTAGAATGACGGTCTCCCCACCCCAGGACGGATCCCAGTCTGCGTTCGTGTTGAAGTAAAAAATGTGGGATCCGAGTTTATGCTTCGCATCACAATGCGGGGACACGGAACATCCATTGGGGGTGTAGTGCCAGTGGAAATTCAATTCCAGGGTTTTTATTCGAAACAATCGTTTTAAAAAATTGGAATAGGTTTCTCCCTGAAGCTCGGCTAGAAATTGTTTCCAGTGGGGAGAGAGGGAGAGGTCCTTGCTGTATTCCAAGGTATAGCGATCGTGACTTTGTTGCCCATGAGCACGCTTGACTCCGAAACGTTTTGCAAACATGGAAACATCCGGAAGTGTTTCAACCAGGCGTTGATAACCCTCATCGGTCAGTAGCCCGGAGGGATTCATCCAGGGATAAGGCTTTGCTCCCTGAAAGGATTGGGGTGAAATATTTTCTAGCGCAGAAAAATTTAGATACGTCATAACGATAAGCAAAAACTAACGAGATTAAGGGAGGCAGTAATTCAACAACTTTTGGGTGCAATCCTTCAATTTAGGCTTCCACCACATATAGGAGTAACTGACAAGATTGCCCCTGGCATCAAATTTACACACCAACGGCTCACCGGTCTTAACCGTGACTTTTTTGATACCGGCTTCATCGAGATGAAGAAGGAATTGTAGCAAACTTCGGATACTATTGTTGTGTGCCACTAACAAGACCCGTTTACCCTCTTGCAGTGCGGGAGCAATTTCTTCCTGCCAGTAGGGAATGAGACGGTGTTGGGTGCATTTGATACTCTCTGCTAATGGAAGGTCCTGAGAGTCCAAGTCAGAATATAAAGGATCTAATCCGGGAAATCGAGGATCCTGAGAAGAGATCAAAGGCGGTACTGCGGAAAAGTGTCGTTGCCAGATAAGAACCTGTTTTGGCCCAAACTGTGATGAGGCCTCCCACCAGGTCATTCCCTGGAGCGCGCCGTAATGCCGTTCATTGAGTCGCCAGCTCCTCCGCACCGGGACAGAAGTCAAATTCATGGCTTTAAGTACAATACCGGCGGTTCCATGAGCTCGACATAAAACCGATGTGAAGCACAAATCAAACGTAACTCTTTTGTCTTTAAGAATTTGAGCTGCCCGCTGGGCTTCCATAACACCTTTTTTGCTTAATTCGATATCTGTCCAGCCGGTAAACCGTTTTTCGCGGTTCCATAGGCTCTGTCCATGTCGTAGAAGAATTAGAGTTCCCATGTAGTTCGTAGGACAATTTGCTCCATGATGGGTGGATTGAGAGGTCATCACATCGCAGGGCTTAAAAAATAACCTATATTATAATTTCGTTGGACACAATCTAAAGAATACCATAGGTTTTCTCGAGAATGAAAAAGGTTTTGCAGAGTGGGGCATTTTCGCTTACGGAGAGATCCTGTGAATGATTGACAGAATGCGTATTTTCAGGAATCATGAAGCGCTTTTGGTCGATGCTAGGGTTCAGGGGTCTTTCATTAGCATCCACGTAAGACCAATGAAAAATGAACTGCCAGGCCAATTTCTCCAATTTTCCCCTCGGGACTGACAAATGACTCCATCCGCTGAAAATTTGGAAATGGTCAAGCAGCCGATTCGTCAGAACCGGCTCTATAAGGTTCTGCATAAAAATCTGAGAATTCCCCCGTGGGTGGTTCGACCATTTTATCGCGCGCTGAAAATCACCGGTAGCCCCACTCAATATCGTTTGCGAAACCGATTGGCCAGAGAAATTATTGCGGTCACGAAGCCCCGGATAACCATTTCTGACAGAGCCGGATACCGGCTATTCGGGCCTGCCGATATTGAAGGAATCGATTGCATCGTCAAGTATTGCGGAACAGTGTATCAGCAATCACGAGAAGCTTTCCCCCCGGAGTATTTTCAAAAACATCCAGATAAGAAATTTCTGTTTCCTATACTTGAAGGTGCCGAATTCTGCCGTCATCCGGAATTGCTCCGGCTTATGGTGTCCCGGCCTATTCTTGATGCCGCAGCGGCGTATCTGGGGACGGTACCGAAGTTGACCGGAGCCAGGCTCTGTTGGTCGCCAGAAAATGAAACCGCTCGATCCAGCCAGCTCTTTCATTTTGATTATGAAGATGTCAGGCAAGTCAAAGTATTTATTAATATCTTTGAGACGAAGGAGGACCAGGGGCCGCTGACGTTCCTTCCCGCCGATATATCCCAGCAGGTGCAGAGAGCGATCGGGCGTGTGCTGGGTCGGGTGCAGGACGAACGAATTTACGAGGGAGGTGGAAGAAACCATGAGGTGAAGTTGATCGGTCCGCCAGGCTCAGGGGCGTTTCTGGACACGTCCCGCTGTCT
>BQIZ01000098.1 GCA_021604365.1 Nitrospirales bacterium
GGAATTCGGCGTTGAGCGGGTGTTGGATACGCCGATTACCGAAGCGGGCTTTACGGGTTTGGCTGTTGGCGCGGCGATGGCTGGATTGCGTCCCATTGTCGAATTGATGACCTTTAATTTCGGCATTCTTGCCCTTGACCAGATTGTGAATAATGCGGCGAAAGTTCGCTATATGTCCGGTGGCCAGTTATCAGCTCCCATGGTAATCCGCGGGCCGGGGAGTGCGGCTCATCAGTTGGCTGCCCAGCATTCGCAAAGCCTTGAAGCCTGGTTTTGCCATGTCCCTGGCCTGAAAGTGATTGCCCCGGCGACGCCCTCTGATGCGAAAGGTTTATTGAAAAGCGCTATTCGTGATGAGAACCCGGTAATTTTTATCGAAGCGCAACTTCTGTATGGCACGAAAGGTGAGGTCGCAGAGCAGGATTTCTCCCTGCCGATTGGTAAGGCGGCCGTGACCCGAACAGGAAGCGATGTGACCATTGTCGCCTATTCCAAGATGGCGCTATTGGCGCTTGAGGCTGCTGAAGGCTTGTCAAAGGAAGGCATCAATGCCGAAGTCATCGACCTGAGAACATTGAAACCCTTGGATACCGACACGTTCCTGGAATCTGTTAAGAAAACAGGACGTGTTGTCATAGTAGAAGAGGGGTGGGAGTTTTGTGGGTTAGGCGCTCAGATTGCTGAGACCATCTATTCAAAAGGATTTGATTTATTAGATGGGCCTATCGTCAGGGTCGCCGGTGAAGAAGTTCCCATGCCGTATACCCGGCCGCTTGAAGATCTGGCCATTCCGGATCTGGCCCGGGTCATCTCGGCGGTGAAACAAATTCTTTAACCGGCAACATATTTTTGAAATGGTTGTTCCTCAAAAAGTCATCGTGACAGATTCTTTCGAAGGATTCCCCTGTCGTAATAGGAGAGGCCTATGATTACGCGCGTTGTCATGCCCAAACTCACGGATACCATGGAAGAAGGGGTCGTGGTGGCTTGGAAAAAACATGAGGGGGACGCTGTTGACTCGGGGGACATTCTGGCGGAAATTGAAACGGACAAAGCCGTCCTTGATCTGGAGTCATTTGGGTCCGGTGTGCTGAGAAAAGTTCTGATTCCCGAGGGGGAAACAGTGAAAGCCGGGAAGCTCATTGCTGTGATTGGAGAAGAGGACGATGACATAGAGGCCACGCTGGCTGAGACATCCGAGGACAAAACTGCAGCACCTGAACCTCAAAAAGATTCTGCGGCTCCTTCTCCAAAGGAAAAGCCCGCTCAACCTTTGCCGGCACCATCCACCCCGACCAAGGGAGAAAAATCCGGCAGTGCGAAGAAAGAATCCCGGGACACAAAGGCGGACACGAGCCAGGATGTCAGGATCAAGGTGTCCCCTCGAGCCAGGGTATTGGCGAAAGAACAGGGGATTGATTTGTCAACAATCAAAGGCAGCGGTCCGGAAGGCCGGATCGTTGAGGCGGACATTCAAGGACAGATGGATACTCCCGGGATTCCTGAGGGGCAAACCAAGGACATTCCCCTGAGCCAAATGCGCAAGGCGATCGCTCGAGTGACCACGTCAAGTAAGGCCCCTGTTCCGCATTTTTATCTCACAACCGAAGTGGCAATGGATCAGGCCGAGCGTCTCCGGAAGCAAATGGAGGAACTGGGCAATGGCCCATTGAGTTTAACGGTCTTGTTCGTCCGGGCGGCCGCGCTCGCGTTAGCCCGTCATCCCGAGATGAATGTTTCATTCATGGGGGAAGCCTTGCGTCGACATGCCATGATCGATATCGGAATTGCGGTGGCTCTGGAGGAGGGACTCATTACCCCTGTGATACGGGATTGCGCCGGAAAAAATATTCTCCAAGTCGCCGAAGAGATTCGTGATCTGTTTGTCCGGGCCAAAAGCCAACAACTCACTTCCGAAGAATATGCCGGAGCTACATTCTCCATTTCTAATCTTGGCATGTATGAGGTGGACAATTTCATTGCGGTCTTGATGCCGCCCCAAGCGGCTTCTCTGGCCATAGGCGCGGTGAATATTGTTCCCGTGGCACGAGGGCGAGCCGTTAAACTGTCGCGTCGGATGAAAGTCACGCTTTCCTGTGATCATCGGGCACTGGACGGTGCGCAAGGGGCACGGTTTCTTCAGTCATTTAAACGAGCGCTGGAAAAACCATTGGAGCTATTTCTTCCGTTGAAAACCCGATCAAAAAACAACCATGAAATTGATCAATAACCGGTTGTGCGGTGATTGCGGGCATTCCAATCTTGAGGCCGGTGTGTTGAGGCGGTCATGAGCCGCGAGTTTTATGGTTCGGATATTACGGCTGTTTTGTTCTCCATTTTCTTTACCGGATTGAGATATGGTCTTGTCTGGTCCCTCCCTATCCTGAGTCCAAGCCAAAATTAACGACAGGGAATGTACGAAGATATGAAAGGATTGGGAACCCTTGTGATGGTGTCGCTTCTTCTGATGTTTGCCGGACCGGGGTTTACCAAAGAGAAGGTCCCGAAGGCAGGGCTGAATGAAGCCCTATTCGAGGCTGTGGGACGTAATGACGTGGCTATGGTTCGGCAACTGTTGAACCAAGGTGCAAGCATCCATGCTCAAGACGGAAAGGGACAAACGGCGTTACTCGTGGCGGTTGATCGGAACCATGTTGAAAGCGCCAAGGTGTTGATTGAGGCTGGAGCGGATGTGAATGCGCAGGATCGTCAACTGGACAGTCCTTTCCTCTTAGCCGGAGCGAGAGGATACCTCGAGATTGTAAAGCTGACGTTAGAGGCCAAACCCGATTTTGCAATTTATAACCGGTTCGGGGGAACGGCCTTGATTCCGGCATGTGAACGAGGGCATGTGGAAACGGTGAGGCGGCTATTACAAACCGATGTGGACATCAATCATGTGAATCGATTGGGTTGGACCGCGTTGTTGGAGGCCATTATCCTGAGTGACGGGGGTCCCAGACACCAGGAAATCGTACGATTGCTTATTAAGGCAGGAGCCGATATCAACCTGCCGGATGGTGATGGCATCAGCCCGCTTCAACATGCCCGGAACAAAGGCTTCATACCCATTGCCAAAATGCTGGAATCCGCAGGTGCCCGATAAAGGCACTTCAAGATTGAATATATATTGACAGCCTGGCGCAACGAGCCAGAAAATCGCACTTCAATGCAGCATACGGATTATCTTCTGTTATCAAAGGAGGGTTTCATGATCGGCAAATGCTTTATGAATGTCACCATTGGCCATTCGAAGCTGACATCAGGAATGGCCATGATATGCCTGGGAGGGCTCTTCGCAACGGGCGTGTCGGCGGCCGAGTTGCCGCGTGAGGCGGTGCTGCCACTCTCACTGGCCACGAAGGCTGCGAGTGCGGCGGTCGAACAATGCACAAAAGATGGATATCAGGTGAGTGCGGCGGTTGTGGATCGGGCCGGAGTGGTGAGGGCGCTATTACGGGAAGATGGAGCCGGCCCGCATACGGTGGATAGCAGCCGCAAAAAGGCCTACACCTCGGCCAGTCTGAAAAGGTCCACGGCCGAACTGGGCGAATTGATTGCCAAGATGCCGGCGGTTCAAGCGTTACGGGATATGAACGAGAATATCCTCCTCCTTGGAGGCGGCCTCCCCATAAAATTTTCCGGAGAAGTCGTAGGAGGAATCGGTGTTGGCGGTGCCCCTGGCGGTCATCTGGATGCCGCATGCGCCCAAGCGGGACTGGAACATATCGGTGCATCCGCGCAAGACCAAAAAGAGAAGTAAGTTGAATGTTCAGTTTTCTAAAGGCTCGGATCACATGACTCGTTCAGGAGCCGACTGACTGTTGCTCATGGCCTTTTGAATAGTGCCGTACAGTTGGTTAACGGCCGCCTCTTTGGGAATCAATAGGAAGGCGCCCGCCTGCTTCATCGCCTCCTGATTTGCGTCGCCGGTATGCATGGAAAGGCCGATCACGTTCAAATCCGGATGAGCGACTTTAAGGTGTTTCGTCGCTTCTATGCCGTTCATCCCCGGCATGTTGATGTCCATGACGACCACATGAGGGTTTAGGCGATTGGCCGCTTGCAAGGCTTCAAGCCCATTGGCGGCTTCGCCGACCACTTCCACATCCTCATACCCCTCCAATACGGAGCGCAGGCCCTGACGGACCATCGCATGATCATCAACCAGTAACACGCGGATACACGGAAGAGGAGATCTCACCGGTGAGGGATATTTTGAGCGGAATACCGGCTGATCATTGTCCGTGACGGCTTGCGCGGCTTTTTCTTCTTTCACCTCTGAGATGTTTCCTTTGGTGTCCGACTTCGGCAGCATCAGTATGGCCGTGGTTCCACATCCCGGGGATGATTCAATACTCAAACTGCCTCCTAAAGACAGCATCCGTTCCCGGATACTGAAGAGGCCGAATTTGGTGGAGGGAATATTATTTACGGCCGCTGAGGTCTCAATAGCGGCAGGATTAAAGCCAATGCCGTTATCCTGTACGGTAATGTGTATTCCTGTCTCATCTTGAATGAGCTGGACCGTGACCTCATTGGTTCCTGCATATTTCGATGTATTGATCAGGAGTTCACGAACCGATTGAAAGAGGAGAATGCGCTGGTCATCGGGCAGCACCAGATCGAGAGGTTCCGGCAGGCGTACATGAACCGTTAGATTGCGTTTTTTCATGTCCTCGGCCAACCATTTCAATCCTTCGGGCAAACCATGATCTCGCAACACCGGCGGACTTAAATCGGCAACCAGTGTGCCGGTATACGTCAACGCCTCAGATAAGATGTCATCGACCTGTTTCATCACATCCGTCGCGGTGGGAAAAGACGGTATTGATTGCTTCCCCTGTCCGAGTTTTAATTTCCCCAATACCAGGAGCTGCTGCAAGTGATCGTGCAGCTCTGTCGCCAGCCGCTTGCGCTCCCGCTGCTCGGCCAGATTGAGTTCGGTGGCCAGACTGCGCAGGCGTTCTTGTGACTGGATCAGGTCCTTGGTCCGTTCCTCGACCAGGTCTTCCAATTGATGGGTAAATGTCTGCAGCCGTGCCTCACTCTGGTGTAGCGCATCTTGGACATCGCGCAAATTTGTAATGTCCGTGTTCGTGCCGAACCAGCGGATAATGTTTCCGGCCGCATCGCGGATGGGGAGAGCATGGGAAAGAAACCAATGATATTGACCATCTTTGCCGCGCAATGGAAATGTATCCTGCCACGGCTCTCCGGTATTCCAAGACCTTCTGATCCCCTCGACAACCCGTTCCACATGATCGGGGTGGGGGACTTTCTTCCATCCCCACCCTTGCATCTCTGGGAGGGTGGTGCCGGTATAATCGAACCATCGCTGATTGAACCAGAAGATCGATCCCTTTTCATCGGCCATCCAGGCGAGCTGGCTCATGTTGTCGGCCAGGGTGCGGAAGCGTTCCTCGCTTTCAATCAGTGCATGCTCGGCTTGTTTGCGAGCAGTGACATCAATTGCGGCGCCGAACCATTCGATAATCTCTCCCTGGGAATTGAGAATCGGAATGGCGCGTGAAAACATCCAGCCGAGTGTGCCATCGGTGCGAATGACGCGATGCTCGAGTTCATAGAAGCTTTTTGTCCGGATGGCACTGTCGATCGTGTCCAGCACATATGCCTGATCGTGGGGATGGATGTATTTCTCGAGCCACAAGGAGTTCGGCTCCAGTGTGTCAGCGATGAATTCCCGGCCCTCACAATGCCGCAGTTCGCTCCAGTCAGGACTCATGCGATATATGACATCGGAGGTGGCGCTGGTGAAGGCACGGAAGCGTTCCTCGCTTTCGCGTAACGCCTGTTCGGCCTGTTTGTGTGCGGTAATATCCTGCACGACCGTAATAGCCCCGATCACCTTCCCGGTGAAATTCCGAAACGGCACGGCGGACACCAGTTGATGGTGCTCCATGCCTTGACGGTCGGTGTAGATGAATTCCAGCCCAGGGTCGATGCTTTCGTCGCGCAACGCTCGAGCGCCCGGCCACTGATCCATCCGCACCGACTGGTTTGGCGCCTGGAGGCTGCGCCAGCGCGTAAAGGTGCCTTGGTCCGGGGACGGGAGGACTTCTGATTCAATACTTCTCATTTGGGAGTTTCGGACCATGAACTGTCCATCAGCATTAATGACACCGACACCGACCGGGAGTTGCTCAATGATCGCCGTCAGTTGAGATTGGCTTTCGCGCAATTTTTCTTCCGTCATGCGTCGAAGGCGGGCCAGCTTGACATGTGATTCGACGCGCGCCAGCAGTTCACGGGCACTAAAGGGCTTAGTCAGATAGTCGTCCGCCCCCGCCTGCATTCCCTCAATACGTGCTTCCTCCCCGGCGCGGGCGGAAAGGAGGATGATGGGAATATCTGCGGTTGCCTCATCGGAACGCAATTCACGCAGTAAACCGAAACCATCCAATCCAGGCATCATAATATCGGTGAGCACCAAATCCGGCGGTTGTCTTCTGGCGATTGCCAATGCCTCTTCTCCATTGATGACCGCTTCGACGTGAAAGCCGGCCTGACTGAGCAGGCGACTGACGTACTCCCGCATGTCTGCATTGTCATCCGCTAAAAGAATACGCCCCTCGATCTGTGCGCTGTCAGGCGCAACAGGCGAACATGCACTGGCGGGGAGTGTCCGGCGGCTCATGCCTTGGGGAATGTTTGTTTCACCGCGTTCATTTGTTGGATTATGTCCCGGCAGCCACCGTAAGGCTTCTTCGACATAGGTTTCGCCGCGCACAGCGGTAGACGCCAGCGTGCGGGCCGCATTGATGCGGTCGGCGGGCAGATGGTCTTTTCCCCGAGGGATAGAAATCGTAAAATGACTCCCGCGGCCGATTTGGCTTTCTACACGCACGACTCCACCGTGCAGCCTGACCAGTTGCTGTACCAAGGCCAACCCAATCCCGGAGCCTTCATGTGAGCGGCCACGGGATCCTTGGACGCGGTGAAAACGGTCAAAGATACGCGGCAATTCCTCGGGGGGAATTCCTGTGCCTGTATCCCGGACTTCCAAGACGACATACGTGGTTGGATCATGTGCTGCGGAGTCTTGAGTACCTGATGGCTCCGCTTCCTCCTTCCCGCTGTGGTAGCCTTCCTTGCTCTCTTCCCCCATTTTCAGACTCACCTCGATCTCGCCCTCGAAGGTGAATTTGAAGGCATTACTCAGCAGGTTCAGCACGATTTTTTCCCACATATCACAATCGATATACATCGGTTCAGGAAGAGGAGGGCAGTTTACGATCAACCGCAGGCCGGCCCGCTCAAGGGCTGAGCGGAATACGCTGGCGAGATCCGCCGTCAGTGCCGCCAGATCGGTCGGTTCAAAGTTGGCCTGGATGCGTCCCGCCTCAAGCCGTGAAAAGTCCAGCAGGGTGTTGACCAATTTGAGCAGCCGGAGGCTGTTTCGGTGGGCAGTGCGGACAGCATTGGTGGCTTCCGCCGGAAGCACGCCATATACATTCGCCAGGGTATCTTCCAGCGGGCCCAGCATTAATGTCAGAGGCGTGCGAAATTCATGACTGACGTTGGAGAAAAATGTGGTCTTGGCCCGGTCGAGTTCCGCCAGCGCCTCGGCGCGTTTGCGCTCCTCCTCATACGCTCGTGCCTTGTTCAAGGCATTTGCGACGGCCTCGGCCAGGAGATCAAAAAATGTGCAGTATGGCGCATCGAGGGGGCGTCGTGAACTGACCCCGGCAATAAGAAAACCAAAGGGTCGGGCCATGCCCGGCAGGATGATTCGCAGGATGACTGCTGTGTCAGGATTTTCTTCATACGGCCCGCATGGTGCTTCTCCAAATATCGACCTCAACCCGCTCACAACCATGCTTGGAGATTCCAGTCCATCCCGGAGCGGCCAGACCATTTTTTCAGATGAATCGAAGTCGATGAATGGCGGAGTGACGGTTAATCCGGTTTCTACACCCGTGCAATGGGCCAACCGGCCTCCGTTGCCGTCTTCCTCCAACCGGTAGAGGATCGCAAAGGGGACATCGAGTTCGGCTGCCGCGATTGCTTCGCCGATCACGCACAGGGCCTCATCAATTGAAGTCGTTTTCCCGCTCCGTTCGGCCATTTCGCGAAGGAGGCGGAGCCGTCGTTCGGCCAGTGTGTGCTGTGTGAGCTCCGTGACCGGGTGAAAGAGGCCGCCAATCCCTCCCGATTCATCGAGGATAGGACTAAAGGAGAAGGTGAAAAAGGTTTCTTCGAGGAAGCCCAGCCGATCCAGAAACATGCGCTGGTTAACCAGAAAGGCTGTTTTGCCATTGGCGGCGCTCTCAAAAGCTTCGCCAATCGCTGGCCATGCAGAATGCCAGCATTCTTTAAAATCCTGGCCTATCGAATGGGGATGCTTATCACCGCAAATCGGCAAATAGCCGCTGTTGTAGATCTGGGTGCGTTGCGGTCCCCAGGCAATACTGATAGGAAAATTTGATGCGAGCGCAAGGCTGACGGTGGTGCGCAGACTTTGGGGCCAGGAATCGATTGGCCCCAACGGTGTTTCGGACCAGTCCCTCGCGCGGACGAGCTTTCCCATTTCACCGCCGCCTGTGAGCCAGTCGCCATCAGCCTGACTTGTTCCGGGATTACTCATTCCTTGTGACCCAGTTGGGGGTTACACACGGCTAAAATCCAGGCCGATGTGTATCTGGCAGACGAATGGGTCCTGCAGACAGCTCGGTGAGCGATCAACATAGTCCAGCCACTAGAGTGTGGTCATCTGATGGCCTACTCGTCCAAAAGATAATATTCATTGAGAGTTGGCTTCTGTTGAGGTCGAATGCCCTGGTGTCTCAGTTCTATTCCATGGCTGAAGCACTGGCCAAATAAAAAAGCATCCGACGTCGGAAAGCACCTTCGCATTTCCGGTTGTGGACATCACGGCATCGGCTAAAAAAACCGACAGGCAATATACCAAAAGGGGGCTGTTTGCACAAAAAACCGTCGAGCTGATTTTGGTCGGAGGAGAACATGGAATTCCTCTGAATTATCGATCTGAAGACTTTTTTCTCCCTTTCCCGAAAACCTGGTTGAGCAGAGTACGCTTCACCAAACTCTGTCGAAACAGACGAATTTTCTGTTGCCAGGGGAAAATTATCCAGTTCAGCATGGGCGTCGCACTATATAGGATCAATTGGTCGTTGTAGCGATCATCACCGGCTCTTTCCAAACCGCAACCGTGAAAAAGGTAAACGGCCACCGGTCCCCACACGAGAGCCGTGCCACCGACAGGAAAAAGAGAAAAGAGTGCGCTCAATGCACCAAATAACACGGGAAAAGGAATGCCGAGAGCTACCTAAACCAGCCTGGCCAAGCTGACGACTTACCGTGTCCTTTCTTTCCTGCCCTTTTGGTGTCTGGCCTAACGCAATATAAGGCAAGGGGTCTTTACCATACAGTCTTGCCAGTCTGAATACATAACATTTCCTGTTCCTTCCTGCGGGGCACTCAAATATTTGTCTCCCATGGTCTGTAGCCTGCCATCTTGCCCATGGGGAGAACGCTCAAATAGAGTGGCGGGCCTTGTTTGAGCCCTTCGGGAAGACTCAGGATAAACTCCGCGAGTTGGCCCGACCTTCCCTCGCCAGCGTTCGCCCCATTTCTATAAGGCCGATGGGGCGTCATTGGTTTTGGGTCCTTTTGCCGAAACAAAATGGCCTCGCCTGCGGGGGCGAAACTCGGCAACACAGAAAATTACGTGGACACGAGAGGCCGGGCCATCAGTGCGATGCGTTTACCGGCTAGCATTGCTCGACAGGTAAACCCCAAGATGGATTCCCCATAAACATGGTTAAGCGGTTAGGCCAAAACCATATATTGGGTATGATCACCCAAAGTTCCCTCAAACTGCCGGAATGTCGTCATTGTGTCGATATTTCGGCAATAATTTTTTCTTCCTCTCACAAGCGTGGATTGCTCCAAGAGCAATTTGGCTTCCCAGAGCATCATTTGTATTTGAGAAGCCTCTAGTAAGAAACTGGAACGAGCATTGCGTTAAACAAAGTTGAGTAGGAAAACAGGAAAAAAGTGGAAAGGCATGAGGATTCATTGATGGCCGTTCGTTTTTCTAAAGACGGAGGAGAAATTCATTATGAAAGCTCAATATTTAGGTCATGTAGTGTTTTACGTCAAAGATCTCGAAGCGTCTTTGGTATTCTATCGTGATGTGGTGGGGTTTCAGGAAGTCGGACGGATTTTTGGAGGAAAAGCGGCGGCGCTCACCTCCGGCCGGACTCATCATGAACTGCTGTTAATTGAAGTCGGCGATGTCCCAGGACCACCATCGGGAATGAGGCGTGGCCTTTATCATATTGGCATTAAAGTTGGAGAGAGTCTTGATGAACTTCGTGCGGCCAAGCAGGATCTCGATAGGGCCGGTATCACGATCGGCGGTATGAGTGACCACACGGTCAGCCAAAGTCTGTATCTCCAGGATCCCGATGGGAACGAGGTGGAATTGTATGTGGATGATCCGGAAGTCGATTGGAAGCGTGACCCGACATTGGTGCTGGCGCCGATCAAGCCCCTGGCGTTGTAAGCTTCCCCCAGTTATTGTTCTCCGTCGTACTGGTTGGGCGTGTACGACGTTGAAGCACAAGGTCATTCAAGGGGTCGTGTCAATTCCCACGCATTTATTATAGAAAAGCTCTAAATAAAATCGTGTGGGTTATTAGAACAACAGGAGTTTGCGAGGAAACCCCTCCTCTCTAGGGAGGGGCAAGGGGAGGTAGAAAGGCCAGATGTCAATTTGCCGTGAGGGATGTTGGCCCAAAAATATGAGCACATAGCCGAATCTTTTCCCCACCTTCACCTCCCCTTACAAAGAAGAGGAAGCTGTAGGCACAGGACTTAAGCATTGTCCCAGGGGTATACCCACACTAAATCCGGAAGAGCCATAAGAAGATAATTCAAAAGACTAGGAGAACACATGACGACCATGAAATCATCCGAAGGACCTTCACCTCAATTATTTTTTCAAACCGTCAATGGACATATGCGGACGGCGGCATTGAAATCAGCCATCGAACTGGATGTGTTTTCCGGTATCGCGGAAGGCTACCGTACTCCCAAGGCTTTAGCTCAACGATGCGAAGGTTCTGAACGAGGGCTGAGAATGTTGGGTGATTATTTGACCGTGGGAGGGTTTCTGACCAAACAGGGGGAGGAATATCAGTTGACTCCTGATTCCGAATTATTTTTAACGAAGACGTCGCCTGCCTTTTTAGGGCCGACTCTGGATTTTATGTTGTCATCTCCCCTCGTGGAGGGATTCAAGCAGCTTACTGGTGCAGTTCGAAAAGGCGGAACCGTGGTCGGGGAAAAAGGAACCCTGGCGCCGGAACATCCGGATTGGGTGACATTTGCGCGTTCCATGGTGCCGTTAATGAAAGGCCCGGCGGAGTGGATTGCTTCCTGGGTGAAAGAGAATGCGCCCGATACCCGCAAGGTCCTGGATGTGGCAGCCGGTCATGGGGTGTTCGGCATCGAAATCGGTGGCAAATTATCAGAGGCTGACATCACCGCCCAGGATTGGCCCAATGTATTGACGGTGGCACGTGAGAATGCTCAAACAGCCGGGATCACCAAGCGATTTCATGAATTGCCCGGGAGCGCCTTTGAGGTGGAATTCGAGAAAGACTATGATGTGATCCTTCTCACGAATTTTTTGCATCACTTCGATGTGCCTACCTGCGAGACTTTTTTGAAAAAGGTTCATGGCTCCCTCAAACCGGGAGGATTTGTGATCACGCTGGAATTTATTCCTAATGAAGATCGTATTTCTCCGGCGCCCATGGCAGAGTTCTGTTTGATTATGTTGGCCACCACTCCTGCCGGAGATTCCTACGTTTTCAGTGAATATGATCGCATGTTCCGCCATGCCGGATTTGGTGAAAGCCACATGCAGGATATTCCGGCATCCAATGAACGGGTCATTATTACGAAAAAATAGTGGAAGGAGGAATCGTTATGCCGGTACAAGTCTATGGAGTGAATCATGTGGTGATTGAAGTTGACGATGCGCAGAAAGCCGTCGAGTTTTATGCGGATGTCTTCAATCTTGAGATGTTACGAGGCGGTGAGGGGGCTGCCTGGTGCAAAATGGGAGAGCACCAGTTTTTGGCAATCTTTGAAGTCAAAACCCTTCAGCCCGATCAGACCAAACATTTTGGCATTATGGTCCGGGATGATGCCCAGGTGAAGGAAGTTCGGGAAAAAATCACCAAGAAATACGGCCTGGAGGTGCATCCGGACTTTCGTTGTGATTTCCGGGATCCGTGGGGCAATCGGATTCAAGTCGGTGATCTGCATGATGAATCGTTGGTCTGGCTCCTTCCCTACCGGGAGGTCCGGGATATCGGAATCACATTTGGCTCGCCTTCCAAAGCTCTTTGACCAACTGCGGCACAAAGGGCAAAATAGCTTTTTTTTGTCAGGGGGAATCGGCGATACTGTACCCCTATGGATAAACTCACTCAGTCGGTTTTGGGAGATCAGTCGTCGCGCTATCAGGCTCTTCTTGAGGTCTCTGAGGCGATCGCCGCCCACCGGGACCTTACCAATCTGATACAGGACCTGGCTCAGCGCCTTCCTCGTATCGTTCCACTGAGTTTCATTGGCTTGGCTCTGTACCAGCCCGAGCGGAACACTATCCAGGATTATATTATTCAGGCCAATATTCCTGCGGATATTCAGGGCGGGAAAGAATGGGCCTTGGATGCCCATCCGAGTGGCTGGGCGTGGCAGGCCCAGCAGCCCTTAATTATTTCTGACCTGACTCAAGACCCCCGGTTTCCAACAGTGCTGCCCCTGATGCTCGAAGACGGCGTGCAATCTTTATGCACGGTCCCGCTGACCACCGCCGTACGCCGTCTGGGATCACTCGACTTCGCGAGTGTGGAAAAAGGAACCTACCAGGAGTCGGAATTGACGTTTCTGCTTCAGGTCGCCAAGCAAGTGGCGGTGGCGGTGGACAATGTCCTGCATCAAGAGGAATTGTGCCGCGAGCGGGATCGTTTGCAAGTCTTGCTGGACGTGAACAATGCAATCGTGTCGAAGCTGGAACTTGGGGATTTGTTTTCGACCATGGTCACGTCCTTGCGACGGGTAATTCCGCATGAAGCCACCAGCTTATATTTCTATAATCCGGATGCGAAGAACTTTCATCGACATGTCCTGAATTTCCCTTCAGGGAAAGGCTTGTTGGGGGGAAGCCATTCGATTGCGCTTGATGACACGCCGGCGGGAGAAGCATTTCGAACACGAAAAACGGTGTGTTGGCGTGAAGCCGATCTGCAGCAATTTCATTCCGTCACCGCCCGACAGTTGATCGCGGAGGGTGTGAAATTCGGATGCTGTGTGCCACTCCTGCTGCCCGATCGGGTCTTGGGGACCCTGAATGTCGGCAGCACCCGTCCTTCAGCCTTTTCCACTGCGGATGCTGACCTGCTGACGCAGGTCGCCGGACAAGTGGCGATTGCCCTCGATAATGCACTTGCCTATCGGGAAATTACCGAATTAAAAGAAAAGCTGGAAAAGGAGAATGTCTATCTCCGGGATGAAATCCGGACAGAAGCCAACTTCGAGGAGATTGTCGGCGAGAGTAAGGGCTTAAGGCATGTCCTTCAACAATTGGAAATTGTCGCCCCAACCGATTCGACCGTGCTGATTTTGGGTGAGACGGGCACAGGCAAGGAACTCATTGCCCGAGCTCTCCACCAACTCAGCACGCGAAAAGACCAGGCTTTTGTGAAAATTAACTGTGCGGCCATTCCTACGGGTCTCTTGGAAAGCGAGTTGTTTGGACACGAGAAGGGGGCCTTTACAGGAGCCATTTCTCAAAAAGTCGGTCGCTTTGAACTGGCGCATCGCGGAACAATTTTTTTGGACGAAATCGGGGAAGTGCCATTAGAGTTGCAATCCAAGATGCTTCGGGTGCTTCAGGAACAGGAGTTTGAACGATTAGGCGGGACGCGCACGATCCGCGTGGATGTTCGACTGGTCGCGGCCACCAACCGCGATTTAATGCAGATGGTGGAA
>BQIZ01000099.1 GCA_021604365.1 Nitrospirales bacterium
CCACAATCCTCCGGGCCATTCGATTGGCCCATCGGGGACTCACCCGCTTGTTCCATATTCAGAAACCGCGCATCGGCGTGGCTGGCCTCAACCCCCATGCCGGGGAAAATGGTCTGTTTGGAGACGAGGAAGACCGTATAATTCAACCCGCCATTCAGCAAGCCAGAAAACAGGGCATTGCCTGCACGGGGCCTCACCCTGCGGATACCTTGTTCGGCAAGGCGGTACGAGGATCATTTGACGGCATTGTCGCCTTATATCATGACCAGGGATTGATTCCACTCAAAACGGTGGCCTTCGGCCATTGCGTGAACATCACGGTGGGCCTGCCGATCATTCGCACGTCTGTTGACCATGGAACCGCCTATGACATTGCCGGGCAGGGCAAAGCCGACCCCACCAGCTTGGTTGAGGCCATTGAAATGGCCGCCAATTTGGTCACTCGCTCCACATAATACCCAAGGCGTAGAGATGGGAACGCGACAATTGGCATCCTCAGCCAAAACACCGGCATCTTCAACTGGTCGTGCATGGAGCGCGAGAAAAATCGCTGCTGCCACGTTGCAGGCAATTGAACGCACCCGGGGGTTTAGCGATGACGTGTTCGATCACATCACCAAAGACCTCGTGGTCTCGGAACGCGATCGGCATCTGGCGTTTGAGTTGGTCTATGGGGTATTGCGGCATTATCTCACTCTGGATTGGCGATTAGATCAGGTCTCCCGCAAACCCATGGTCCGCCTGCCGCTGACGGTCGCCACGACGTTGCGGGTCGCCGCCTATCAATTGCTCTATCTCGATCGCATTCCGGCTTCCGCCGCAGTGAATGAAGCTGTTCAGCTCATCCGGAAACAACCCGGCCACAATTGGTCCGGCTTCGTGAATGCCGTATTGCGCAATCTGCTTCGGCAATCTGCCCCCCCCATGCCCGATCCGGGGGTCGATGCCACCCAGGCCCTCTCCATTCGATATGCCTGCCCGCCATGGTTAATTGAGCGCTGGCGACGATCCTTCGGCCTCACGCAAGCGGAACACCTCTGCCAACAGTCTCTAGGCATTCCACCGTTAACGATTCGAACCAATTCCCTTCGGTGCTCCCGTTCCGATTTGCTTGCCCGCCTCCAATCGGAAGGAACTCTTGCACAGGAAACCAAGGTGAGCCCCGTCGGCCTGACCTTGGACAAATGTGGTAATCCTGGGCAATTGTCTGCCTTGAAGGACGGTTGGTGCTACGTGGAAGACGAAGCCGCCCAACTGATTCCCTTACTCCTTGACCCTCAGCCCGGCGACCGGGTTCTTGATGCCTGTGCGGCTCCTGGAGGAAAAACCACACACATGGCTCAATTGATGAAGAACCAAGGGACCATCGTGGCACTCGATCGTCATCAGGGACGGCTGGACCGGCTTGTTTCTAATTGTGCCAGACTTGGGATCTCCATTGTTCAGCCAGCTCACTTTGATCTAAGCCCATCTTCCGGCCACGGCCCGGCCGACGATTTCTCAACTTCTCCCCTCAGGAGTCCGGACATGCTGGCCCAACCATTTGACCGTATTCTGGTCGATGCGCCTTGTTCTGCTCTTGGGATTCTTCGCCGACATCCGGAAGGAAAATTACTAAAATCGTTATCGACCATCCAACATGCCCAAGCTTCTCAACGCGAGATTCTGGATCGGGTCAGTGACCTCTTGAGACCAGGGGGAATCTTGGTCTATAGTGCCTGCTCAGTCGAACCGGAGGAGACCACAGAGATCATCTCCGATTTTTGTCAGAAACACCCTGAATTTTCTCAGGAATCCGTCACCCCTTGGGTGCCCGTTGCGGGGCAATCACTCATTACTGACCCTGGGCATTTGTGTACGGCCTTTCAGACGGTGAACATGGACGGATTTTTTGCGTGCCGGTTGAAAAAATCTGAATGACAATGCCAGTCACACCTTTAATCTCTCCTTCTATTCTTTCTGCCGACTTTGCCCGGCTCGCGGAAGCCGTCCAGATGGTAGAAGCCGCCGGTGCGGATTGGATTCATGTGGATGTGATGGATGGCCATTTCGTTCCCAATTTGACTGTCGGTCCTCCCATGGTTGAAGCGCTTCGCAAAGTGACCTCCTTGCCCTTGGATGTTCATCTGATGATGACGAATCCGGATGCTTTTATTCCCGAGTTCGTCGATGCCGGCGCCGATCTGTTGACCGTGCATGTCGAAGCCTGTCCACATTTACACCGAACGGTTCAGTCTATTAAGGAACGACAGGTCAAAGCAGGAGTGTCCTTAAACCCTGCAACCTCGGTCACCGCCATTGAGGAAATACTTGGCGACCTGGATTTAGTCCTGGTGATGTCCGTGAATCCCGGGTTTGGAGGCCAACAATTTATCTCTTCCACCCTGGATAAGATCCGGCGTATCCGGACAATGATGACCAATTCCCGCAGTTCTGCCCACTTAGAAGTGGATGGGGGAGTCAACCTGACCAACGTGGCTTCCGTGATTCAGGCCGGCGCGAATGTCTTGGTTGCCGGTTCCGCCATTTTTGGCAGCAAGAATATCCCCGAAACCATTCGCCAGATGCGAACCGCCGCTCAGACCGTGATTGTCTAATCGGGCCCATGAATTCCCCCAATAACACCGACAGCCTTCATCCTCTCGAAATTCATGTCCTACGTGCACTGGGGAAAGACCCAAAGCCACTCTCAGACCTTCAACTTGCCACCCACACGGAGCTCGCACCCTCACAAGTCAGCATGGCTGTCGGGTGGCTACTCACGAAACAATTAGTGAGTCTGTCGACCGAATCCACGACGACCTATGTGTCCCTCACTACGGTTGGTACCCAATACCACCAGCCGGACTCTTCTCCGCTTGAGTGGATCATTCAGACGGTGAAGAATGCTGATCCCGAAGGCTCACCACCCACCGTAAAAGACCTTCAAGCCACGGGGAAATTCCAACCTTCCGAGCTAAGCCGGGCAATCGGGATTCTCAAGAAGGAAGGCGTCCTTCAGATGGGTGCGGGTGGAATATTGGAAATTACCAGCAAGGACAGTGACATCGTGAGGGATTTGCGAAACCTAATTAATCAGGTTCATGAAGCCACACACCCCTTGGATTCGTTTACTTCCGATCACCAGGCATTGCTTCGCCAATACGCCGTCAAACGCGGCAATACGCAAGAACCCTTTCGTATCGATGATCATACCGAACGGACCTATGTCCTCACAGCGGAGGGCCGGAATCTACTGCCTCATTTACGGGAAGGCGCCGCCCAGGAAACTTCACAATTAACCCCAGAACTTTTAAAAGACGGATCCTGGCGGAACGTGTCCTTTCGCAAATACTCCATCAATCTTCGACCTCCCCGATTGGCAGTCGGCCGACGCCATTCCTATCGGGAATTTCTGGATACTGTGAAGTACAAACTCACGAGCATGGGATTTCAGGAAATGCGTGGCGAACTCATTGAGACGGAATTTTGGGATATGGACGCACTCTTTATGCCTCAATTCCATCCTGCTCGTGCCATCCATGATGTGTATTTTGTTAAGAATCCCAAGATGGCTAAGAATATTCCTGAGCCATTTCTCAGCCAGGTCGCCCAAGTCCACCGGGATGGCGGAACGAGTGGATCGAAAGGATGGAAGTACGAATATGACAGCGAGCGGGCGAAGCGCTTAGTTCTCCGCAGCCAAGGCACCGCCGTCTCCGCTCGAACGCTGGCACAAAATCCGCCGATTCCCGGTAAATTTTTTTCTATTGCCCGGTGTTTTCGTTATGACAATGTCGATGCCACGCACGCCACTGATTTTTTTCAGGTGGAAGGGATCGTGCTCGGTTCCGATATCAACTTTCGGACACTCTTGGGTCTCCTGCAATTGTTCGCCACGGAAATGGCACAAGCCAAAGAGATTCGATTTTTCCCAGCGTATTTCCCATTTACCGAACCCTCCGTAGAATTGCATGTCCGACATCCCAAACTTGGATGGATGGAACTGGGGGGCGCGGGGCTTTTCCGCTCTGAAGTCACCATACCTTTGGGAGTGACAGTTCCGGTTATTGCCTGGGGACTCGGGTTGGATCGGATGGCCATGGTAGCCCTTGGCATACAAGATATTCGCGATTTATTCACCTCCGATCTAGAAGCGGTCCGCAATATGCGCCGTCAATTTTAAATACCCACGATGCCAACCATTTCCATTTTCCAAAAAGATTTCTGTCGACTTGTCGGTCGAAATGCCTCCATGTCCGACATTGAACAATGGATGCCCTATGTGAAAGGAGAGGTGAAAGACGTCTCACAGGATACGGGTGAAGTGCGCGTGGAGCTTCAGGACACCAATCGGCCAGATTTATGGTGCGTCGAAGGGATTGCCCGACAAATTCGATCCGTTTTAAATAAAGGGATGCCCCCTTACTCCTTCTTTTCGGATAAGAAGGGCGCGAAAAGACGGATTCAAGTGGCCCAAGGCATGGAAACCGTTCGACCTTATGTGGCGGCTTGCGTCTCGTTGGGATATGCCATGACAGCTGAGGGCCTCGACCAATGCATTCAAACCCAAGAAAAATTGGCCGACGCCTATGGACGAAAACGTGAAACTGTTTCCATTGGCCTTTATCGGTACTCTTCTATTTCGTTTCCTGTCACGTATGGGCTCGTGAAACCCGATGAAATTCGATTTACGCCATTGGGATTTGAGGAAAAAATGACTCCTCATGAAATTCTCACCGTCCACCCCAAAGGCCTTGAATATGGATCGATCCTCGCTGAATGCGACAGGTTGCCGCTCCTATGGGATTCGGATGGACAGGTGCTGTCCTTTCCGCCCATTATCAACAGCCGGGAACTCGGTGAAGTGCAGCAGGGAGACACCGATTTATTCGTGGAAGTCACAGGAACCGACCTGAGTATGGTGGTGTTGGCCTTGAATATTTTTGCCTGTAATTTAGCCG
The DNA here is from genome assembly GCA_021604365.1 of Nitrospirales bacterium. Taxonomy (GTDB): domain Bacteria; phylum Nitrospirota; class Nitrospiria; order Nitrospirales; family UBA8639; genus Nitrospira_E. The sequence continues at coordinate 4,944 of BQIZ01000099.1, forward strand.
ATCGTGGGGCGACCATCGAATCGGTGAATATTACGTATCCCTATGAAACCGAGTTCGGCACAACCGTTAAAACCCCCCTGAGCATGAATCAATCACAACGTATTTCCCTAGAGGCGATCGAACAGGCTTTAGGAATGCCGCTTGGCTCGGAGGCTATTCAGAGAGCCCTAGCCTCTTATGGATACCTGGTGAAAGCCACCAGGCAAACCGTATCCGTCACGCTACCCGCCTTTCGAAACGATTTCATGCATGTGATGGATGTGGCGGAAGATGTGGCCATTACACGAGGCTATGATTCCTTTTCCCCGATTATGCCCCAGTCTTTCACCGTTGGAAGTCTCTCCGTGGAAGAACAGACCAGCGATCGTGTTCGTGATCTTCTGGTCGGATTTGGCTTTCAGGAAATTTTTTCCAATATCATGGCTTCTCATCAGGAATTGGTAGACAGAATGCGTATTGCTGAAACAGAGTATGCACAACTGGTGGAAGTGGATAACCTGATGTCCCAAACTTATGCCTGCCTCAGACCTTCCATTTTGCCGTGCCTGCTTCGGGTGGAAGCCCTATCGCCTCGCGTCTTTTATCCCCATCTGCTATTTGAGGTTGGAGAAACGGCTCAACTGGATTTGGAAGCCAATGCGGGTTCTCGCACAACATTGTCCATAGCGGCCATCAGCGCCAATTCCGGGGCAAACTTTTCAGAGATTCATAGCTATCTGGATTTGCTGATGTATTATATGGTGTGGCCATACGAACTGGAGCCGGTCACTCATCCCTCATTTTTAGAAGGACGAGTCGGCCGAATCCGTTGTAATGGGCATTCAGTGGGATACATTGGAGAGTTTCACCCGGAGGTACTTGAGGCCTGGCAAATCGATATGCCCACCTCCGGATTTGAATTCGAGATACGAAAGCCTGAAGCTTAGACGGGGACGGGTTGTCCATCTCCCTTGGTGCTTGACACAAGGTGAGAAAAGCCTTGAGGGTCGTGAATCGCCATTTCTGAAAGCATTTTTCTATTTAACAACACATTGGCTTTCTTCAGCGCATTCATGAACTGACTATAGGTGACGCCTTGCGCTCGAACTGCCGCACTGATTCGAGTGACCCAGAGCTGTCTGAAATTACGTTTTCTCTGTTTTCGTCCGGTATAAGCATACGCTAGCCCCTTATCGACCGATTCGGTGGCAGTCCGGAAAAGCTTACTTTTTCCTCCATATTGCCCACTCGCCAGCTTGAGCCGCTTTTTCCGGCGCTGTCGAGTTTGTGGCCCACCTTTTACCCTTGGCATGACACGTTCTCCTTTATTATTGAAATATTACTTATAGGGGAGTAACCGAGACAGCGAAGTCCGGTCTTCTTTTCTGACCTCTGCTGCGCCGCTTAGTCTGGATTTTACTCCAGGCGCCTTGGAAGTGAGGATATGACGCATTCCTGCCTTCCGCCGCATCCACTTACCCGAGCCGCTTCGTTTAAATCGTTTACTGGCTCCTGAGTGATTTTTTAATTTCATTTTTGCCATACTTTATTTCCTTATTCAACGACCGACAAATTGCCGGACTCCCACAATTAGCCAATTATTTCGGGGCGACCACCATGTAAAGGTTCCGTCCCTCCATCCTGGGAGGACTCTCAATATTTCCTGCGCCTTTTAACTCCTCAATAACCTTCTGAATCGCTTTGAACCCAAGCTCTTGATTGGCCATTTCTCGCCCCCGAAACATAACCGTAACTTTGGTCTTATTCCCTTCTTCCAGGAAGTCCCGTATTTGCCTGACTTTCGTCTCCATGTCGTGCTTGTCTGTCCGAGGCCGAAATTTAACTTCCTTAACCTGGGTGGATTTCTGGTTAAGTCGCATGCGATGTTCTTTTTTGCTCTGTTCATACTTAAATTTCCCATAATCCATAATACGGCAGACCGGAGGGTCCGCGGTAGGAGCCACTTCCACCAAGTCATATCCAATTTCCCTCGCCTGCCGAATCGCCTCTGATGTCTTCAGGATTCCAAGCTGTTCACCTTCAGCACCAATAACCCGGACTTCAGGATTTTTGATGAAATGATTAATACGTTGTTTGGGGGTCACCGGACGAGTCATTCGAAAAGTAAAGAACCCTTCTTAACAGACTCGGGCATGTCTTCCCGAATAAGCGTCACCATATCAATAATAGACAACGTCCCCAAATTTTTCCCGTTCCTTTGTCGTACCGCAACCATTTTTGCTTCAGCTTCACGATCCCCCACGACAATCATGAAAGGGATCTTTGCCTTTTCTGCCTCACGGATTTTAAGGCCAATCTTTTCATTTCGCAAGTCTATGGAGACGCGACAGCCCTCCCGACGAAGATTTTTTTCAACCTCTTGGGCATACCCTTGATGTTTTTCTGAAATTGGGAGGACTATAACTTGAACAGGGGCCAACCATGACGGAAAGGCACCCCCAAAATGTTCCAATAGAATCCCAAAAAAACGCTCAATCGATCCTAGTAAGGCCCGGTGAATCATAATGGGTTGATGAGTCTTTCCATCATCACCCACGTAGGTCAGACCAAACCTATCGGGATTATTGAAATCGACCTGAACGGTCGAACATTGCCAGGATCGGCCTAAAGCATCCTGAATTTTGACATCTATTTTAGGCCCATAAAAGACCCCTTCCCCAGGATCTTCCTGGTAGGTATAGCCGCCGTTTTTCAGCGCAGTTTCCAGCGCTAACGTCGCTTGGTCCCATTGGTCGATCGTCCCCACAGCTTTTTCGGGCCGAGTGGAGAGAAACATCTTAAATTCCGTAAATCCAAAAGTACCTAACATACTCGTAATAAACTTCAGGACTTTTTGCACCTCTTCACCCAACTGGTCAGGGCGGCAGAACAAATGAGCATCATCCTGGGTAAAGCCCCGAACTCTCATCAGGCCATGGAGGACTCCGGACCGTTCGTACCGGTAGACTGTTCCCAATTCCCCGTAACGGATAGGCAGATCACGATAACTACGCAAATGTGATTTATACACCATGATATGAAACGGGCAATTCATGGGCTTTAGCTGATATTCACTGGACTCGACAGGCATGGAAGCGAACATATTTTCTTTGTAGAAATCCACATGCCCGCTGGTTTTCCATAAATCCAACCGAGCAACATGTGGCGAATAGACCAACTCATACTGGTTGGCCAAATGTTGTTCCCGCCAAAAATTTTCAATCAGCAGACGGATCTGTGCCCCTTTGGGGTGCCATAAAATGAGACCTGGACCGGTTTCGTCCTGAATGCTAAATAAATCGAGGTCTTTCCCAAGCTTTCTATGGTCCCGACGCTTGATCTCCTCTAAATTGTCCAAATGAGCCTGTAAGGCTTCTTTTGAAGGAAAGGATGTGCCATAGAGCCTTTGCAGCATGGGGTTTCGTTCATCCCCCCGCCAATAGGCTCCTGCACTATTCAGGAGTTTGAAGGCTTTGACATAGCCAGTGGCTGGCAGATGGGGGCCACGGCAGAGATCGACGAAGTCCCCTTGAGTATAAGCGGACACCGGCTCTTCATCAGGAAACCCCTGAATGAGCTCTACTTTATAGGGTTCACCACGACTTTTGAAAAATTCTATCGCCTCTTCCTTGGAGAACTCACGTCTTGAAACCGAAAGGTTTCGTTTGATGATTTCCAAAGCTCGAGCTTCGATTTTTTCTAGATCTTCAGGCGTGAACGGGCGTTCATAGGCAAAGTCATAAAAGAAGCCCTCTTCGATGGCCGGACCAATGGTCAATTGTGCCGTAGGAAAACACTCCTTCACCGCCTGGGCCATGATATGTGTGCTACTGTGACGATAAATTTCCTTGCCTTCTGGTGAATCGAACATCAACGGCTGCAAGGTTGAATCGGTCTCAAGGGAAGCCAGAAGGTCTATTTCCACACCATTAGCCTTAACGGCAAACACATCCTTAGGAACCGCTCCCTTCAGTTGTTCTATTGCGGCCTTCGCCGAGATCCCTTTTGGAAGGGCCTGACTACTTTCGCCTTTCAGTGATACCTGAATAGATTCCATTAGAGTACAAAAACCAAATAATACAAAATTCTACATTCCGTGATGGAACGCAAGAAAAGGCACCACTCCTATGAAAGAAGCTGGATACCTGTCAGGCTTTTTTGGAGAAAGATCAATGGTAGGCGCGGGCGGTATTGAACCGCCGACCTCTACCGTGTCAAGGTAGCGCTCTCCCCCTGAGCTACGCGCCTATATTCTTACCGGCCATATGCTAGACTGCATTGGTGATCTTGTCAAGAAATGGTTATTTTTCAAGGGGAAAAGGAAAGGTTATCCAGCAGAGTCCGATTCTGTCTTCTTGCGTTTTCCGGCAAAAGATTCCTTTAACTGACTAACGGAAATTTGAAATTCTGTAATTTTTTTTCTGAGTGTATTCCGATTGAGGCCCAGAAGCCTGGCTGCTTTAATCTGATTGCCATGCGTTTCCCGTAAAGCCAGCTCAATCAAGGGCCGTTCAACAGCTCTCATTAAAGTGGGATAGAGGTTTTTCCCTGAACCGACATTCATTGCTCGAACAAAATCCCCCAACTTTTTTTCCACATAACTGGCCAAGCTCACATCTTTCGGATCAATAGCCCCCTCTTCCGAGGGTTGATCTCCCATGACCTGCCGGATCTGATTCATGGTACTCCAGGCGGGCAAGGGTCCGGCATAAATAAATGTCTTCGACAAATTCAATTGGCCATTCAGGGCCGACAAGGCAGGGAAAAAGTTCTTCCCGGACTCATCCAGGATCACTCCGGTAAATTGTTGAGAACGCATCGCTGCTTCCAAGGAAGAGCAGTCATCCAACACCGTAATGGTGTTCTGAAGATCTGGACCTTGAACCCGCAACTTGAGGTCGGGATCCTGTGTCAGCAGAGCAAACCGTATGTGAGAAGAGTTCAAGGGCACGGTATTTTGGTCAGGTGAAATGCAAACGAGGATTATGTCGGAACATTATTTAAAAATCAATTAAGGTCTATCTTCCGGGTTGGAAAGATCAATCAATTCCAAAAAGTGGACCCAACATACGTAATGTACCCCAAATCAACATGCCTCCAATCACATCCAACAACAATCCGGCTTGCACCATTCGGAAAACCGGAATCCTGCCCGTTCCATAGACAATGGCATTCGGGGGGGTAGAAACAGGCAGCACAAATGCCAGGCTTGCAGCCATACAGGCACCCAGCACCGGAGGGACAGGGGAAAAATTGGCCGTGTGGGCAATGGCGATGAGCACCGGCACAATCATGCTGGTCGCTGCGGTATTTGATGCAAGTTCCGTGAGAACCAGGGCTGTAAGAATAGCCACACCTGTTAAACCCCAGATGGACTGAATGCCAAACATATTCACCATACCCTGCCCGATCGCTTTCGCCAATTCTGTTTCGACCATCAACTCGCCAAAGGCGATACCTCCCCCGAACAACAGGATGGTTCCCCAATGAATATTGGCGGCTTCTTTCCAGGTTAAGGTGAATTTTCCCTTTCGAAAATTCAAGGGCAGAAGAAACAAAAGCCCGGAGGCAAAAATAGGCACCAATTCTTTCGGCAAATGAGCACGAACCCATTGCACGACCGCATGATCACCTTCAAACCATATTGAGAGAAGGGCCGGGAGGATCCACAACATGACCGCCAACACAAACACCGCAAACGTATATTGCTCCCCACGTGACCAAGGAAGTGGTGCCGAAATCTTGAGAACAGGAGATTCTTCGTGAAAAGACGAGGAAGAAGGGGGAGGATGTAACCAATACAAAAGAGTGAACATCACGAGCAGCATCACACTCGCCAACGGCAAGCCAATCAGCATCCATTGGTCAAAGGAAATGGTAATTTGGGCTTGCTGGGCTAATAAGCCCACCCCGATTAAATTCGGCGCGGTGCCAATAAGAGTGGCCACTCCCCCAATACCAGCGCCATAAGCCAGGCAAAGCAAAAACCCGGTTTCAAAGGTCCCCATATTAGGATAACCTTGTCGAAGGGCCCGTAACACTCCGAGCGCAATGGGTAACATGACCGCCGTTGCCGCAGTATTGCTAATCCACATGGACAAACCGGCTACTGCCAAACTCATGGCCATCATGATACGAATAGGGTTGGAACCTACGCACTTACGTGACAAAAGCCAGTTGCCAAACCGGCGGTCCAATCCATGAACAGATAGGGCCTCAGAAATAAAAAAACTGCCAATAAACAAAAAGATGATGGGATGAGCAAAGGCAGAAAACACGGATTGCATCGTCCCCAATCCGGCAACAACACACAGTCCACAGCCCAGCAAAGCGGTAATGGGCAGAGGAATAGGCTCGGTAATCCACATCACCACCACCCAGGTCAAAATTGTTGCCAGAATTCTCGCAGAATCGGGCAATAATTCGGGAAGCAGGATAAACATCAACCCGGCAAGGAGCGGGCCGGCAAAGAGACCAAATTGATGCGTAGGAATGGCGGTTTGTGGACCTGGACCGGATTGGCTCATGCAACTCTTGGGATGGACGCGATCAGGCTTAGGAAGTCCGGTGGCCTAGAGACCTCGACCGAATATCCTCTTTTCCGTGTTGGCCTAAGTGGCCTTGTCAGGTAACCTCTCTAGGATTTGGGGTATGCAGCAGGTATCATACAGTAGATAGGATTTGTGAGATAGGGACCCCATGAAAGGATTCAACGATTCATCATTATGCAATCAAAAATTCATAACTTGGATAGTCTCTTACAACGAATTACCGTTCATCAGCAGGCGGGAGAATCCATTGTCTTTACAAATGGGTGTTTTGACTTGCTTCATATCGGACATACGCGATATCTGGCAGAAGCCAAGGAGTTGGGAGATCGATTAGTAATCGGAGTCAATAGCGACAGTTCAGTTCGTCAACTGGGTAAGGGGAAGCATCGACCAATCCAAACGGATGCCCATCGGGCAGAGGTCATTGCCGCATTAGGTTGTGTAGATTACGTGATACTTTTTGACGAGCCCGATCCTTTGAATCTCATTAAGGCTATCCAACCCAACGTCCTTGTGAAAGGAGGAGATTGGACCTCCGAACGTATGATCGGAAAAGATTTTGTTGAGGAACGGGGAGGATTTGTGAGAACAATTCCACTGGTCTCCGATGTTTCCACCACAATGATTATAGAACGAATTCTCACCACTCATGGAATAAACCCATCCTGCTAGTCCGCACGTCGAGAACCTTTTTCGTGGTGTATTTCAGATTATGAACGTCCCTTCCGTCTTCCATCATTTTGCAAACCAACTGCGCACGGTCGTTCCAGCGATCCCGGAACAGACACCCCCGCCCTGTTTACTTAGCACACAACAGGCCTGCCTCGCCCTGGCCATGACCCTGTTCACCCTTCCGGAGAAAAAGACGGCCGGCACTGAGGGCCACACACACCTCATCATCACGCCAACGCAAGAACAGGCCGAAGAATTATATGAAGACCTGGAATTTTTCTTCTCGTTCACCAGGCGAAATCACGAAACACTGGCATTATTCCCTCCATGGGCCACCATACCCTATAATCCTGCACTGCCGGCCCACAGCGTCATCTGCCAGCGCGTTCGATCTCTCCACCGGTTGTCCCGGGGTGAAAGCACCGTGATGGTGACCTCACTACCCGCCATATTGCATAAACTGCTTCCGCCGGAGGTCTTCGCTCAAGCATGTTTTTCCCTCAAAATAGGCGAGACGTGCGAGCGTGAAGTGCTGCTTCGTTCATTAATCCGGTTAGGGTATGAACGTGGATCGTTGGCTGAAGTCCCCGGCGAGTTTAGCGTACGGGGCGGTATCGTGGATATATTCTCCACAGCACAGGACCATCCCGTCCGTATTGAATTTCTTGGGGATACCGTCGAATCCATTCGGACCTTTGATCCCTCGACCCAAGAATCCATCACCCATCTCAAGGAAACCTGGGTCTTACCCACTCGGGAGTTCATTCCTCCCGATTCCGGACAACCCGATAGCGCGATCGAACACATCCAGGCAAGCATTGAATGGGATCTTCCCCGGTATTATCCCAAACTCGTCACACTGTTTGAGTACATTCATACCCCAATCACCGTCTCTTTCTACCGCCCGGTCGATCTGGATGCTGCGGCTGCGCAATTCTGGAATGCATTGCTCGAAACATGGGAACAGCTCCAGCCCGGCCAGGGGGGCGCCTCGGCCCACGCCGACCCCGATCAACTCTATGAGATGTGGGAGACTATTAAAACCTATACCAGCATGTGTCCGACGGTATGGTGGGATAGCGTGGCTCCTGATACCGGCACCATGCCCTGTGTGCCTGTTTCCTTACAGGCTCAGTCCCCCTCCAGTGTCGGAGTAGGCATTCGCGGGCTTCCCTTTAAGGAAACCCTTTCCAAGCTGGACCAATTGCGGGCAGACTCCGAGATCTTTTTTGTGGCTCGCAGTCCGGGGCAGGTGGAACGCCTGTTATCCCTCCTGCATGACCACGGCTTCCCCGCCAATAAGTGGCAACACCCCTTCCCTCAACCCGCCACGGATGCCCGCGCACCCTTTTACTGTCTTGAAGGAGACCTCTCGGCAGGGTTTCTATCACCTGACGGACACATCGCGTTCGTCACCGAGGAAGAATTATTTGGGAAGGGCATCCGGCATCGTCCCCACACAAAATCCCCCACCGCCAAATTTTTCTCGTCGCTGGAGGATCTGAAAGAAGGGGACCTCGTCGTCCATCTTCAACATGGGATTGGACGATATCTGGGTTTGCGACGGTTGGAGGTGCAGGGCTTTACCAGTGATTATTTGCTCCTGCAATTCGGTGGAACCGATACCCTGTATGTCCCGCTGGACCGCCTGAACCACATCCACCGCTATCGGGGAGCGGAACAACGGTCTCCTAGGTTGGATCGTCTGGGAGGTACGGCTTGGGGGAAAACCAAGGCGAAAATCAAAAAGGGCATCGAGGATATGACCGAGGAACTCGTTGAACTCTATGCCAACCGGGAAGTCGCCAGACGGAGCGCGTACCAGGAGGATACGCTCCTGGTCCATGAATTTGAAGCGGGATTTGAATTTGAAGAAACGCCTGACCAACTT
>BQIZ01000100.1 GCA_021604365.1 Nitrospirales bacterium
ACCTCGCCGTTTGGCCGCTTCATAAATGGCTCTCGCCTCTTCTCGCTTTTTAATCGTCCCCTTCACCACACGATCTCCAACCGTAAGCGTCATGGAATCCACTGCTGCTTTTTGTGGAAGGGGAAAGGTATAGACGGCTTCAATCTTGTCGGGATAGGGATTTTCGAATTGCTGGGTTACCTGAGCTCTGGCGAGCGGCCCGCTAACCTGAATTGAGACATCCGTGTGTTTAAGGGGAAAGGCTTGGGTGAACTTTCCTTCCGGATCCAGCCCTACCAGGCTTCCGGATTGATCGCCACTGACCCATCTATCATTGAAATTCGTCTGAGCATAGGCTACCGGGACAGGACTGGTGACTCCTTTTCCGGGAAAACCCGCTCCGACCAAAGCCAGAAACCCGGCCACTCCACTTCCAAACGCCAATGCCAACCATCGTTTCCTGTAAATTACCGCCTTCATATGTTCCCTCCTTATGTACAGCGGCCCCATGCCGCTTCACAGGAGGGTATGGCAGGACTTTGAGAATCCTTTCAAAGCAATCCCTAAAAGAATAAAACAGAATAAAATAAATGAATGTTGAATAATAATATCCAACGGCATATCGGCCTACAGTCACGTGGCAGACTAGAGGCCTCTGGACGGTTCAAAAAAGCATGCCCTGAGCCTTTCGAAGGGTTCCTCCAGTCCTGTCCGGAAGCCCCTCGAAGGAAAGACCGCAGACATCATTGGGCATAGACCGTATTTTTGGGGGAGCGGGCCGGAATTGTAGAAACGATAATAATCAGTGGAGACGATACGATCAGGAATGAATGGCGGTTGACCTATTCAGACCGACTCAATCGGCAGCCGTCCTGGCAGGCCCCAAACAATGCTCATCATTCTGAACAGATGAATCCTGATGGGGTCCATAAATGTGTGAGGATGACAAGCAGAGGCACGGAGCCTTCTAGAGCTTGTCCTGAGAGTAACGTCGAAGGGCTTGAGCCAAAATTTCCGTATGATCCAACTTTCATGTCACAGATAGCGCAGAGAAAATACAAATTTTCTGCGCCAGTCCCTTAAAATTTCACCAACTGCCACCACACTAAATACATTCAGGCTGACTGGTCATAGGAAATGGCATCGCAGCATGGGCAAGCTCGACCTTCACTGACGCACGCGGGTACCGAGCCCCAAACAGCGGTGGAGCGGATACCTTGAAACATCCTGGTTCCTACTGACTCGGATGGTCGGCTTGGCTGTGGATGACAAAATAGTCCAATTCCAATGCGCCGGTATTCGATTGCACTTCCAATTGTATTGAATGGGAACCGGCAGGAAGCGCATGTAATAATCGCATCTCTTGCGTCACCATATATTCACCGAGGGCACCCTCATCAACCATTTCGATCTTCGACTGGATTCGGCCATCAACAGAGATATTGACCACATCACCAGCGCCTTTGCCCTTGGTATATCTTAAACGAATACTCGGGTTCGTAATGTCCTCGGTCAGGTTCAACACATAGGTCGCTTCACCCGTCCCTTGTACCGTTTCTCCCCCGGACGCCGTCTTGCGGGACGTTTTCTTCAAGGTGCCCGAGCGATAGTCCTCTGCCTGCTGGGTCACAAGATAGCCGGTTGGACCCAGCACATCGATCTTAAAATCCGGGCACGAGGTGTTGTGCCGCGAATAGGTAGGCCGGTCAAAACTCCAGGAATCTCCGGGGATCGTGGTCCAGACCTCATGCGTCGGATCGATCGGATACGTCTGCACGACACCGGACGACGATTCAGCCTGGATGCGGGAAATATCGCTATTATCATTGGCCACCCACATGGACCGCATCGTAACAAACGGCACGGTGAGGGTATCGTACGTCACATCCGTCACGCGTACCGTCGTCTTACCCGGTTCGGCTTGAAGCTGCAACACCGCAGACGATCCGTTTTTATACCGCACCTTAATGGTCATCGTGTGTGGATCAATATCCAACTTCTCGATCGGAATGAATGGAAACAAGGGGTCCTCTGCCGCCGGCCCAATGATCATCGACGATCCGAAACAGACCCGCTCCTCCCGTCCCACCGGGGGTTGCGTGATAATCCGTGCGTATCCATTGGCATAGAGCACAAATATTTGCGGGGGAGCATGATCATCGTCGGTTCGTTTGAGGAACTGGATAAAATCGTGGTCCGGCTCCGATGCCCCTCCCACGATATTCACAGCCATCCCCGATTCATAAGGCCACCCGGATACATCCATCACTCGAACCGCCACATCGCCGTCATTGTAGATGTCCTTACCGTCGAGATCGGCAATGTCCACAAAACCCGAAGTCACCAAACTCGCATACTGACCGGCGGAACCGGATGCGATGACCTGAGGCTTATCCCACTGCGGTGCGGTCGTTTTTGTTTTCGCCAGAAATTTCAAACTCCGGTTGTCGGCATCGTAATAGGCAATATTCGGATTCCCTCTTGCCGTCACCCCAATCGAGGCATAACGGCCGACATCCCCCACCGCATCAAGAACGACCCCCACCGGCCATTGTGCCGAGGGAGATTTTTTATGAAGGTATTTTAGATCTTTATTCGTGGCATCATAATACGCCACATGCAATGCCCCATCCGGACCAAACGCGGTCGACGAATATCGACCGACATCTCCCGCGGCATCCAACACCAGCGGGGTCGACCACCCCTGGTCATCCTGATAGAGGTACTTTAAATTTCCGTTGCTCGCATCGTAATACGTGATATGCGGATAATGACCTTCATATGCTCCGTTCATTTTCTCTGTCCAACCCTCATAATACACGGTCATGGAAGCGTAGGTTCCCACATCCCCGATAGCATCCAGGACCACAGGCGCTGTCCATCCGTGCGTATCATCGTTGGTGACGTATTTCAAATCCTTCTTGTCCGCATCGTAATACACCACATGCAGGTGGCCCGTTGGACTGATCGCCATGGCGGCATGCTGCCCGACATTGCCGGTGGCGTCCAGGATCGTCGGGGGTGCCCATCCGCCCACCGCATCCGGATTGCTCTTGTAGGTATATTTTAAATCCCCGTGATCCGCATCGTAATACACCACATGATGCCGCCTGTCCCGGCTAATGCGTAGCGAGACGAACTGCCCCACATCGCCCGTGGAATCGACAATTTCAGGCTCTCGCCACTTCCCATTTTCATCCCGGACAATGTACATGAGATTTTGTTTGAACGCGTCATAATACGCCATGGCCGGTGGCGAGCCTAAGCCTACCCAATAGCGATCTGTCGGCGGATACGCCAGGGACACATATTGACCCACTTCCGCATTCACCGCGTCCGGGGTTTCAATCGGATACCAATAGAAGCCGGGCGACTGCCAGACAAATTTCAGCTTCCGTTGCGCCGCATCGTAGTAGGCGATTTGCGCCGTCGGCCGCATGTCCCACGCCTGTTCACAGTTCGTCAGATCCCCAATACAGAGATCCTTCTGGCCACGTTTGAGTGGATAGTAGGTAGGAAAGGTCGCGGTGATTTGATAGTCGGACACATATCCGCCATAGACCGGAATATTCACATTGTCTTCTTCCGCGCACTGTGACGGAAAGCTCATATTTTTGGCATGGCGCCCAATGGCCTCACCCGCAGCATTGAGGCTTTGCAGGCCCACCACCATCACACACAGTATCCCGATGATCGCCAGATTCTTTGTCTTCCCTATACGCCAACCCATACCCATCAAGCGATCTCCTCGCGTCTCATTATTAATATGAATATGCACGTTGACCGGCGGTTGCCAGACGGGATGACCAATATCCACACGCCCGGCTCCCGCAATTTTTGTTTTCCATCCGCATGCGGCGGCAGAATTCTCCCACAATGTATTATACGGTCAGGAACATGACCCCCAGTGGTCGGGAGCGGCAACCTACAACGAGGAGTCCCGAAAAAGCAGATCCTGACCCATAACAAAGACTCCGCCACAAGTCAGGAAATACCTTCATGACAGGGACATAAACTACAGTTTTTCATCCCATCCCTTACGCCTCACGCCATTCTCTTGACTCCTTACACCAAACCGGCCATTTACCATTTGGCCGTCAACGTGAACGTATTCCCTACCAACCAGATACCCTGATCATCCACACGGGAGCTGTCATCGCCCTCAACGACCACCTGCTTAGGCTTCCCCTTCATGTGGATGGGCCAGCGAACATAAATTATTCGGTCCGTGTCTTTGGGCATTTCCACATCAAGATTCAGTCTCTGGTCGTTGTCATCCCACGTCGCCTGCATTGTCAGATTTCCGAAATGCGTGGGAAAATTCGAAAGCACAATTCCATCGCCCACCAGCCATTCGCGTGGGGTCCCAAATAGCAGGTTCAAGATTTTACTTTTGTCCTCTTCCATCACGATAAGGCCGCGGACAGAATTCACATAACCCGCGCCGACCCAGGTATGTGGCATATCACCGATATACACGCCCTTGCGGCTGTCGGACAGAACAACCTCGGCAAACTCATTCCAATTGGCCGGACGTCTGCCCTTAAACAGAATTTCATGCAGGTCGAAGGCTTCCTTGCGATACCCTAGGGTTGCGAGAGCCAGAATATTCCGCACCTCGTAAGGCGTATAGGAATAGGGCATCTTACTGGCATCCCGTTCTTTCACCATCTTGGCATAGTTCCGGAACGTCCGGTCCAGGATATCTGCCGGCAGCACGTGCCAGGCTTCCGTGGGAAACATGGCTATGGCAATGGAGGTCGGATCAGGAGTGCCTTTATCCGCATCCACAGGGATATAGTCCAGAGACTTCCAGGCGATAGTTTTTTCAATGGACTCCCTGACACTTGTGGTGAAATTTTTCGACTCAGTCCTCGCCCAGTCGGCCAAAAATTCCCGTCCCAGAATTTCCGCCATTTCAATTCCGTCCGCCCAACCGCGAATCGCCCAGAAATCATCCCAATAACTATGCATCGGGGTTATGAAACCTTCATGGCTGATGGACGGAGGCAATATACCCTTCAGACGTTCACCGGCCTCAAGATGCTCAAAATGTTTCGGATCAAGCGTACGCTCCCGTAATGTGACAATGTACTTCATCGCCCGGTGAACAGCATCAAAATGCTTTTCCAGGAAGTCTCTGTCACCGGTAAAACGATAATACTCCATGATCGCATAGATAAACTGACCCTGGCTGTCCCATTCGATATTCCTTCCCCAACCGTCATACACCTCACCGCTGGTGAAGAGAATAGGAGGCACGAGGCCATCAGGCTCCACACGTTCGGCATACCAGTTCAGAAAATCCTTGACCTCCTCGAAAAAACCAAGCCGCATGAGCGTGGCGGAAATGACCGCGCCATCCCGCATCCAGGTCCGGTTATAGCTGCGCGCGCCTGGCTGGATGACCACGCCATCGTTGTTTAACAGAATATAGGCTATCTGCGACTTCACGGTATTAACGACGGCCTTGTTGGCAAGCTCAAATCCCACACGGTTAAGCTTGTTCGTCCAGAAGGTCACATACTCCTGCCGCAACGCCTCGAAGTCCTCGGCCGTTTTCAGATGTGACAGGGTTTCATGCAGGGGGGCCACAAACACCACCTCCTTGGATTCACCAGGTTTCAATTCGAATGGATAGGTCCAAGCTCCCGAGAGCAGACCGGTTCCGGTCTGGTCCTCGATTGATTTAGCATCGCCCTTGCCGTCTGTACCGGCGCTCAGCATGACCCCGCCTCGCAGGTGGTTGGCAATATCCCCGTGAGCATATTGCAAGCCAAGAAAACTGTCGGCAGGCGAAAGGGCCAGATAGGTAATTTTGTCGTTGATCATGACCCGTTTTCCGGTTTCATGCACGTACCTGATCGAATGGATAGGTGACAAGCCGCCATGTTGCCACTTGGGATTGATCTGGGCGGGCCTGACCGTGACGATGAGATCGCCCTTCCGTACGGTATCGGAACGATTTTCAAGCCGATGTCGCACATAGGTCATGCTGGCATCGACAGGGCCGCTGGTAATAGCCTCGGACCTGAAATGCAGTCCATTCCCTGTCTCCCATTTCACAATAGGAACCGGCAGGTACCCGTCCTGCAATTCCTGGCGTATGTTTGCCGCGACGGCAGCCGAATACAGTTTGTCACCCTCTTTGACATAGGGCATCAGAATGGGACCGTCGCGCCGGGGCTCCAGATTGCCGTACTCATCAAAGAGACTTTCTTCGCTATCTATGGGAAGGCCTACCAGAGTCCAGTAGGTCTGATATCCCCTGACATGTGGGGGATAATCACCGAAAGGAGCCCTCCTGGCATCAAACTGATACCGGATATAAGGAGTGAACACTTCCTTGGGACCACGCAATGAAATATCGCTAATCCCGAAACCGCCCCCGGCTTTCATAGGGTGAGTCAGCACAAGTCTGATGTAACGGACCTCTGATGGATCTTGCGGAACAAAATCGGACTGCCCCTGTGATCCCGCCGAGACGGAAATAGAGGAGACCTCCTTCCATGCCTTTCCATCCAACGAAATGGCCATATCGACCGAACCGGCATATTGATCTCCCCAGTCGATACGCAATCCGGATATCACCCTGGACTTGCGCAGGTCCAGGAGCAATTCTGCCCGGTCAACCGTCTCGCTTTTCCAGACCGTATCCTTGCGGCCATCCATCAGAGCCGGGGTATTTGCCCCACCACCGGCGATCACCGAGATATCGACAATGTCGTCAGTCCCTTTGATATCAAATTCCCAGAGGGAATTTCCCCAGGTTGTCGCTCTCTCCCGTGTATCCAGTCGGACATATCTCGCCGAAACGGGCCGGATAAAAATATCATCCATCTGCCCGTCACCCTCGTCGTTGATATACACCGTCGTCCACACCTGGGCATCGGTCGAAACCAGGAGGTTGTATTTGCTCGAATACCCGTTCTCCCAATGCAGGATAAATCCCGTGATCTCAACGACCTTTCCAAGGTCAATGAGAGCCCATTCCTCATCCTTTGCCTGACTGGACCAGCGAGTCTCCATATTGCCATCCGCCAGGTACTCGGGTTTGAATTCATCGCTCTGAATCGAGGACGCAGTCACTCGCCAGGTATCCTTTGCCGGGATATTGGATGTGGCCAGCGCGGCTGTCGCGGGCACCATCAGCAGGACCAGACTAAACAACGTCAACACACGTCTCTTGAAAAAGGTCATCAGTGATCTCCCTGACTTGTCGTGAGGTTTCCGGAAGGTTTTTGCCGAAGTTCCCTCCCGTCTTTCCCGAAAAGATGGCATTGGTCTGCCGCAATACACACCGTCAGCCTATCTCCCTTCGCAAAACCAAAATCGCCGGATGCGCGAAATATCAGCAGGTCCTCGGCATCCGGCGTTTCCAGATAGACATAGGAATGGCTGCCGAGTGGCTCCACCAGCTTGATCTGCGTCTCGACGAGGTTGTGATCACCCCCCGTCGCCAGATGCTCGGGACGAATACCAAGCGTGACCGGAGTATCAGGGGGCAATGCTCCGGCAACGCCATTCACCTGGATCGTCGCTCCACTTTGAAGTCGGACCGTGGTTATATCCGAGCGGCTTTCTACCACGAACCCGGACAGAAAATTCATGGCCGGCGATCCGATAAAGCCGGCGACAAAGCGGTTGGCGGGATACTTGTACAGTTCATTGGGGGAACCCGTCTGTTCGATACGTCCATCTCTGAGGACCACGATCCGATCCGCCAACGTCATGGCCTCGACCTGGTCATGCGTGACATAGATAATTGTCGTTTCAAGCGTCTCGTGCAGTCGTGCAATCTCATGACGCATCTTCACACGAAGAGAGGCATCCAGATTGGAAAGCGGTTCATCAAAGAGGAAGATTCGCGGACGCCTGACGATCGCCCGGCCAATAGCCGTGCGCTGGCGCTGTCCTCCGGAAAGCTCTTTCGGTTTCCGCTCAAGCAGCCCGGTCAGGCCGAGCGTTTCGGCAGCCGCGCGCACCGCCTGGTCAATTTCTTCCGGAGACGCTCCGGCAATTTTCATCCCGAAACTCATGTTGGCATAGACGGTCATATGCGGATACAGCGCATAGGACTGGAACACCATCGCAATACCGCGATCCGAAGGCGGAAGCCTCGAGACATCGATCTCACCGATGTTAATGCTTCCCGTATCGATCTCCTCGAGGCCCGCAACGGTACGCAACAGGGTTGACTTGCCGCAACCCGAAGGGCCGACAATCACCGCAAACTCCCCATCGGCAACATCAAGGTCAATGCCCGACAACACGGAGGTCTCGCCAAAACTCTTGTGAATATTTCGTAGGGTCAGACTAGCCATGACGCAGATGCAAAGAGACCGGAAGAAAGGGTTCGTCCAGAACCGCACCATTGGACTCGATAATTTTCGAATAATACCTGGCTGTATCCTTCGGCGTTCGTTCAAGCGTCTCAAAATCGACATGCACAATGCCAAATCGCTTGGCATATCCATGAGACCATTCATAGTTGTCCATCAGAGACCAGGCCATATATCCGCGCACATCCACGCCCTGCTCAATCGCGGTCCGGACCGCTCGAAGGTGTTGGTTCAGATAATCCATCCGCACAGCATCAATAACACGTCCATGAATCGGTTTTGGCGGATCAAAAAATGCCGAGCCATTCTCGGTAATATAGAACGGCATGTTCCCATATCGTTTCTTCAGCCACAGCAGCGTATCGGAAAGCCCCTTCGGATACACCTCCCACCCGGTTTCCGTAAAAGTCTTATGGTGTTGGGGAACGGTCCCGGCCCTGACCGGCAAGGCATCCGGCTTATCACAGGTCACAGCCCGGGTGTAATAATTCAGTCCGACAAAATCGATCTTCTGACATATCAGGTCGAAATCCTTGGCCGGCCATTCAGGCCAGGCGTCACCGAATATTTCCTTCATTTCCTCCGGATAGGATCCCAAAAGGGCCGGATCAAGAAACTGCCGGTTCATATACGCATCCGCGCGATTGGTGGCTGCCAGATCTCTGGGATCATCCGAAGCGGAATACTTGGGCTCAATATTCACCACGAGGCCGATGTCATGAGCACCGACAGCCCGATAGGCCTGAACCGCCGCACCATGGGCACGCATCAGATGATGCGCGGCAACGGGCGCTTCAGAGTGGCAGGAATGTCCGGGGGCCAGTACACCATTTAAATAGCCGCCATCCGTGACGACCCAGGGTTCATTGAATGTCGTCCATTTTTTGACCCGGCCATCCAGCCGTCGGTACATGGCTTCCCCATAGTCGGCAAACCAATGCGCAATGTCCGGATTCAACCATCCGCCGAGATCGTCCAACGCCTCAGGCAGATCCCAGTGATACAATGTCAGGAGCGGTTCAATCCCTGCTTCCAGAAGGCCATCAACCAGTTTGTCGTAGAAATCCAGGCCTTTCTCATTCAGCCGCCCCTTGCCTTCCGGAAAAATACGCCCCCAGGCCACCGAAAACCGATAGGCCTGCAATCCCAGCTCCTTCATGAGGGCGATATCTTCTCGCCAGCGATGGTAATGGTCGCAAGCGACGTCACCGGTCTCACCGTTCAGGGTATGTCCCGGCGTATGTGAAAAACGCTGCCAGATGCTCGGACCTGCGCCATCTGCCAACGGTGCCCCCTCAATCTGGTAGGCCGATGTGGCCGCACCCCAGAGAAACCCGTCCGGAAAAGTCGAGTTATGTTTCATCCACCCTTATCCTTTTTTTTATCTGATTTTTTCGTGGGTCAATCCCCTTCTCGTGCTCCTTGTTGGACAGGCACCGGCTTGGAATTCCTCTCCTTTGTAAGGCTTTGTTCCGAAGAGGAACAAAGACAAATGGGAGGGAGCCTCTGCGGAGGTTGCTCCAGTGCTGATTGACTGATCGCCCACGGAATCTACCTCACCTACCCTCTCCTTACAAAGGAGAGGGACTCACAACAGAAATGCCTGCACGCAATCCAATTCGCGACAACCGGTTTTATGGAGAGGTTGCATGCACGTTCACAGGGTCTCCGTTGAATGTTACCTTGAGGTCGCCCTTCAGGGAAGCTGGAAAAACAAAGCCGCCGGGTGGCATGGATGATCCTTGCAAATCAACGAGTACCTGCCCATTTTCATCACGCGCCGTATACGAGACCTCGCCATACGGGGTTTTCAATCCACGCACCCGAATCCCATCACCCTGGAACCAATGACGCGGCAGACCGGCACCGATGACCAGAGAGCCGGTTTCGGCCTCGGCATAGACAAACAGATCAAGCACCGCCCGGATGAAATCCGATCCCACCCAGGTATGGGGCATATCACCAATGAAACGCGGTACCCGTTCACGCCGGCCGATCACCTCGCTCCATTGGTTCCACGCGGTCGGGCGACGGTCCTGCATATAAAAATCAAGCAGGGCATGAGCACGTTCCACCTCTCCCAATCGCACAAACGCGCTGACCTGCCGAAATTCATACGGTGTATAGACCTCCCACGCTTTTTGGCCATCGCGCCGGGACACAAACTCGGACCAGGCTTCTTCAAACGTGTGAACCAGCAACTCCCTGGGCAAGGCCGTTGCCGCTCCCGTAGGCGAAAGCGCGATCGTGGTGGATGTCGGATCGAAATCTTTTCGATCTGCGGCCCCCGGCACGTGCCCGAGTTCTTCACCCAACAAACTGACGGACGCGCCGATATCTGCCGCAAATTCAGCGGCATCGGCCCTGATGTCGGCTGCGCGGTCGGAGTGACCCAGTTCCGCAGCAAGAAACGCCGCATCATTCAGGCCTTTTAGACCCCAGAAATTATCCCAGAACGAATACGCCGGACGGTCCAAATAGCCTTCATGGCTCACCGATGGCGGTAACAAACCATAGAATGCCTTGCGATCATCTTGACGGTTATGCTCCGTGCGTTCCGACAGCCTCAAGGTATTAAGGACCACCGCCGCCTTGTTCACATGAGGCCACATCATCTCGGCAAAGGCACGATCCCCGGTGTACCGGTAAATTTCCACAATCAGAAAAATCAGTTCTCCATGGCTGTCATTCTCCACAACCGGATCCGCGCCACGTTTGTCCACACAGCAGGGAACTTTGCCACTGGCGAACTGGTGCGGTGCGTACCAGCGGGCATACTCAATCGCAGGGTCGTTGTGCCCGAGACGCAAGAAACTTTCGCTCATCATGGCGCCATCACGTATCCACGATCGGGCATAAGTTCGTGGCCCCGGACGCAGTACCGGCCCGTCGCGGGTGATCAACATATGAGCCAACGCGGTTTTCAGACTATGGAGCATCGGCATGGATTCAGGCGGACCCGAAATGTCCATTTGATTGAGGATTTCCCGCCATTCCTCGGCTGCCGCCTTTTCTCCGGCATCAATGGCCTCGCGATTGAGGGCCGGCACACGCCCCCTATCGGAACCGAGCACCGTGACGACAGAAACTTCGCGAACCTCCCCGGGCTTCAGATCAACATGATAATACATGACCCCGGAACCGAAGCCTCCCGGCGCCACGAGGCTTTGCGAAACCGTGCTTGCCCCGGCATCCTGCACATGCGGAAACCCTGCCCGTTCAAATTCCGCGAGCGAGACATCGTCCGGCTTCAGATCAGGATACACGGACCAGTCACGATTCACCTGAAATGCGGCACCATTCCAGCCGATCTGCTCAATGTTGCTAACACCACCCACAAGGTTCAGAATCTGCGTAGGCGGATCGACCTGCATGGGGCGGATGGCAAGAGCCAGGGTAAACGTTCGAGGGATCGTGCCGGTATTGACCACACGATATCTGGTCACCACATCACGGGCATGGCCGTCCGTTCCCCCTTCCCGTCCAGAGGGAACAGGCGGACGATGTGCACTGATATCCAATGATAGGCCCTCATGGGCCCGGCGCACGCGCGGCAAGGGCAGATACTCATCCAGCAGGCTGTGATGATGTTCGCCATCGGCCCAGCTCAGCACCGACCCATTCTCAAGAAGAAACGGCTCAATTGAGAATGCGCCGGGGCCCGGTTCCAGGGCCCCATCCTCAGACAGCATGGCCGACCGGCCACCCTGTGGAGGGCCAACGACGGTCCAGTAAATCTGCTCCCCGAAAAAACTGCGCGGATACGATCCCTTTTTGGCTTCCCTGGCTAAGGACAGGAGAAACCGATTGTCATCCTGCCCGAATTCCGGTGGTTCAATCCGACCTTCCAGCAAGCCAATCCGTCCTCCCGATGCCGGGGTAAGTGAAAGACGAACATAACGCCCGAACGCCTCTGCCGTTCGCACATACCCGATAGTTCCTGGCGAGGAAGGCCCGGTTCCCAGTTCCCAGTGCGGCATGATCCAGTCTGTTCCGTCTTCGGAAAGGGCCAAGTCCATCGCCTCCGGCACCTGCCCCTCGGCCCATCGCAAGGTCAGTCCGCCAAAATCGCGCAAATAGCCCAGATCAAATATCAGGTCCGTGGGTGTGTCGGCAGTCCAGGTGGTTTCCGGATTACCGTCAACGACGGCAGGGACAGGGATGTCGCCGGCCATGGCCACGACCGGCGGAATCACGGCGGGCGGCTCAGGAAGTGGCCGCATCTGGAGGGCATCGAACTCGACCGTACCCTGGTCACCGGTTTCGCCAAGAATCACAAACTCCAATTTGGCGATAGTGTTCAGATGATGGTCCTTGACCGGCCCCCAGGCAAAGTGGATATCGCTTCGCCGAATACGAACGGTTGTCCAGTCATCAGGAAATTCGTAATCATGAAACTGCTTCCACCAGACATTCGCGCCACTGTCATCAACCAGCCGGATCTCAAAAGTAGATTGGGGCGCATGCCCCCTGAGTTTAAAAGCGATCTCAAAATTATTCGACAGATCAAGCTGAATTGCCCGATGTGCATTGGCGGTCCCGGCAGTTCGAAGTTTATAGGACAGTTGAAGCGCATTGCCCTTCACGCCTTCTGCCATCCTGAGCGAGGCCTCGCTATATTCCGTCGCGATGGTATTCCATTCCCCGACATTCTCAAAACCATCAAGCAACCGAAAATCATTGGCGGCGGGATTCTCCCCAAATGCGAACACCGGCAATAACAACCACGCCATGCCGATAAACAGGCAGCATGATGTCCGCCATGAACCTCTCATCCTTTAACGCTTCCCGCAAGATTTCCGCTCATATAAAAACGCTGAAGCATCAGAAAAAGAACCAGGACCGGTGTGACGGTGATCACCGCACCGGCCATCATCAGTTCGACATCCTGCACATGCTCCCGTGACAAAGAGGCAAGCGCAATCGGCAGAGTATACTTATCACTGTCGGTCAGGACGATCAGTGGCCATAAAAAATCATTCCATGCAGCCATAAAGGTAAACAACCCCAGTGTAATCAGAATGGGTGTCAGCAACGGCACCACGACCGACCGGAAAATGCGTAGTTCACTGGCCCCTTCAATCCGGGCGGACTCGATCAGTTCCGTCGGAATGGACAAGGCATACTGCCGTACTAGAAATATACCAAATATGCTGGCCACAAAGGGGATCAGCACACCGATCCAGCTATTCACCAACCCCATCCCCTTCAACATCAAAAACAGCGGAATCATGGACACCTGGGCCGGAATCACCAGGGCACTCAACAGCCCGCGGAACAACAGGTGCCGCCCCTTGAACTCCAGTTTAGCAAACGCATATCCGGCAGCCACATTAAACGTAAGTGACAACAGGGTAGCCGCCGTCGCGACAAACAGGGAATTCAAAAAGTTCCTTCCCATGCTGGAATATTCAAAGAGCTTAATATAATTGGCGAGCGTCGGATGCTCCGGCAACAGCGGTGGCGGGAAATTGCTGGCCTCCCCCGGAACCATAAAGGACACACTCAGCATCCACAGCAACGGGAACAGGGCAAACATGGAAAGAAACAACAGGCCGATATTCGTCCCCGATCCCCTCCATAGTTGTCTCATAGGCTTACCAATCATACCGAATTTATAGCTCCCCGCTC
>BQIZ01000101.1 GCA_021604365.1 Nitrospirales bacterium
GACCATACCATCCTGCGACATGCCGAACTTGATCCTGCCACCTTTTGGCCCAGCTGTACCGATTTAATCAAAGAGAAAGGCTACGACCAGGAACTGGCCTACATGAAACGCATGTTGGAATATGACCAGATTCGAAGCTTGTCGAATCAGGATCTCAAGTCCATGGGCAACCTTTTAGAGTTTTTCAAGGGGGTTCCTGAGTGCTTTGGTGAACTCAATACCATTCTCAAAAAACCGAAATATGAGGAGTTCGGCATCCGGCTTGAACACTACGTGGTCAGTTCAGGTCTAAAGGCCATTTTGGATGGAAGCGTCGTGGCTACCCATGTCAAAGCCATTTTCGGATGCGAGTTTGATGAAGAAAACGGCCATATCAGTTTTCCCAAACGCACCATCAGCCATACCCAGAAAACCCAGTTTCTCTTTCGGGTGAATAAGGGCCTACTCAATCTCGACCAGGACGTGAATGATCACATGCCGGAAGAGAGCCGCCGAGTGCCATTTCCTCAAATGGTGTATGTGGGGGACGGACCCACGGACGTTCCCTGTTTCACCCTCATGAAGAAGAACGACGGCTTTGCCTTGGCGGTTTACAATCCTGAGGACCAAACCCGAAGATCCTTTGAAAAATGCTATCAGCTTACCCGTCATGCCAACCGGGTTCATTTCATGGCACCGGCGGACTATCGACCCGGTAGCCATTTGCGTTTGATTCTAGAAAAACACATTACCGAGGTTGCCGATCGCATGGTAGATAGTCGGCGCCTAAGCGTTGAAGGCTCCCGCGTCCCCGCCCCTCTTCCATAATTATTCTTTATCCTATCCCCGGTCTCCCTCATTCCTTGGCTCGGGTATCTCATTGCATAAGGTATTTTCGGTCGAGTAAGGTAAAAGGAGTTAAATGTCTCATAACAAAAGCGACCTTCCCACCAGGAGGTGGAACATGTACACAGCACAGAAATTTTTCACCACTTTAATTCGCAAGTATGTCAATGGTTCTCGCTTCGCTCTGCCTGCGGCAGCCTTCACTCTCCTATTCCTGGTCACCAATGTGGGGGCCGATGATCCATTTGGCAGCTCGACCCTGTCTCCCAACCAAAACGATATGCTCAAAGACATGGCCTATGATCAGGTCAACTGGAAGCGCCCGCAAGGTGTCTTTACCTGGATTACCATGGCGACGGGATACGACACACCCTGGGATTCCCTTGGACGGCCAGGATGGATGACCACGGGGGATGCGTATGTTGAACCCGTTAACCCTGGCATTTCTGAATTCCCCATAGACACGCAGATGTTTTACATCGTCTTCGAGGCACAACCCTTAGACGCCCCTGGGCAATTCGCGGCTGCGTGGTTTCAAATGAACGATGGGCAAGTGACGTCGAATACCCCAGTCGGAAAAGACGTGATCGAACTGGAAATGAATCAGCGATCCGGATACTTTCTAATTTCAAAGCCGGCAGAGGGATGGATACCCGGGAAGTATCAGGTCAAGATTTTTTATGGTTCTCCAGGCCAGGCGCTGCATGCCGTCAACGTTATCGGCACCATGGAGTTCACGATCAAAGGGTAAATACTTGTAGGAATTACAGTCCTTCCAGGAGAATTGCCGAAATCTTCTTGATTAGTTACCGACCAACTGGTCATTGTCCGCAACACCCTAGCACCTGCTGAATGGCGACCTGGAGTTCTCCAGGCCCCTCAATCCCAATGTTCCCCCTCTTCGACCCATGTGTCGCCCGACCATCTGGGGGGACGCTCGCAAGAACCGGTCGACCGGGTCTGGGCAAAGCAAGTCGGTCCGCCCTCACTTATGCGTTGCTTCCTCCCAATCAGATGAGGCCGGACGGGGGTCAAGGGTTTTGGGTCCTTTGTCGGAACCATAAGGACTTCGACTGCTAGGCGGAAACCCGCCATCTATCCTCAATTCCATTATGGGGCTGTTGAAAAAAGCCGCCAGCGGTGTTCTACCCATTTTTCCGTGCTCACGTACTGGAAGTACGCTCTGCGCGCAAAAATGGCTGGGTCCTTGCTGGACGAACTTTTTTGAACCGCCCCGAGGCCTCTGATAGGCAACGTGCCTGTGGGTCAATAGGCCCTTGGAAATTAGTATTATTCAACACTCCCATTATCAATAATTACCGCGAAGGATTTGGTTGGGGAGCAGGAGAGAGCGGTGGGGAGGGCGCAGGGCGGCGGGAACGGAGGATTTCTTCCAAAGTCAAAAGGGCGTCACGGCCTGAATTGGTTTCAAATCCTTTCGATAGACTTGTGTCCGCATAGGTGTGCCCCTGTTGCTGCGTGGCACTCTGACTCAAGCTGCCTGACCAGGGGCGGGGATCCTGCGACCCATGCTTTCGACCCCAGGCCGCCAGACAAGCCTTGGCGATGATCTTGTTAAGCGGGGCCGGATTGTACAGCATCTTTTTGATGTTCCAGGGCGTCAAACTGAGCGGGTTGTAACCCTTCGATAAATAGCCTTCCGACAATAATCGTTGCTCTAAATCCGTATTGGGCTGGATTCCTAAGAAAAACATCAAGGGAAACACCCGGTCTTCTCCCAATATCGAGGCCACCATTTTATAGGACTCAATACTTTGGAGGAGAGTTTCTTCTGTTTCGTCAGGTGAGTTCAGCGAATAATTCAGAATGACCCGCCCATTGAATCCCGCCTCTTTCAAATACCGGCATCCGTCATACAAATGTTCAAGCTTGAAGCCCATATGCATACTATTCAGGACCTTTTGCGAGCCCGCCGTGATCGCCACTTCCAAATCTCCCACTCCTGACTGCACCATCAGCTTGGCCAACGTTGGGTTAATCAGCGAGGTCCGGACGTATCCCGACCATTCAATGTGTAATTGCTGAGAGATGATTCGCTCCAGGATTTCGGTACATTGGGGATACGCATCTTTGCCGGTAATGAACTGCGCGTCGGTAAACCAAAACCGTCTGGCTCCCCATTGGTGATAATACTGGGCAATGTCCTTCACCACATTTTCCGCCGGACGGTAGCGCACCCGCTTGCCTTCAATATACGGATAAAGACAAAAGGCGCAATCATACGGGCAGCCGCGTTTGCTTTGCACGCCGATACATTCGCCGATATATTCACGGTATTGGGGAAAGATTGACGTGAGATAAGGAATATCCACGGAGAGCGCATCTAACAGGGCCGGCGTATTTTTGGTGCCCTTGGTAACCCTTCCCTGCTTTTTGATGATGAACCGTTCTTCACCAAGAGGCTCGCCGTTCAGGACTTTGAGAATGGCGTCCTCTCCTTCTCCCAAAATACCAATGATACCTTCCGGCAATTTTTCAATAAGCTGGTCAGCAAAGGCTGTGAACGCTCCGCCGCCAATCATCATTCCGGTTGAGGGGAATTCCTTCTGAATTAACCAGGGATAGGAAAGATTCTGCCGGATATCCGTATAATAACGGTATAAATTGTGTAAGCCTTGGAAAGAGGCTACCACCCGCTTCAGCGGATTGCTGGCGTAATAAAAATTAAACGCATGCTCGAGCGAGGCGTCACCTTCATGCGGTGAAAAAATTTGGATATCCCGCCATGAAAAACACACCAATTCCGGCTGAAAGGCCTTGGTCGCTTCTCTTAATTGGGCTTGACGTTGATTCGGCGGAAATAAGGAGAGATCCAGAATTTGCTGACGCACATCCGGCCGGCGCCGGTGAATGAAGTCGGCCAGGTAGGTAATCCCGGTGGGATAGACCTTTTTACAGGGGAGAAAGACGTACAGTACGGAGTTCATCGTGCTATTTCACCGCCACATGAATGGCAACAATTCCACCGGTCAGATTGTGATACTCCACAGTCTGAAACCCGGCTTCCTTGAGTAATTGAGCTAGCCGGTTTTGATCTGGAAAATTCCGTATCGACGCCGGGAGATATTCATATACCCCCGTCCCATCACGGGCCACCTTGGTGCCAATCCATGGGAGCAAATGAAAGGAATACCAGTCGTACAGCTTGCGCAGGCCGGCTGAAACAGGACGGGAAAATTCCAAGCACACGAAGCGACCTCCGGGTTGCAAGACCCGGCAGATTTCTGAGAGAGCTTGAGGAAGATTGCCAACGTTGCGAATACAAAATCCGGCAGTGACCGTACCAAATGTGGCAGACGGAAAGGTGAGATGCTCGGCATTCATTTGCAAACAGGTAATACGGTTGGCCAATTTCTGGGACCGGACTTTATCCTGCCCCACACGCAACATGGCTAAATTTAAATCCGCCGCGATAATTTGGCTTGTATAGCGGAGATGTTGATCCACTAAAATGGCAAGGTCGCAGGTCCCCGCACCTAAATCTAAGGCTCGTGTCCCAGAGGTGTCAGGAATATAGGAAATCGCCTTGCGTTTCCAGGAATGGTGCAGACCAAAACTGAGAAGGGAGTTATTCAGGTCATAAAATTTGGCAATGGCCGTGAACATTCGCTGGACGGCCTGCTCCCGAGCCGGACCTGTCCATGTGGAGGCCGCCTTGCCTGGAATTTCAATTTTATTCATGACAGGAACCACCTCAAGGACCTAGCACCCGATCTCAAGTATTGTCAAGAATGAAGGCCTTCAGAAAACCGGTGTAAGCGATCAAAGCCTGGCAACACACTGATCAGAACAAGACCGGAGAGGGCACTAAATAAACAGGGTGGTTTCCGCACCCGAGCAGGCAGAGATAATCGCAGGCAACCCCATCACCTCATCAACCCCCTGAGTGACTGCTTTGGCATCAACACCCATATACTCAAGTCCTGCGCTACAGGCGACCAGTTTAAATTGGCCGACGTGACGGGCTTCCTCGAACATTTCCGAAATGAGTGGGACTTTGCGTTCACGGATCAACCGGGCCACTTCAGGGGCTTGAGCGGCATACTCCGGAGGAAAATCCAATTCATTTATCCGGCCTTCCGCCAACTTTTTGATGGTCCAGAACAACAAAATCACCATCACGTCTTTCCCCATCGCCGCAGCCGTTAACCCCAGCGTCGCCACTTGATGCAACTTATCATAGGTCGCATTATGTGCATAAATGACGAATCGTGGCTTAGCCCCCATCTTAAATCGTTTCTCCACTCATCCTCATATCCAGCCCAGCTAGCCGATATGACACCGCACTCCTTCTCACTACTTCCACTATTCTGACGAACAGGTTGTTATCGTTTTGTGGGATGAATCAACGGCTGTGGTTTGCGTCGAGTGAGTGTCCAATTCTCTTCCTCATATAACAAACAACATTTCATCCGACCACAGACCCCGATCCGGTGGCTATCCATACCATTCATGGGGGCATCGGCCCGTCCCCGAGGATAGACCGGCTTAAAATCAGTTAAAAAGCTGGAGCAACACAACACCAATCCACAGGTGTCCACACCGCTCAGTCTGGCGGCTTCCTCCCGGCTTGAAATCTGGCGCATTTCAATCCGACATCCAAACCGCCGTGCTAGATCTTTGACCAGTTGCCGGAAATCAATACGATCATCGGCCGTATAGGTAAAGGTGAGTGATCGCTGGGCAAACGATCCAAACACTTCCACCAAGGTCATTTTGAGGCCGGATTCTTCAATGCGCTGATTACAAAATTCCTCACCTTCCTGGGCCAATCGCACCTGGCGGGCAATCTGGCGTTTATCGTCTTCAGTGGCTTTTCGAATAATCTGCCGCATCACCCGCATCGGCGGGCTAAACGGGAGAAATTGAGGAGGGAGATAGACTTTCCCAAAGGTATGGTCGTTATCTAAATCCAACAAAACCCAATCGCCGACCTTCACCGTATGATCATCGGTCCGGGTTTTTTTTACCTCCCCCAGATCCCGAACTTTGACACCGACCACCGCAACTTCTTCTATATATTCTTTTTGGTCTTCAGTTTCCTGCACCATGAATCGTTGCCTCCCTTTGCTACCAAGGAATACTGTAGGCGTGAGGTTGAATCATACCGGACTTACTGGAAGAGGCCAAGCGGGAATCCTGGAGGCTCAGGCCTCGTTACTTCACGCCACCCCTCCCATGACATGCCATGGCTACCGTTGTTTTCGCAGGAAGGGAGGAGGAACATGATCCAACTGATAGAGCCCGAGTGGTGCCAGCTGATCTGACAGATGAGAAACCAGGGTTTCTCCATCGGATCCGGCTCCAAACACATCAAACGCCTGGCCGAAATGATAGCGACAGCCAAACGGTTCCAGTTCCTGCTTAAGACTTTCAGGCGGATCCCAATTCGCGGTGAGCAGGGCCGTCCGGGCCGGGTTACGCCCACTGAACATAAAGGATAAATGATCGGGATACCAATCCGCACCCCCCGTCGCATAGGACACAAACAGCCTGGCTTGAGCCGTTCGGCACAACTCAGCTAAATAGGCATTGGTCAAAAAGCCGTTTTCTCCTACCTCCAACCAGGTTCCCGGAGGAGAGAGACAGGCATAGGCCGCATAGCTCCGGACTTCTTTGAGTTGTTGTTGCGAGGCAAAAACCAAGGGAATCGGACCGTACTTTAAAACGAGCTTGGCCATGACCTTGTCTTGCAATGCCGAGTGGCCATCATTGGTCGGCCCACTATCGGCATGCACCAACGTATTCCGCCCACGGTCCGCCACCAAATAACAATTTCGGGGGATTTCCACATCACATGGGTCTTCACCGAAAAACGGCACGGACACGACCTCGGCATCTCCTATACGCCAACTTTCGCCATGGGCCAGCTCCCTGACCTGTGAAAAACCTAGTTCTCTGAGAAGGGACAGATAATCATAATGGAGCGTTTTCCGGTTGCGTCGACTCGGCACAAAGATCGGCACATCTTTGGGTAAATGGTACAGGGTGCGGGGATCGACATGGTCGTCATGATCATGAGTGAGAAAAATTCCTGCCGGACGCGGCAGGAGATTGGCCCACAGAGATGGGACAGGCGACTCCGCGAACCATGGCATGAGCCAGGGATCAAACCATAAAAAACTATCCTGATATCGATACATCAACGCGGCATGACCCAGATGCACCACATCCTGGTCCTTTGTGATTTGCCTCCAATGGGCCTCAATGGAGGTATTTAGAGCAGTGGCGAGACAATCATGGTCTTTCAAGAGGGTAAAGAGCTGCGCCAATTGACGCTCAAGGTCTCGCCCGCCAGCCTGGGCCACCGTTTGAATTTCGCCCATCGTATTCCTACCAGTGAGAAAACCCAGGAAATGCCCTACATTCGGCCCGATTGGCCGATCAAACCCAAAGGGGATGGCTTGCCGGGTGACGGAATTAAAAATCCGCATTCCCCCGTATGTCATTTTGGCCGAGGCAGTAGGATTTCTTGGATAGGTCCAGTGAAAGGTCCCATCGGATTTCCGGCCGCATTGAATATGTTGTTGCAGGGGAGGACGGCTTTGCACCACTTCCGCATAGGCATCCTCCAAACGGCGGGATATCTGAGGGTCATCCACGGAAGCACGTTTGGCCATAATGTCGCTGATAGCGGTCTCGATACCGCTCATCATGAGCCCATGCACCTGATGAAGACTGCTGACAACTTCCGGATCCACCCCGCCCAAAAACGGAAATGGTCCGGGCTCTTCCGCACTTTCCAACTGAACCCACACCCACGGGTGCAGTCCGACATACTGCGTGGGATCAATGTTCGTCCAGGGATTCATAACAACGTGAGATGGAGAAAAAACTCTGTCGTATGTGGTGAATTGAAGGAACCCCGAGGGTTCGACCCTTCTCTATCACAATTGGATTGAGGGTTCAAACAATACCTGGATTGTATTGAAATCCGGATCCGAGAGATAAAACGAATAACTGCCGTCACGATGGTGCTTCAGGGGTTTCACAATCGTGGCTCCCTGTTCTGTGGCCTCGGAAAACAGCGCATCCACACTTGACGGAGAATCCATGATAAACCCCAAATGATCCAACGGGTGAACCCGGGAAAGGTTAAATTGACTTAACTCTTCAGCCGTCACTTGATGCAGCGCCAGATTGTCATAGCCTGTACTGAGGTAGACATTTTCGGAATCAGGCTGCCACACAACTTTCATCTCAAACAGTCGTTCATAAAACCGCTGGGAAACCTGAACATCCCGCACCCGCAAGGCCAAATGTCGAAGGCCACAGGTTTTTCTTTTTTCCTGCATCTCAATTCCGTCAATGGATAAAGAGGGAAACCGCATCACTCAAGAGTATTTTCGGAGAAAGGCATCATAACCAGGACACTGGAAGGGAGCAAGTTGCCAAACAAACGCCGAAGGTTCCTAAGGTCTGTTAAAAATCTTACCCTGTTCAACTTTCCCTCCTAAAACCTTTGGACTATCATTCATGATCAGGGGGATTTATGGTATTTTATGAATGGAATATATACAAAATTGTGGCATGGTCAGAAAGAATTGGAGGAAAAGATGGCAGGAATGATGCGGAATCGACGGATAGGGTATATCGGGGTAGGAGCGTGCCTACTCTTCATCGCTGGAGCTTCCAGCATGGTGAGCGCTTCCGAGACCCCTCAGGAAATTGTCGGAAAAGACGGCGCTCCCATGGTCTTGATTCCCGAAGGAATCTTCCCGATGGGAGTCCCCAAAGCGGCCAGGGATGGGGGACTCGACGAACGGCCGAATCATGACGTGTTCGTGAGTACCTTTTATATGGATAAGTATGAACTCACCAATGGACGGTATCTTCAATTCGTGACCGAAACCGGGCACCGCACTCCCCAACACCCCACGGATCCGAAAAGGGGTCTGTGGAAACAGAATATGATGCCAGAGTCGGTCACCGACCTTCCGGTTATCAACGTGGACTGGAAAGATGCCGAAGCCTATTGCCACTGGGCAGGGAAACGTCTTCCCACCGAAGCCGAATGGGAAAAAGCCGCAAAAGGCCCCAACGACTGGCGCTTTCCTTGGGGTGACGTCGAACCCACGCTGGAACATTTGAATTTCAATCAATCGTGGCGGGGAGAGGCCACATTAACCCAGGTTGGTATTTATGAAAAAGGCAAAAGCCCGTATGGCGTTTACGATGTAGCGGGTAATGTCTGGGAATGGGTGGCTGACTGGTACGAAGCAGACTATTACAGCAAAAGCCCTGCACGGAATCCCCCAGGGCCCGAAACCGGCACATACAAAGTGTTGCGGAGTTCAGGCTGGCAGGGGGAAACACCACAGGTGCGAATTTTTACGAGGATCAAAAGTGTTCCAACGGACCGCAATAATTCCACAGGATTTAGATGCGCCAAGGATGTGACTGCTCCATCGGGCCAATAAATCTTTCACCCCTCTGTAAGGTACCACCCATGAACGGTGAACAATCCAATGCCGGCTTTCAAGGACTCCGGGTCGGGGCTCTTGAAAGCCGGATGGCTAAGGAAATGGAACGGTTGATTGTCCGGCACGGAGGCGTGCCTCTCGTCGCCCCGTCAATGAGGGAACTCCCACTATCGGACAATCCTCAGGCACTGGAATGTGGCGAGGCCTTGCTGGCAGGTCAGGTCGACATACTCGTCCTGCTCACCGGGGTAGGATTTCGTACTCTATTGGATGTTATTCAAACCCGATATGCACTTGAGGCGATCACTGGCGCCTTGCGCAACACGGTGCTCGTCGTGCGGGGTCCCAAACCAGCCCTGGCCTTAAAAGATCTTGGACTTCAGCCGAACATCCTGGTCCCCGAACCCAATACATGGAAAGATACTCTCGTTGCCCTTGATGTATCTTACCCAGACGGGCTCCAGGGCTTACGGATTGCAGTGCAGGAATATGGGGTCAGTAACCCGAAATTTTTAGAAGGCCTGAAGGAACGGGGAGCAAAGGTCCGACCGGTTCCAGTCTATCGATGGACCTTACCTGAGGATCTGGCACCCCTGAAACATCTACTTCAAGAAGTCATGGATGGGGTCATACCGGTTTTGTTGATCACCAACGCCATCCAAGTTGAACATCTCATCAAGGTGTTGGAAAAGGACGAGAAGATTAACCTTTTTAGAAAAGCGCTTCACCGCATGATGGTCGCCTCTATTGGCCATCTGGCAAGCGAACGGTTACGTCACTATGGCTTCCCTGTCGATCTCGAACCTTCTCACCCCAAAATGGGGATCCTGGTCAAAGAGGCCTCACAAGCCGTTCACACAATCCTGACCACGAAGAACGCCCCGCCAATGAGGGATAAGCTGTAAAAACTTGGATATTACTTCTCAGACAGTGCCTGATGAAGAATAAACATGTTGAGTTTTGAAAATTGAAAGCCTTCCGCTGTTCATCCCGACAAATCAGGATCTCTCTTCCTTGTCATTCCCGACAGCTTTAATCGGGAATCTCCCCGACCTGGTCATTCCCGACATTTGTTATGGGGAATCTATCTTGGTTTCGTTTAGGATGGACCCCCGCTACCAACCTGCGGGAATGACGCCTGTTGTGTTTTCCGTTTAGACCACATTCTCAATTTCATCTGACAGTGTCCGTTAACTAATGTCCTAGTTTTTACAGATAAGCCCTCGTCCTGATCCTCAGCGAACCCATCGGACCCTCGCTCTTATAACTGCTATACGCATTTTCATTATCTTCCGAGGGGTTCAGAGGAAATCCCCATAGTTTCAAGCACAGTCCACTAACTGGAATTTTTAGTATTCATGATAGTTGCCGGGTTTCGGCCCGGCAGCCGATTCACTTTTGTTTTGGCAAAAGTAAACAAAACCATTGACGCCCCGTCCGGCCTCATGAAGATGGGACGGACGCGAATCTGAGGAGGGCGGCCTAACTCGCTGCGCTCGAACAAAGGCCGCCGGGCCATAAGAGCGTCCGACCCAATAACCGGACGGCAGGCGTCAGACAACGCCAACACGCTCATAGACACAGAGAGACACCGGAGAAAAGCCAGTTAACTCTAAAGGGAAGTCGGCTTTTTCCAAGTTCGGGGGGGGGGCCACCAGCAAGGCCTCTTTAATATTGAGGCTGTTACGTGCCACCCAATGCGCCACACAGAGACTCCCCAAACTATGTGCAACAAGCACGGGACTCTCTCCGATTTCCCCTACGGCTTGTTCAAGGACATTCACCCACTCGTCACAAACTGGCCTATTCCAATCCCGTTGCTGCACCCGAACCCATCCAGAGTTCCCGAACTCCCACATCGCTTGCCAATGGTCCTGATCAGAGTTGCCGATTTCCGGAATTATGAGAGTAGGAACATTCACAAGAGCGATTATTGTGGGGAATTTCTGATGCAACCTAATTAGCACCCTTGGTCAGGGAGAGGAACCCAAAGGTTTCTACCGCGAAATTAAGAAGCAGGATTAACTCAATCACACGTCAAGGACGCTCTGGGGCTCGAGCCCCACCGGAGACCTTACCCGTTCGGTGAAAACCGCAAGAGGAGCTCCTCCATTGGACGTGGAAATTTAGGTAGCCCCTCATTTCCTAGCAAGCATTTGGCGCCACTGCCTTACCGCAGATAATGCGTCTTCCTCAGAACGACTTAAACCACTATATACCCGGCGAGCAAGATCTTCCTGCTCTTCTGCCGATAGGTCCTTTTCCCGGGTAAGGATTGGCACCAGGCTGCCATAAGTCGGCCAGTTGATTATGGCTTCCTTCGCCAGCAAGGATAGCCGTTCTTCTCGTCGGTCGGACTGTTCGTTTGCATAGGTTTGGCGTTGAAATGACAACGCCTCCTGTGCAGTTCGAGCACTAGCTTCCGCAGCTGTTGCGGACCGGTGAGCGTACAACAGCGCGCCTAACGAAACGATGGCTGCGAGACCGCTTAATATTTCTGAAAAAGACATTCTGACTATTTCACGGACAGAGATCTAAAGCTCAGCTTATCCCACCAGTTTTGAATAGCGGGAAATGGGCGCTGGAAACCATTACCAGCATGAGGATTTTGGTTGGCCTTCCGACGCTTAATCTACGGGTGGCCATGGCGTAGGGAGACCTAAAAACTCGCTCGCAGCTGATCCGATCTTTGGCTCCAGACAGTTTTCCGTCAGAATAGGGATCATTTGCGGCAAAGGACACAAGTCATGCGACAGGGGGCGAGCCGCTCCTGGATTGTGAATCATAGTGGGAGACTGTTTACCCATGTTCCATTCATCCATATTGAGGAAAACTAATGCCGCACTAACCCGTGTATTCCGTAATCCATGTGGACCAATCCAGGCGCCATTTTTCGTCCTTCCTGGCTTGCGTTCAATGGTGCCGTCCGCCCGCTGGGTATCGGTGACATTCTCCTCCCCCAAAAGTGCATATATGATATCACGATCACGTGCGAACCTAAATTTGTCAATGGCATTTACCCCAACAACAAAAGGCAGGTCCAAATTTCCATACTTTGTCGCTTTGTTGCAAACTGCTGTTTTGATCGCAGTTCGGCTATTAACTATTCTCATTTCAGACATTTTCATCCCAATGGGACGGATACCTTGTTGTCCTCGTAGAGAAGGTGGCTTTGCTATAGGAAAAAAAGAAAGATCCCATCCATCGTGGGACCACTCTTTGGCCGGCAGCCCATCTAAACCCACGGCATCGAATTTTTGTCTCAGAACATCCGGATCAAGATCTGACAACCACCGTTCAAGAACATGACGTAGACGCGCCCCCGGAGGAGGTGTTGCAGGAGCACCTCGAAGCCGTATCGCCAAAAAAAAGTTTGGGGATTCCATTGCATTAAGCGTGTCATAGACCTGAGCAATTCTGATATTTTCAGCAGATTCATTTCCTGAGGGCAATGCCAACGTGGCCTCGAGATAAAAGCACCGCTTATCGCCCTTTAAAACTACAAAATCCGGATGGGTTCCGACTTCTCCTGAGACATTGGGATGCGGAATCGCTGAAAACCCCATGCAGCACAAAAGGTGGTGTAAGTAGATTTCGAAGAATGCACTCTGATGCTGTGAATCTGTAGGGGAACGAAATCTGGCCCGTAGGTCAGTCTTCCCTGCCTCCGGAATTCTCTGAAACCACGCTTCAAGTGTTGTTCTAATTCCATCCACTGAACTCCGACCTGAAGTATTCAGGTAGTTAAATAAGGGTTCGTTATCCCTCGGCAGCCTCCGATCTGAACGCGTAACGACATCAAATAGGGCCATTTCCGAATCTCTTACCCTGCATTGAATATCAGGAAATTCTCAAACACCCTAACCATTGAGTATTGGAATCAGCATAGTATGCCAATACGGGGTAAATAATCTTGGCGGAAAATTTTTAGTCCTTAGAGACTTACCTCTGGTATTTCCAGGAAAGCAATGACGCGCAATACCGACCACCATAATTCCCATTCAACTGCGAGGGGCTAAACCCCATCTGCTAACCTCCAGGAACCTATCCCGCCACGTCCCCTCAATCCCCCTTCATTCCTCTTTAATCACCAAACCCAACCGGCTCTACCACACAAAAGGAATGAGGCGCTTTGTTTGACGCCAATAGGTTTCATATTCAGGGAATCGATTCATCAAGAGACGCTCTTCGTAGCGGATTTTGACCGATACGGTCACCAATAATCCCACCCACAACAGCATACAGTAGGGAAGCGGACTCCCCAGCGTCCAAGCCAGGGTCACCAAAAAGACGCTGGCATACATGGGATGCCTGATCCAGCGGTAAGGGCCGAGGACAATGAGTTTCCCCTGGCCGGGAACTTCCGGAAAGACCTTCACTTGTCGCAGCCCCATCCATGGCCTGCAGCGCCCAGAGGCCTACCACTCCGCCACCAGCAAGTATGGCTCGAAGGCTCCAGTCTGAAGGCCACAGTGGCCCGGTATAGGCAATCAACCCGATAAGGATAAATTGTATCCCGAGAAGCGTTAGAGAAAGAGCGGAGAGCGATATATTTTCATTGTTTTGTTTCATATGAAGCTTGAATGGTTCTCCGAGGCATTTCGACCCACCCCTTTAAGAAAGACTATCAATCTTCCGAGGATTTTCAAGGAAGGGGTACAA
>BQIZ01000102.1 GCA_021604365.1 Nitrospirales bacterium
CCTCCCACTCCAGGGCCAGGATAAAAAGGCATGAAACCGAAGTTCTTCGTGGCCGCAGCATCAATCACTTCATATACATTAATGTTCATTCGGTCACACAGCAGAGTGAGCTCATTCACTAAAGCAATATTCACTGAGCGAAAAACATTTTCAAATACCTTAGACATTTCCGCCACCCGTGGTGAACTGAGAAGAAAAATTTTCACGATGGATTGCTCATAAAACGTTTTGGCAACTTCCCCACATGCCTCTGTAACACCACCAACCAATTTGAATGTGTTATGAGTTTTAAACTCAGGATTTCCAGGATCAACTCTTTCGGGAGAAAATGCAACAAACAGATCCTTTCCAACCGTTAAACCCGTTGCGGTTAAGGCGGGCAAAATAACCTCCTCGGTTGTTCCAGGATATGTTGTACTTTCTAATACAACGAGCATATTTGGATGTGAACTATCGGCAAGATGCCCAAGAACTTTCACAATGGCGGAGATATCCGGTTCTTTATTTTTGGTCAGAGGAGTGGGCACACAAATAAGGATTACATCACACTGCCGTAACACAGAGAAATCAGTTGTCGCCTCCAATTTTTTTTGCTCAACGACTTCTCGCAAATCAGAGTCCACCACATCCAATATATAATTTCGCCCCTGGTTCACCATTTCTACTTTGGCTGCCACTTCATCCACCCCAAACACCTGGTACCCGGCCTTGGCCTGAAGTACGGCTAAGGGAAGCCCTACATATCCTAATCCAATCACTCCAACCTTGGCTGACCGATTTTTAATTTTATCGAGCATATCCACTTTTGCCCTCCTCTTGAGGCATGTTTCTTAAAACGATTCAGTTAAAGTTTTGGGGAAATCAACTTTTCTTGAATTGGTTCCCGTTGAATGCATCGCGCCATGGCCCAAAAAAACTAGGAAGAAACATCATTTGTCACATTCGTGATGACCTTTCCCTCATTAATGGTCCACACGTCGCAGGTTGCATCTCCATCAATATTTCCAATTGCAACTGCAGTAAATCCCAATGCACTTACAGAATCTAAATTCGGGTCGGTACAACCAGGGGGTAATGTCCCAAGATTGGCATTGCCAATTTTATAAAAATATCGTTGCGAAGACCCACTCATGGCAAATCCAATCGCATTAAAATCATCTATATACCCATTATTCTCAGCGAAATAGGCAATTTCGGCGGTATGGATTGCCACCAAATTGCTTTTTGCCTCTGTTTGCTTGGCCTTGGCTTGGTAACGCAAAAAATTTGGGATGGCTATGGTCGCCAAAATCCCAATAATTGCCACCACAATCATCAGCTCAGTCAAACTGAATCCCTTTTGGTCCTTAAGTTGAGTTAGCATCCTGGAAACCTCCGTGGAGGACTATTCTCCAATAGATTGTTATTTATCTCACCCTCGGATGATGGTACACCTGGTTTTTCCAAGTAGCCAGGGCTTTGATGTTTATCAACACGACCCTAAAGACGGCAAAGAATATACGCCAAAATCTACTAATTTCATAAATATGGCTATATCAGCGACACAAAGGTTGGAAGTATTAATCGTCACGCAAGGCCAATAAAGAAAAGGCGTGACTATTTATTCGCCAGAAAGAACCAAAACCTTAAGAATCAGGCCCTGACGCTAATAATGACTTAAACCAAAAATCCATCAAAACGGCCCCGTAGCGCCCTTTAAAATAATCTGAAGCCCCCTCTTGATAAATTTATTGATTGACCCACGCCAAATTTTAGGATGGTGAGAAGTTAGGGGGTCAAGGTAGACTTGTGGGAAAGGGTAGGAATCGGTTCCCCAAAACCGGCGTCACGAAACCGCTTCCCCAGCGGTTTATTGGTTGAATCGAGTTGCAGTGAATGAAGCCAGGCCTCCCGTGCCTTATCTCGTTCATCTTGTCGTAGGAAGATATCCCCCATATGTTCATAAATCACTGGATCATCAGACACTAAAGAAACCGCACGCTGAATCGTTTCCTGCGCTTCTTCAATGCGTCCAAGTTTGTAAAGCGCCCAAGCTAGACTATCCACGTAATACCCGTTATGGGGTTTTAACGCAACAGCACGTTGCGTAAGAGCCAAGGCTTGTTCCCCATTGATGCCACGATCGGCATAGCTATAACCCAAATAATTCAAGGCATCCGCATGTTCCGGATCCAACTCCAGAGTCTGCTTCATTTCACGAACCACTTTATCGAAAAGGTCTAATTTGTCATAGGCTGTGCCTAAATTAAAATGGAGCTCGGCATTTGTGGGGTCCTGGTGAATACCCTCCTCTAATCTGGCCTTGGCCTTGTGATAATCTTCCATCTGAAAATGGGTCAACCCCAATAATAAATACGGTTCTGGCCGTTTGGGATTGAGATTTACGGCCTGGTCCAAATATGAAAGCGCTTCCTGGTTGCGTTTTAACCGATAGGACACAAACCCTAAATGCAGAATACTATCGAAAAAAGTTGAATCCATTTGAACATTAGTTCGATACGCTTGAATCGCGCGGTCATAGTCCTTCATTTCCTCATATAACAATCCCAGGAAATCACGAACGCGCAATTCGTTTGGTCTCACGCGCAAGATGGCATTTAACTCCTTGATTGCAGCAGGAAAATTGCCTAATTCACCATAGATTTGAGCCTTAAGAACCTGCGCATGCAAATCATCTGGATTTTCTTGGAGAAAATAGTCCAAATGATTCAATGCTTTGTCCGTGTTTTGCTGGCCAATATACAAACGGATTATCCGCAACCGGAATTCCCGATGATGCGGATTCACCTCAATCAAATAGCGCTCTAAAAGTG
The DNA here is from genome assembly GCA_021604365.1 of Nitrospirales bacterium. Taxonomy (GTDB): domain Bacteria; phylum Nitrospirota; class Nitrospiria; order Nitrospirales; family UBA8639; genus Nitrospira_E. The sequence goes on from BQIZ01000102.1 coordinate 2,814, forward strand.
CAATAGCCTCCTGAGGGTCCTTTTCTTCCTCGGAAATTGCTACTAACTTCAGATACGCCCTTTCAAAGGTGGCATGAAGAGCAATGGCTTCCCGAAAATGGGCCTTGGCTTCCTGCTTCGTTTTAGCCTCGAGAGCAATCACGCCCAAAAAATAATGCGCTTCCGCTGAGCCAGGCACATGAACTAATAATTCATGGAAAACCTCTTCAGCCTTTTGAAGCTCTTTCATATTTAACAGAAGGGTGCCATGAGAAATATATATCCGTTCATCCTGAGGAAAGTGTTGTTCCCCTTCAGTCAGAACCTCCAAGGCCCGTTCAGTATCCCCTCCGCCAGCAAAGATTTTTGCCAAATCGAAAAACATCGGCGCCTGAGAAACCTCCGACACAGGAATTTGTCTCGCTAAATTCAAGGCTTCCGGTAGATGCGACATAGAGAAATGCAGTTTGGCAAGGCGAAATTTTAAAAATTTCGAATCTGTGTCAAAAGCCAAACCTGCCTGATATTCCTCTACGGCCATAGTGGCATCATTATTTAACTCAGCAAGGGAACCACGAAGGAAGTGATAGTAGGCTTGGGGGTGAGAAGTTTCTCGAGTCACCATGGACCCTTCTTGTCCATTCAGCGTGGGAGAGGGAGCTGTCCCGCAAGATACCACCAACAGCGGAATTCCCCACAAGAGAGTCCTCAGGCGGCCCAACCACATAGGAAATGTCTGTCCTGACCGAACCTTCATAGCTAGCACTCTTGTAGATTTCATAAACCGTACCTCAATAACTCGTTATACTATACCAGCCCGTCCCTCTCTCGTTAAGTCATGAAATTTGGCATACCGGTCATGAAACTGCAGATCCACTTCTCCAATGGGCCCATTTCTATGTTTCCGAACAAGGATATTAGCAATTCCCTTATCATCGGAGTCAGGGTTGTAGACCTCGTCTCGATAAATAAACATCACCACATCGGCATCCTGTTCAATCGCCCCAGATTCCCGCAGATCGGCGAGCATTGGTCTTTTATCTGTTCGGTTTTCCACCGCCCGACTCAACTGAGAAAGGGCAATCACTGGAATATTCAATTCCTTCGCCAAACCCTTTAAGGCCCGGGAAATATCGGAAATTTCCTGTTGACGAGATTCCGAATTTCCCCGCCCCTCCATTAATTGCAAATAATCAACAATCAAAAGGCTCAAGCCATATTCAGCCTTGAGCCGCCGCGCTTTCCCGCGCATTTGCTGAACAGTCAAATTGCCGGAATCATCAATGAAGACTTTGGCCTGCTCAAGCCGGCTGGCCGCTGCAGTCAATTTCAACCAATCAGATTGCGCCAATTGACCTGTTCTGACTGCATGAGAATCCAACATGGCCTGGGAGCTGATCATTCGTAAAACCAGTTGGGCTTTAGACATTTCCATGCTGAATATTCCAACCACAGCATTGGCTTTTAACGCTGAATATTCAGCCATTCCTAACGCCAAACTCGTCTTCCCCATACTCGGCCTACCCGCCACAATAATTAAATCAGATGGTTGAAGTCCCGCCAGCAAATTATCCAGGTCCGTAAACCCGGTCGGCACTCCCGTGATCCGTTCTTTTCTGCTATACAACCGATCAACAATTTCAATGCTCTCTTGCAGAATACTACTGAGGGGAGCAAATGCTCCTCCCAAATGCCCCTGGGCCAATCGAAAAATTTCCCGTTCCGCAAATTCGAGCAATTCGTCCGTTTGCGTCGTACCTTCATAGCCTCGCATGGCCACCTCGGTGGCGGTTTGAACAAGGCCACGAAGCAACGACTTGTCTCGAACAATTTTACTGTGGTACCGGATATTAGCGGCACTAGGAACCACCTGCACGATTTCTGCAATATACGAAGCACCCCCTATTTGGTCGAGTTCGCCCGTCCCCCGCAAATAGGCTGTCAAAGTGATTTGATCAACAGGCTCATTCCGTTCTGACAATGCCACCATGCCGCGATACACGATGCGATTTCCCGTTCGATAAAAATCGTCCTCCGACAAGATTTCCATCGCCCGATTCAACGCAGCATTATCAAGGAGAATCGCTCCCAGGACCGACTGTTCCGCTTCTAGGTTTTGTGGAGGAACCCGAACCTCTGATGCTTCAGATATTGTCATGGCTGAATGCCTGTAACCGTTGAGAAAGTTCTTGAACTGGCATCCGGGTTTGCCGGGGCTTTTGAGAAAAGGAGGTAAATTCTAATAAGAGCACCGATTGCGGGGTGGAGGTCCTTTCTTCAAAAATCAATGCACACGGCAACCCTCGACGCCGAGCCACCGTGATGACCCACCTCAAAGCAGATTTTGGAGAACCCTCTATCATTTCTTCAATCACACAAATCCCAGCCCCACGTAATCGTTGGGCAAGAGCAAAAGATGCCTCAGCTTGATGAGGAGAAGTAAAAACTCTCACAGGCTTCAACCCGTTGCCGCCCACTTTTCCTCCACGCTCCAAGGCGGAAAACACGCGGTCCAAATCCAACCCCAATCCAATGGCGGAAAGGTCTCGGCCAAACCGCCCAACCAAATGATTGTACCGCCCTCCTCCACCGATTTCACTGCCGAACGTGGAGGTGAAGACATCAAATACAACACCATCGTAATAGTCAAAACCACGAAACTCCCCAAGATCCAAAAGAATGTGATCTTGCACTCCATTCGCTATTAATTGCCGATAGACCTGCGTCAGACGTTGTAAGGGTTTGAGCAATTGCGAATCCTTCCCCGCGATTCGCATTCCCCATTCCAACACTTCATCACGGCCGTACCGTTCCGGCACCTGCAAGATATCCTTTACCTTAAAACGGGATAACCGTTCAGTCTCTAATATCTTCTCCAACTGAGGGAGGTCTTTATGGGCTGCCGCGATTTCTGCCTGCTTTCGCCCATTCAGAGACAGACCTGATTGGGCCAATAGGGCTTTAAAAAACCCGACATGACCAAGAGAAATCTTCCATTCTGGCAACCCAATCCCTTCCAGAAGCCCAGCCAATAATGTCACGACCTCGGCATCACTTTGAGAAGAATCATTGCCAAGCAGTTCAAACCCGACCTGAAATACTTCGCGGTCTCGCCCCCGATGTTCAGGTTCATACCGAAAAACTGTGGTCCGATAGGAAAACCGCAAGGGAAGAGTTCCTCCTCCAAGTCCCATGGCCACCATCCGGGCAATCTGAGCCGTGGCATCAGGTCGCAAGACCAGAATTCTTCCTGATGCCCAATCAGCAAATTTATAGCATTTCTCTAAAATTTCCGGAGCCAGGCCCACGGCTAGTACATCAAGATACTCAAAGGTAGGGAGAATGATTTCCTGATAGCCCCAGGTCGAACATTGGGCTAATAATTGATCCTCTAACCTCCGAATGCTTTGCGCTGTATGGGGGAGTAAGGTGGCTGTGCCAATGGGGATAAGCGAACGGAGTGGTTTCATGAGGCGTATGGAAGAGAACCCGCCAACTCAAAATAATTGGCCAAGATAGTCTGCAAAAAGAAACCGTCTAGCTAGCTGAGATCAACCATGCGAACGGACAGAATATCTTTCTCTTTCTTGAGAAGATCCAACACAGCGGAAGCGAGCGGGGCATCCAGACCAATAATAAGCAGTGCCGATTCACCACGCTCGACCCTCGCGCATTGCATCCTGGCAATATTGACATCATGCTGCCCTAAAATCTGACCAACCATGCCAATCACCCCCGGGCGATCCACGTTATCGATCAAAATCATTTGGCCTTCCGAGACTACTTCCACCTGAAATTGGTTTATTTCGACAAAACGTGGCTCTTGACGATGAAAGAGCGTTCCACCAAGGGAATACGTACGAGGACCAGCTTCGACCTTGATCCGAATTAGACTGGAGAAGTCTCCGGCATCACTACTTTTCACTTCCTTAACTTCAATACCCCGTTCTTTTGCCACGATAGGGGCGTTCACGTAATTGATGACATCTTCCAAAATAGGGGAGAGCAGACCCTTTAACACGGCGACAGTCACGGGTGCCACGGTAAGTTGAGCCACTTCACCAAAATACTCAATGGTAACGGATTTAATCCCTCCATCTAACAATTGGGCCTGAAACCGACCCATGCGCTCGGCCAAGACCAAATAAGGCTGCAGTTGGGGAAGTGCTTCTGGTGCCACAGAAGGAACGTTCACAGCCCCTCTGGCAATGCCTCGCTTGAAATAATCGACGAATTGTTCAGCAATACCAACTGCCACATTCTCTTGGGCTTCTTCGGTAGAAGCACCTATATGAGGGGTGCAGGTAAAGTTATCAAGAGCCATAAGGGGATGCTTGGGATCCACTGGCTCAGTTTCAAACACATCAAAGGCCGCCGCGGCAACTTTTTGAGATTTCAGCGCATCACATAAATCCTGTTCATTAATAATTCCACCTCTGGCACAATTCACGATCATGACGCCATCTTTCATCTTTCCTATTGTCTCGCTGTTAATGAGGCCTCTCGTTTCATTGGTCAAAGGCGTATGAACCGATATCACATCAGAACGATGAAACAATTCATTTAATTCCACCACTTCAATGCCCATCTGTTTGGCTCGATCAACGGCCAAGTAGGGATCATAGCCAATCACATTCATGGACCATCCCTGAGCCAGTTTTGCAACGTACGACCCAATCTGGCCTAATCCTACCAACCCCAAGGTCTTATTATAGAGTTCCGCTCCCATAAACCTGGTTTTTTCCCACTTACCTGCCTTCATGGACATGGTCGCCTGCGGAATTTTTCTACTCATCGAGGCAATCATCGACATCGTGTGTTCCGCAGTGGTAATTGTATTGCCTCCTGGGGTATTCATGACCACAATGCCACGCCGAGTCGCCGCCTCACTGTCAACATTATCCAAACCGGTTCCGGCACGTCCCACAATACGAAGACGAGTTCCTGCTTCAATCACGTCTTTGGTGACTTTGGTTGCCGACCGAACAACTAAACCTTCATATTTTGGTATTTCTTGAAGCAATTCCTCTTTCGTGAGCTTGGTTTTCACATCCACAGAAAATCCTGCCCGCTCTAATACTTCAACTCCTTTAGGGGAAAGGCTGTCACTCACTAAAATATTCATAGTATCTCCAAATAGGGGAGGCCCCACTTTAATTCGCACATAGCAACATCAAGAATTCCTGCCCGTTTATCAGGCATCTCATGCACATACACCCAGAGAGACTCACCTACTTTCATTCAACCTCACGAACACCAATAGTGTTTTCACAAACATATCGGCATCATACTGGGAATTCATTCGTAACTGAACTGGGATTCCAGGGAGACGTTAGGCTTTGCGTTTCTCAAAATCGGCCATAAAATCAATTAACGCATCAACCCCAGCTTCAGGCATTGCGTTATAAATACTGGCGCGCATTCCACCAACAGAACGATGGCCTTCGAGTGTGGTTAATCCTGCCTCTTTCGCCCCTGTAATAAACGCTTTATCTAAATCAGGATTGGCCAAAATGAATGGGACGTTCATCCAGGAACGTGAAGTTTTCTCTACCGGATTGCGGTAAAATTTTGACCCGTCAATTGCCGCATAGAGTTTACCGGCCTTCCGTTGATTAATGGCACCCATCGCCGAGAGACCACCTTGCTTTTTTAACCATTTAAATACCAAACCGGCAATATACACCGCATAGGTTGGAGGTGTATTCAACATAGAATCCGCTTGGGCTTGCTTGGCATAATCGTACACGCTTGGAGTAATCGGCAACACGTCTCCAATGAGATCGTCCCGCACAATCACTAATGTCAAACCAGCGGGACCGATATTTTTTTGTGCGCCAGCATAGATGATTCCAAACCGACTGACATCAATTGCACGCGATAAAATAGTGGATGAAAAATCGGCAACTAACGGCACCGCGCCGGTATCTGGCACCCAGTGAAATTCCACCCCACCGATCGTTTCATTCGGCGTGTAATGCACATAGGCAGCATCCTGACTTAATGCCCAATGTTCAAACGGCGGAATACTGGTAAAATTATCGCCTTCGGAAGATGCCGCAACATTTACTGCACAATATTTTTTTGCATCACTTACGGCTTTTTTGCCCCACGCACCAGTCAGAATGTAATCAGCTTTACTTTTCCCACGTAAGATATTCATGGGAATAGTTGCAAATTGAGTTGATGCCCCGCCTTGCAAAAAGAGCACTTTATAATTAGCGGGCACTCCCAATAAATCACGGACATCTTGCTCGGCTTCTGCGGCCACCGAGACAAATTCTTTCCCACGATGGCTCATTTCCATGATTGATGCACCGGAACCATGCCAATCCGGCAATTCGGCCTGAGCCTGTTTTAATACCTCTTCCGGCAAGATCGCCGGCCCCGCACTGAAATTATATAACCGCAACATTATCGGACTCATCCTCCATACTTAAACTGGCCCCAGGCAAATACTACTGGCTTCACCAGCGTGAAAAAGGGGGTACGCTAGCACAGGGTCCCAGACCAGTCAAGAAGAGTACGGAACCTTGTTATTCCAATTTTGGATACCCTACAATGACCCGCGATTAGAGAACGCTTTCATATAGATGAAGAAGGTTGGAGAATAACTTGGGAACTCACACAGGGCTGAGATTGGAACAACGTGGGGATGGGAATTACTATAGAGTCATTCTCCACATCGGCAGTACTTTGATCCCCATCAGTGATGACATTGTTGAGGAATTACGAACGCATATCGCGCTCACGCCTGATCAATTTTTTCCAATTTTCGTCAACAAGGTGGGGTACTCTTCCTACTTACAAGAACAAATACGAAAGGAAGTACAGAGCACCGGAGATCTCATCCCTCAAATGTCGGTCATTCAACAGTTCTTTCGGCAAGAGTAGACTCTCCCTACCAACCAGAATGTCCTCTACCGTTAGCTACTGCTGCAATCTGCCCTATCCAAGCAGTTTATCCATAAAATTGAGAATTCGCATTTTCCGGTCTGGATCCTTCTCTAAAGAGAGTGCCCGCTGGTAATGCTGCACCGCCAGTTCCGGCTTGTTTTTTTCATCATAGATCCGACCAACGCCAAAAGTAGCTTGTGCATCATTAGGATTCGCTTTGAGCGCTCGGCTGAAATAATCCATCGCAAAATTGTCTTGCCCCTTATCATATAAAAACCAGCCGATCGCGGTCGCAGCTGGAGCAAAATTCGGTTCCAGCCGAAGAGCTTCTTCATACTGTCGTTTGGCTAAATCCAATCGTCCCCTGTTTTCATACAGACCTCCCAAGGCGAAATGGACCTCAGCATCATTGGGAATAATCTTCAGTGCTTTTTTATATTCTTCAATTGCCAACTCCAACTTTCCTTGTTCGGCTAGAGCACATGCGAGATTGGTATGCCCAAATGGTTCATCAGGACGGAGTTTCAAAACTTCACGGTATTGGGGTATAGCCATTTCCAACTGCCCCTGGTCCTGATAGGCCACTCCAAGCTTTAGGCGAGCTGCCACATAGGAAGGGTCTCGCTTTATCGCTTCGCGATAAGCTTTGACAGATTGATCGATGCGGTCTTTGACCTGATAAATCTGCGCCAGGAAAAAGTATGGATAGGGGGAATGTGGAGCTAAAGCTCCGACTTGTTCATAGCTAACCACCGCGTCCTCCAGTCGGCCGCATTGCGTCTGAAATACGCCTTCAAATAACAAGAAATTTGGATTATCCGATCGATCACTCAGTAAACGCGCAATCCACGCTTTAAGTATTTGCACATCGGCCTCTTCTCCAAAAGCCCGAGGATAGACCTGCCACGCTTCAGCAAAATCCCCTCGCAACATGCATACGACATTTAACGCAAAAAACGGCAAAGGCCCGCACTCAGCTTGCTCCGACCACCGTCGTGCCTCTGCATAGACGACATCCCATTCACCTTGGCAAATGGAGTCATTGATCACACGCTCATAATCCACACTCATGCCCACATCCTTTGTCGAGTTTAATACTGCCGAGACACTATCGCGTCAGCGAATCTTCAATATCAGGGGAAGTAGCCTCCATGAGAGTCCCCAGATACGGATGTCGCTCAAGCATCTTTTGCTTCATGAGCCAAGCCACGGTTCGATACGACCAATGGCCCTTTACCCCGGACCGCAATTTGGCAATATATTCAACTTCCGCAAAATCCATCTTAAACAAACACCGAACACGAAATCCAAAGGGAATGGCATAGAGAGCCGCTTCCTGATTGCTGACGCGCAACTGCTCAATATCCGATTGCACCGCATCCATGGCCTGCCGATACTCTCTCTCCACTCCAGCCTCCGCCAAAACCGACGGCACCTCATACCCATGAATCGTCGTAAAATTCTGCTGAATCTGCTGACAACGTCGGTGCCGGTGCATATCCCGCCACCCCCCGATATCCATCAGAACATCAAAGACAAATGCATACCCGGATCGAAATTCCTTTATTAAGTCGTCATGAGGACCACGACCACGAAGCGCGGTATCGACCACTTCCTGCTTCTCCTTCTCGGACCACTGCTGTATCCATTCAAGGAGTACCCGATAAGGGGCATGACTCACTCGGTACACCAGCGTCGTCACTAATTCATCCAACGGCGCATGCGGTTCCAGTAAATCAACCGGCTGATCTTTGCCTTTCCAGGATTTCGGATCATCATAGCCTGCCGTCTTCAGTCGTCCTTTCACCTTGCGAAACACGTCCCTGTAGACCGACCCCTGATACTCGTTGGCCTCCGCATACCTGGCTAAGGTCGGCGCCAAAGGCTCTAACCCCTTGGTCTCTTCCTGATGCAACTCGGCCCACACCGTTGAGGGTGATTTAGCACACGCCTCCTTCAGATCTTCACCGATTCCCTGTAATTCCGGCAATTGAGCAGATAGCAAACGCGTGATTTGCTTTTCCAGCGTACGAATACTTACCACCTGCCCCACATTCGTCATGGCCGCCAGTGGAAGCAGATAGCGAATGACATCATAAGTCCGGGCACCGATGGTCCGGGCATAGTCTGCCGGCTTCATTGCCTCCGGCCTGGGATACCGCTTACCCAGATAGGTTTGGATCGGATCTTTCAACAACCGATAAATGTTATAGAGACTCCCAAGGATGCCGCGATATTCGCCCTCTATTTCGCTATTGGCAATCTCGTTGGGCACGTAACACCCGGCTGCGGCAAAGTTTTGATAGCGACTGGACTTGGCCTGTCCATCCCACAGCGGTTCATCCTCAAGCCGAATAGCCGCCAGCTCGGAAATCTGCTCGAAACACACCGTCGCGTGACCCAAATCGGCAATCGAGCCATGCCCATAAGCAAAATAAAACTGCTCCCAAAACTTTTCGGAAGAATGAGAATGGACCCATCGCAGACTCTCCTCAATAGAATCGGGCGAACGACTATATCGAGCCAAAGCATAAGCAGCTTTTTCCGGTGGCATCGGCGCCAAAGCAATCACTTTTCGATTTCGTTGTTCGTCATTCATCAACTCAACCCTTCCAACTCCTCACGAAAGACACACTCGAAACGAAAGAAGGGGACACTATAGTCAGACAGGAGTGACATCTCAAGTCAGACATTATCCCTACGCCAGGCATACACCAAAAACCTTGAAAGTGCCTGACACCTGCACTACACTCCCCTGAATCTTCAGGGAATAATTCTATCTTCAATGAATATCTCCGATCGACAATCGAGACATGGCCAATGGTCTTCCCGATGGACCTTTATCCTCGCGGCCACGGGTGCAGCCGTGGGTTTGGGCAATATTTGGAAATTCCCCTACCTCACAGGACAAAACGGAGGTAGTGCCTTTGTTCTGGTTTATATCCTCTGCGTGGCAGCCCTGGGGATTCCCTTGATGATGGCCGAAATTTTGTTGGGGCGGAGAGGACGCTCCACACCAATTCGTTCCATGCAAATTTTGGCTAAGGAAACTAACGCCACTCAATGGTGGCAGATAGTTGGATGGTCCGGCACTTTGGCAGGCATGCTGATCCTTTCCTATTACAGTGTCATCGGCGGTTGGACCCTGGCATACATCTTCAAATCCGCAGGAGGAACGTTTACCGGCGCCAGCGGCCAATTTGCTGCAGACACCTTCGGCCGTTTTGTGGGGAGCGGAACCACGCTCTTCATCTGGCATACAATTTTTATGGTTTTGACCATGGTCGTCGTGGCAGGTGGTGTCAAAGGCGGTTTGGAACGAGCAATTCAATTTCTCATGCCAACGCTTTTCATTCTATTGCTACTCATGGTCGCCTACAGCATGACCACCGGGTTTTTTGGCAAGGGCCTGGAATTTCTTTTTACCCCGGACTTCAGCAAATTGACCAGCGCTAGCATGCTGACGGCGATGGGACAAGCCTTCTTTAGTCTCAGTCTCGGTATGGGCACCATCATGATCTACGGCTCGTATGTCCCCAAGGACACCTCAATTGCCTCCACCTCCATTATCATTGGCCTCGCCGACTCCTTCGTCGCCTTATTAGCCGGCATGGCCATTTTTCCAATCGTGTTTGCGAACAATTTGGAACCCGGCTCCGGCCCAGGTCTCATTTTCCAAACACTGCCCGTCGCGTTTGGCAACATGCCCGGCGGCCTCGCCTTCGGTTCGCTTTTTTTCATTCTCCTGCTTGTTGCCGCCTGGACGTCGTCGATTTCTTTGATCGAACCCCTGGTCACATGGCTCATTGAAACGTTTGGATTATCACGAATTAAGGCTTCCCTGTATTCAGGGCTGGCCACCTGGCTGATTGGCCTCGGAACAGTCTGGTCATTCAACTGGTGGGCAGAAATCAAATTCTTCGGACGAACCTTCTTTGACCTGCTAGATTTTGTGACATCCAATCTCATGCTCCCCCTGGGTGGAATTCTCATTGCCATCTTTGCCGGGTGGCTCATGAAGGCCGAAAGCACCAAATCCGAACTTAATATTCATAATCCTACCCTCTACCTTGCCTGGCAGGCCCTCGTACGTTACATCGCCCCGGTTGCGGTGTTTATTGTCCTCCTCAACGCGATCGGCATTCTATAGCCTAAAGGCCGACA
>BQIZ01000103.1 GCA_021604365.1 Nitrospirales bacterium
GCCATCATGGGGCTGATAGGATGTGTAGGACAGCAGGAATTCGTGGATGCTCAGCAAGCGGCTATCGGGCGTGGCATTGTCGAAGGCACCAAAGGCTACCAACAGATTCAACAAGAAGCGCTGTCCGCCCATAGGCATCTAAGAAAGGTCCAGGGGCAGGTGTTTAAAATCGAAGGCGCGGCCTATGTCGTGCACGTAAACGATCAGATTGAAGCTCGACTGCCTTTTGATGAAAATACCCAGATTGATCGTCCGGCGCATGTGGGAGACTGGATTGAAGCGCAGCTCGATCAGTCCGGTCGCGCCAGAATCATCCGGAATATCGACGGCCAAATTTCACTCGAATAAGTGCCTTTCTTTTCAATCTTGACCCTCTTCGGTTTCTCGTTGAGGCGTTCCATAATCCGCTCTCAGAAGTCTTGCCTTGCAACTCTTTTTAACTGAGAATGTCCAGTCGTAGGGTTGGGCCCACGAAAGTTGTTGGGAGTGACGCCGGGTGGGGAACCCTGAGTTAAAGCAAGCAGCCTAATATCCGGGAAAGCCCGGGATAAAAGGCAGGAGAATGGAGATGGCAATGAGAATGATGATGATCCATTCAAGAATTTCCATCCGCCGATTGCCGGTTTGACCGGCCATCTTGTCATACAAATTATCCAGCGTGTCCAACTTGCGGAGAATGCTGGTATCCCAACTTTGCAAATGAAAGCGTTGCGAAGCCAGTCGAGAGACTCTGGCCAGGTATTGATCGCCGAATAATTTCAGTGTGTTGGTGACCCGTTCAAAAAGAATCGCGCTATCCACTTGCATGCCTGCGATTCGGCGGAGATTAACATCCGATGATCCCGGCCAACGGAATCCATGCCGGGTTTCTTGTGTGAGGGCGGCATAGGCCTCATCCAACGCTTCATCCAATTGGTGGTCAAGAAATCGGCGCTCGACTAATTCCACATTAGCGAATTCTAGAACCGCCCGGACGTCATCCATTTCCTGTCCAATCATGAGCGAGGCATTCCAATCAATGAGGGTCAGGTCCTGAGTCCCGAAGGCAATTTGACTCGTGGTGGCATCACAAATTTCCTGCTCTGACAACGGTTGATCCTCACAACGGAGGATTTGAGACAGAAGCGTACTATGTTGTTTTACAAATTTCGACAGATCCAACGCGGGTTGCGTCGAGAAAATATGAAATATCGCATAGTCCTCGACCAATTCGGATATATTCGGTTTTTCAATTGCCGGACCCAGCGTGTTCAGGAGAGATTGGATGTGCAGGAATGTGCCTTCGAGCAGTTGAGCATTTTCATAGAGGACTTCACTGAGCGGGAGCAACGACGCAAACGGTCCGGCCAGTGGAATCTGGTAGGTCACCATGAGTGCGCCGAAGTCATAGAGAACGGTGTCGACGGTGCGAAGCGTGTGATGTGCTCCGAGCCTGATGGGTTCCAGCTCTTGGGTAATACGGAGGGGCGGGGGGTGATAATCAAAATATTCCGGTGCCGGCCGTTTCCGTTTGATTCGCCCTCGTTCTTTTGTCGCGGTAATCCGCTGTTCCGCTTCGTCGATTTGAATGGACGCACCTACGTCATAGGCAAAGACGACGATGCATCTCCCGTCTTGTATGTGAAAGGCATCTGGTTCGGTCGTGGGTGGCATGCGGCGCTTACGGTGTGGTGAACGAGAGGCTAACCTCATTGGACATTCGAGTGGTTCCACCTGATTTCATGATGACAAAGGGATCAGGAAGCCATGGGGGATAGTACCGTAATCTTTCATTGTCCAGGATCATGGATTTAGACGTCATAAATGGAACCCGGCCGTGGAATCTCCACTTCCATGCCGGGGAATTCCGTGGTCAGCCTCATGGCAAAGGCGAGCGACTGGCGCTCTTCACCATGCACCACAAAGACTTTTCGAGGATGAGGGGTGATGGCACGGACATAGGCAAGGAGATCGTCCCGGTCCGCATGAGCGGAATATCCATTTAATCGGACCACGTGAGCGCGGCGTTGGGTGGGAATTCCAAAAATCGGGACGGTGTCCCATTCCTCTGCCAGTTTGCGTCCTAAGGTATGCTCGGCCTGCCATCCCACCAGGACGATCACATTGGCTTCATCTTCAATGGTATGTTTGAGATGATGGACGACGCGCCCCCCTTCACACATGCCGGAAGCTGAAATAATCACACAGGGGCCCCTACGCAGATTCAGGAGCTTGCTGTCTTGAGCCGTCGAGATGAAATTGATGTATTTCGCGGCAAAGACATCGCCGGTCGAGGTAAAGGTTCGATAGGTTTCCTCGTCATAGCATTCCGGGTGTTGGCGAAACACTTTGGTGGCTTTTAATGCGAGAGGAGAGTCGATATAAATGGGAATAGGGTTGACTTCTTCATTGTTCACGAGTTCCTTGATGCGCATAATGATTTCTTGAGTGCGGCCGACCGAAAAGGCAGGAACGACAATTTTGCTTTTGTGCTGAATCGCATGGTCTACGGGTTCTTTTGCGATCGCTTTCCGTTTGGCTTGGTCGTCCTCATGCAGTCGGTCCCCATAGGTTGATTCCATGATCAGCACATCACAGGGGGGAGGCGCATGAGGATCCCGAAGGATCGGCATGTTGGCCCTCCCCAGATCCCCCGAAAACAGGACCGAAGTGGAATTGCCACGACTCTGGTGCCTGACCCAGATTCCCGCCGATCCGAGGATATGCCCGGCATCATGAAATTGCACGTCCAGGTTGGGAGCAGGGGAGATGGATGTCCCGTAGCCGACTCCTCGAAATCGATTGGTGATGTTCTGGACATCATCCATCGAATAGAACGGTGTGACACATGCTTTTCTTCTCCGTCGTTCTTTTTTGTTGACGTATCGGCAGTCACTTTGCTGAATCTTGGCGGGATCTTCCAGTAAAATTTTGGTCAGATCTGCCGTGGCCGACGTCAAATGGACCGATCCGCGAAATTTCTCTTTGGCCAGGACTGGAAGCGCCCCGGAATGGTCGATGTGGGCATGGGATAAGCATACTGCCGTCAGGGATTTAGGATCAAAGCCGAGGTGACGATTGAGTTTGGCTGCTTGATCCCGCCGCCCTTGAAACATGCCGCAGTCCAGAAGCAGACGGGAAGATCCCGCGTGAATGAGATGACGACTCCCCGTGACGGATCGGGCGGCTCCATGAAACGAAATCTTCATGATGGGACATCCTTTGGATGTTGGGCCACGATGATATTCCACGCTTCGCCTGCCGTTTCAGCATAATGAAACAACTGCAGGTCTTCAGCCGCGATCAATCCATACTCCATCAATTTTTTCCAATTGATGAGATCCTCCCAAAAAGCCCGTCCGATGAGGATCACTGACATGCCCTGCACTTTTCCTGTTTGAAGAAGAGTCAGCGTTTCAAATAATTCGTCTATCGTGCCAAAGCCTCCGGGAAAAACCACCAAGGCCTTGGCCCGATTGAGAAAGTGCATTTTCCGAAGGGCAAAGTAGCGGAATTGAAAACACAGTTCAGGAGTAACGTAGGGATTGGGCATTTGTTCATGGGGTAATGCAATATTGAGACCGATGGATTTGGCTTTCACATCGGCCGCACCTCGATTAGCCGCCTCCATGATTCCGGGACCCCCGCCGGTGATGATGACGAATTTTCGACGCCCATCAATCTGGCAACTGGAAGATACGAGACGGCCGAACTCACGCGCTTCCTGATAAAAGGGGGAAAGCGCTGCTTGGTGTTTGGCAATGGCCACGGCCCGTTTGTGTTCGGGATCCTGCGGTGAGACTGCAAGCTCTTCTTCTGCGAGCAATAGCTTGGCTTTAGCCACCGCCGGCTCCAGAAGCCGGGCACTGCCAAACACCACAATGGTGGATTCAATACCCTCATCCTGTTGGATCAATTCCGGCTTAAACCACTCCAGTTGAAGCCGGACGGCGCGGAGGTCATCTCGTTGCAAAAAATCCAGGTCGGAGTCCGCTCGTTTGTATGCCGCAGAAGACAGAAGAGGAGGCGTTGCTTGAGGTAAATTATTCATGAGCACAGACAATTTTCATGAAGAGGAAAGTGCAGAGATTATAAAGACCTTGGAAGCCATTTGAAACTGCTGAACCTGAATGCGGATATATTCTTGCATTAGAAACGGGGTGGACGCTTGTACTTGGGAGGAATCCGATGTGCTGTGCGAAGGGGTTGGTTGAATATCAGGAATCGGGTATAGTCCTAGGGTTCGAAACGTACCGGAGGGAGCGATGAAAGCACCCACTTCTCCAACCATTCCTAAATGTGAAGTTTGCCCCAATCGGGAATCGTCTGATATCTGCCAACTCGTGCCTTCCGTGGAAGAACCCTTCGGGCTTATTAAACGCAGGGCCATGTATCAGGCCGGCCAATTTGTCTTCTATGAAGGGCATGTGGCCCTGGGACTGTATATTCTCTGTCAGGGGCGGGTAAAACTGACCCGGCTCAATCGCAAGGGGCAACAGCGGTTGGTGGATATTTTGGATTCCGGCCAACTTCTGGAAAAACAGGCTTTTCAGGAACAACCGGTCCATCAGGTTACGTGTGAAGTTTTGGAGCCTTCGCAAATTTGTCTGTTGGATCGCACCAGTTTTCTCGTATTTCTGAAAGAACATGGTGAGTTGGCGGTCAAACTCGTTCAGGTGCTCAGTAAAGAAATAACGGTTGTGCTGAATGCGGCTGATCAATTTGCGTTCACTCCGGCACGGGAGCGATTAGCCAGGCTTTTATTGGAGTTGAGCGATCGATTCGGGAAGCACGATGATGCAGGGATTCGCATTACGCTCAAACTCAAACGGGAAGATCTTGCGCAAATGACAGCGGTCACCGTAGAGACCTTGGTCCGGCTTCTTCGTGATTTCCAGGAAGATCGCCTCATTACAGTGCATGGACGGGAATTAACGATTATGAATGCCGATCGCTTGACGAAAATTGCCGGCATGCCCCCCTTTCATTGAAATTTTTCTCCTCAACACTTCTTCCATCTTCTATCGTTTTTCCCTAGCGCTGGCTCTACTCAGTCTTGTTGTACATCGGCCCGCCTTCTCACAGACTCCCTTCCCTATTGCTGCGTGCTCTCGCCGTCTTTAGGCCTCTTTAGGCCATTAGGCCTATTCAAAAGATTGATAACTATCTGATTGGCCATTGTTTCCCAACAAGGTCCCGCCGTCGGGAATCGTATAGCCTACGGCCCGTTCAGTGGTTGTTCCCGTTTTCCCTGAAGATGGGGGAAACAGAGATGACTCACAATTTGAGGGCATGTTCATTACGGGCTGAAGTTCTACCACAATTCTTGAATGAGGAGGTGACAGGATGAGCAGAAACCGGTTGGTGGCACAATTGGGCATATATGCATGGTTTGTGGGGTGCGTGCTATTGGCAGTACCGGGAGTGAGTCAGGCCCAAAGTTTAAGCGTAGACGAAAGGCTGGAGCGTTTGGAGCAGAAAACCCTCTCCCAATCTCCAGGAGCTGAACAAGAAACGGGGAACATGGTGTTTTTCCGGGGTGGTTGGGCAGGGTTGATCAATGATCGTTCGAATGAGGTTGAGACCGATGTCTTCGGGTTCAGTGGGTCAAATGACAATAATAGCGGATATTATGTCGGGGCCGGACTGGATTTGGTCCTCACCCGGGATATTTGGGATTTGTTTCCTGGAACCTGGGTGCTGGGGGAAATCGGTGTGGAATTTAAGCGGTTTAATTCTAAAAACGTCACGCAGGCGGTTCCCAGCACCTGTGCGGCAGCCGGAATAAGTACTTGCTCCGTCGAAACCAATAAAAAGGTCCAAATTACGATGCTGACGGTGAATGTGGCTCCTAAGATCATGTTTATGGAAGGCAGCCGTTTCCGTCCATGGATTATTCCGGTTGGTCTGGACTTCCACGTCATCAGTCCTCCTTCAAATGATACGACGGTTTTAGACATTGGCGTGCAATTTGCGGTGGGGGCGCAGTATCGAATTTGGAAAGCCATCCATCTCGGAGTGGACGGCCGATTTCATCTCGCCACCGGTCAAACAGATACGACCAATAATTTCGGAACCGCCGGTGCATATGTCGGCATCGCGTTTTAATTTTCGTTGGGGTAAAGGTGAGGTAAAGAAGGAAGGTGGAGGAGATGAGATTGCGATCGGGCCGGGGTGGTTCAAGAGGAATTGGAGAAGGAATTTCAGCCGTCTATATGAGCGGCAGCACCTATGACATCGTGGTATGCGCTCTGACCCGGTTTAAACTACAGAGGGAAGCCGTTTCAAGTATTCACCTGTCTTAAGTGGTCACGGAGTATAATAGATTGTTCTATTCACTGGAAATGGTTCTTTTCCGAACTCGAATACATTTCCATGTGGTGAATTCGGAGCAATCCCGCTACAATTAAGGAAGTGAGTTTCTTATACATTATTCTAGTCTGGACCCATCTGATTGCAGCAACCTTCTGGATTGGAGGAATGCTGTTCCTCTCCCTTGTCGCAGTTCCTCTTCTCAGGCAGGCCTCTGACCCTCCTTCCGCCCAACGAGGGTTTATAAGCCTTGCTCGTCGATTTAGAACGCTGGTATGGATCGCTCTGGTCATTTTGGTGGTGACGGGGTCGGTCCTTCTCGGAAATATCATCAATTTCGGGGTTCCTGTTTTCTCTTGGCCACCTGTTGTCCTCACGAAACTGATCCTGGTGTTCCTGTTAGTTCTGGTGTCCTTCACTCACGATCGGATAATGGGATCGAAAGTGCGTACCCTGAAGAGTAAGACCGCTTCCGAATTATCAACTGGCGAAGGGCTCCTTCTCCGATTCACTCCTCTGCTTGGCCGTTTGACCCTGTTCTTAGGGTTGGGAGTGCTGTTGTCTGCCGTCATCATGGTGAGATCCTCAGGGTAATCAGTTGAAATCCTGGAATGGAATAAAAAAAGGGAGAGGCCTTGTGGACCTCTCCCTTTATTATCAGACGTATTGAGTAATCGTTAGAATCGGCTGCGCCGTTTTCCTCCAAAATCTCCTCCGCCTCCGCCACCGAATCCACCACGGCCACCTCCGCCGCCACCGGTTCGTGGAGCTTGGGGTTTGGCTTCGTTCACCGTCAAGGTACGGCCACCAAACTCTGTAGAGTTCAAGGCTGCAATTGCGGCTTGCGCTTCCTCTCCGGTAGACATTTCAACAAATCCGAACCCGCGCGATTGGCCGGTGAACTTGTCGCTGATGACGTTAGCTGATTCGACGGTGCCGTGTGCCGAAAACAGGTCGGTTAATTCTGCTTGAGTCGCTGAATACGGCAACCCACCTACATACAATTTTGAACCCATGGGGTTCCTCCTTTTAAAAAGATGATATTGTCTGAGGCTCGAGAAGGGTAAAACATTTGGAAGAGGTAGGCCACGGACGCTATTCCCACGCCACTCAGGTCAGACACTTCCGAGTTATTCTCTCGGGCTAAACAACACCGGTTACGGGCTTGAGTGATTGAACTCTCAAAGCTAAGCCCAGAGCGATGAGTTAAAAAAAAGCGTAGCACACAAGGGAAGTAAAAGATAGTAGCGAATAAATGGCAGTAGGTTGGATCGAATGGCCCTAACAAAAATGGATTGCATCACCGGTGGTGCTTCAGGGTTCTACGGTTCCACCGGTGATGCCGAGGACACTTTCGCAACTTGTGCGAGGTCAAGGGCGACGTTTCCCTGATCGGAAATGGAATGCAGGGTCAGGCGTTATTTGATTTCTTCAATTCGGATACTTTCTTCAATTCGGATACGTTGACGCGCTTGTTCAGGGACATGCTCCACGTGAAATGATTGTTCGGAAGGAGAGCTGAGATCGGTAGAGGAAACAGCCAGATCTTTCTCCGGAGGGCTACCCGCTGGTGGCTGGGTGTCGGAACATCCCAACGGGAGCACCCCGACAAGGCAAAGAACAGGGAGCCATCTCCAATACCTGTGGTTCAGTTTCCTCCTGAATGACTCATTCGGACAAAAGATCTCCTCTTACAAAATACTATCAGGGCGTTCAGGTTAGCGGTGATTGTTTCCCGGTTGGGAAGGTGATTGTGAATGTGGTGCCGTATCCGACTTGACTCTGTGCATGGATCGTTCCTCCGTGGGCTTCGACAATCTCTTTGACGATTGCCAATCCCAGACCTGTTCCTCCTGATTGGCGATTCCGTGCCTGGTCGATTCGATAGAATCGCTCAAACAGGTGAGGGAGATGTTGGGAATCAATGCCTGGCCCGGAGTCCTCCACGGATAGACGGATTGACCTATCGTGAGTCACGGCTCGAACGGTGATGGTTCCGTCTGAAGGCGTATGCCGGAGCGCATTATCCAGGAGATTGATCAGGGCTTGTTTGAGCTGTGAAGCATCTCCCAGGAAAGGAGGAACAGGTTCAAACTCCGTCTGCAGATGGATCCCGGCTTCGTGAGCTAACACGGACAACTCGCTCACGACGTCTTCGACAAGGGGCGGGAGGTTAAGGGTTTGCAGTGCGAGTGGTGGGCGGTCGCCGGCAAATTGTGCGAGAGTAAGGAGGGATTTGGTCATGGCGGTGAGTCGATCGACTTCAGCCAGGTTGGAGAGAATAGTCTCGCGGTATTCCTCTCCCGACCGTGCCCGTTGCAAGCTGACCTCAAAATTGCCTTTCATCGCCGTTAACGGGGTCTTCAGTTCATGAGCCGCATCAGCCACGAAGCGACGTTGTCCTTCGAAGACCTGCTGCAAGCGGTCCAACATGCCATTAAAGGTGTGAGCGAGGCGTTGAAATTCCGTGTAGGGGGAGGTGAGTGTGAGACGGGTGGAGAGTGTCTGTCCGGAAATAGTTTCCGCTGTCTGACTCAAGGCCTTGACCGGTGCCAAGGCTTCACCGGCCAAACGCCCGCTTCCCCACCAGGCAAACAGAAGCGAGATGGCGGAGGCCCCACAGAGAAGCCATGCCAACCACTGAAGAGTTTCCTCGACAAATTGTAAAGATTTTTCCGTTTGTAAAATGAATCGTCCGTGGTCTTCGATGGCAAGAGGAATCGAGATGCGGCGAATGGGGGGGCGGCCTGGTTCGTGAAATGTTTCGAAAACGGTTTCCCCTTTGAGAACATGAGCGATGACCTGAGAGGCCACTGGAATCCGGTTTTCGGTGCTCTGCCCACTCCAGAGAATACGGCCGGTGGGATCCAGGATGGCGCTGTAACGGATGGCCTGCTGTAATTCCTCTTCGTCATCAAATTCTTCTCGTTCGTCTTCTTCATCCTCTTTGTCCCCGTCATCTTGTCGGTGAGAGGATACTTCGACATGGTCGGTCGCCAGGTCCACACGATAACTTTCTTCTTCGGCGAGTGCGACCAATTCTTCATCGATATGACTGTACAAAATGGTCGAAAATCCGAGGTAGAGGAGCAGGCTAAAGAGGCCTAAGAGGATGACGATGAAGCCTAAGGCGACACGACGAATGCGAGTGCGAAAGGCCTGCATGGGTTAGGCTTCCGGGATCTTTAAGACGTAGCCGATCCCCCGCACGGTATGGATCAGCTGTGGAGAAAAATCCCGGTCCATTTTGCTACGCAAGGTTTTAATGTGGACATCGACAATGTTTGTGACGGACTCATAGTGAATGTCCCACACATGTTCGGTAATGGCTGTCCGGGTCAATACTCGTCCGGTATTTCTCATAAGATATTCCAGAAGGGAATATTCTTTGTTGGTCAGGATGATGGTCTGGCCTGCCCGTGAAATACGGTGAGAAACCGGATCCAGCTCCAGGTCTGCGATCGTGAGGCGAGGGGTAGGCTGGGCACTGCCACGGCGGAGCAGGGCTCTGAGACGTGCCAGTAATTCAGCAAAGGCAAACGGTTTTGTTAAATAATCATCTGCGCCGGTATCCAGACCGGTCACGCGATCTTCAACGGCCTCCCGTGCCGTCAACAGAAGAATGGGCATGGCCTGGCGTTTCGCTCGAAGCCGGCGGCAGACGTCAATGCCATTCATTTTTGGGAGCATGATATCCAGAATGATCAGGTCATAGGACGAGGTCATGGCCATGGCCAATCCCATCTCACCGTCCGTGGCCAGATCCACAGCATATTGCTCCTCGCGCAAACCTTTCACAATAAATCCGGACACACTGGAATCATCTTCCACTAAGAGTATACGCATTTATTTTCCACTGAAAGTTACAATCGGTAGGGTTGGGTGTACTCCGACACATGGAGTCCTGCTTTGTGCGTTAGGGCAACCCCTGTCCCCTGCTCGTAGACCAAATCTCCGCCATCGTGACCCGTGGCGCTTAGTGTGCCTAATCCAATCGCCGCAATCAAAAAATACGGGACGCTGGTCTTCCGCGTAAATTGGTTTTGCAGCACCAGGCGACCCAAGAGGAGGACTCCAAAAATTCCCAAGGTCACACAGGCGAGTATCTTCTGCGTCTCAATCATCAACCCGACAATTCCGGTCTTTTCAGCAGCCTCCTCTGCCCAGGTGCCAGCAATTGCGGCAACCACCCCTCCGGAAAGACCCAGGATGAGAAGCCAAAATGCATCATCACGGAGGTTGTCCCGTTTGAACCAGGCTCCTACGGCATCAAATAGCACATTGGTAATGAGCAAGGCGATGAAAAAATGCACGAACATGGGATGTGCCCGCAGCTCAAACATGATTTCTTCTGTATGTCGTCAGAATAGGAAAACGAGAGAAGGCCCCATACCCCGTTGCGCATGGGGCCTTGCAGTTCTCTTAGGATTTTTCAGAATTCTTATGAGAGGCGCCCTTCTCGTGCCCTTCGTCGTCCTCAAGTTCAGAACTCAGGATTTTTCCCGATTGGGCGTCAATCTCAACTTCCCTGATCTTTCCGGCAGCATTGACGATTTCGACCTCATAAATCACTTTCCCGTCTTCACTTTCCAGTTCGGCCTCAAGCACCTTCCCTGGAAATTGGGTTGTCGCGGTTTTGATGGCTTCCTCCATGGTAACCGAAGTGGGCAGACTGGCTAGGGCGACCTTCTCCTTGCCATCATGACTCATGGCCAACCCAACGGAAGTCAACAACAGAGCTGAGGCGCCCAATAAACTGAATGTGTGTAACCGCTTCATGATACATCCTCCTTGGTAGAAAATTGATGGAATCAACCGGCTGTTCATGATTACAGAATAGACCACCTACATGAAGGAGCTATGAAGCGGACATGAAAAATTTTTCATCTGGAGAAAATAACATGAGCCAAGATAAGAGCTTGTCGGCCCATATGGAAAGGCGGGAAGGCAGCGATTGTGAGGGAAAACGCGTTGTCGGTTGGATCCAAACGTGCCCGCCAGCATAGCGGTAAAAACCGGTCTAGACGTTAAATTTGAAGTGGCACACATCGCCGTCTTTGACGACGTATTCCTTGCCTTCCGAGCGGATCAGGCCCTTCTCGCGCAGGGCCGCTTCCGACTTGTAGGTGTCGATGTCCGCGAAGGCGTATATGTCGGCTTTGATAAAGCCCTTCTCAAAGTCGGTGTGGATGACGCCGGCCGCCTGTGGCGCCTTAGCTCCGATGGGAATGGTCCAAGCCCGGACCTCCTGCACTCCGGAGGTGAGGAACGAGCAGAGGCCGAGTGTTTTATAAGCGGCGACGACGACCTTCTCCAAGCCGCTCTGCTCCATGCCCAAATCTTTCATGAAGATTTCGCGGTCTTCCCCGGATAGTTGAGCGATTTCGCTTTCGAGTTTGCCACAGATCACCACCGATTCCGATCCGCGCTCCTTGGCGAATGCCTGAAAGTCCGCAAGCATGGCCGGATCCGGATTCTCATCGGTATTCCCGACATAGAGCACGGGCTGTGTGGTGAGCAGGAAAAAATTCTTGAGAACTTCCGGCTCTAGGCCCAGCGCTCGCGCCGGCTTACCCGCTTCAAGACCATTCTTCAGGATATCGAGCACCACAAGGGCCTCTTTCGAGGCCTTATCTCCGGATCTCGCCTTGGCTGTGACCTTATCGTACTGTTTGGTGAGACTATCCAGGTCCGCAAGCATTAATTCGGTTTCGATCACCTCAATATCCCGCCGATAGTCCACGCCCCCCATGGTGTGCACCACATCGGCATCCTGAAAGAGACGCACCATGTGAAGAATCGCGTCGACTTCCCGGATATTTGCGAGAAATTTATTGCCGAGCCCTTCACCCTGGGAAGCGCCTTTCACCAGACCGGCGATATCGACGAAACGGCAGGAAGTTGGCACGGTTTTCTTGGGTTTGACCAACTCGGTCAGGCGCGCAAGACGCGGGTCAGGAACGGCTACGACGCCGACGTTCGGCTCGATTGTCGTAAATGGATAATTTGATGCGGCCGCGTTTCCAGAGGTCAACGCGTTAAAAATCGTGGATTTGCCGACGTTGGGTAGACCGACGATACCAATTTCCATAGAAGACGCAAGGTAACAAATCAGGTACCTGCCGGTCCTTGAGCCAAAAGGCCTATACGTACCCGGTCGTTCCCTTATCGTAAATATTTTCGGATGGTGGATAATCTTCCTCTCATTTGCGCCGCATCATTTCCTTAGGTTGAAATAGAGATTTTGTACCGATTAATTCAGGCTTAGAAACGTCGCGATTTTCAGGTGATTTCAGAATAGAAAATGATGAATTTGGTCACCCTCCTGTATCCGAAAGAAAAACGGTGTGTATCGTTTTTAAAACATCCGCTTCACTCGGTCGTCCAGAGATTCCGGGAAACGGCCTGGCCTTAGGAAGACCGCATCGACAATTGAACTTGCAACCCGGGTAAGCATGGTAAGCGGCATGTGCAGAGAGGGAATGACGGCCTTTTTGGAAAAGTAAGTTGACCAGCTGGTGCCGTACAGGTTTGACATGAAGATTCCCGGCAGTTTTGGATCCGAACGGGGTGTCCCACAAACACGGCAGGGCTCGAAATTTGTGAGCAATTGAGGGTCGTTCATTTGGCTTTCTCTTTTTTATAACCCTGTAGCAACCGGCTTATTATTTCTTGACTTAATTAGCTGTTTAAAGAAAAATTGACACAAGCTGTGTAGCTGTTGCGTATCGGGATGCGGGCAGGAGAAGGAGATTGGCACATTCAACTCAAGCCCTGGGCTCCTGGGGGCGTGTGATGATAATCCAATCATTGAATGTGGCAAGGCATTGCGGCAACTATTGAGGCACCATAGTCATGCAAACGAGTTTCGACTGTATTCAACATGAGATCCCAATGTCCCTGATGATATTGGAGAAAACGGTACTCCGCAGTTTAGGCGGATCAGTCTCAAGTTGTTTGGGCTTCACTTACTCCGGGAAGATCGCGATGGCCATCGCAGGGAGGAGCGTTCATGGAGGAAGATAAGAATCAAATCGTGTCCGGCATTCTCAGAGCCCGGGCGGAGTTGGAGCAGGTGTTGTATGAAATGGAAAAATTGCCGGCAATCAGTGAGAGTGCTGTCCATTTCGCGGCACATGCCCTGAACAACTATCTTACCGTGACCGGCGGAACGGTTGAATTACTCCTGTTGATGCTGGCGAACCATCCGGACAAGCAAGT
>BQIZ01000104.1 GCA_021604365.1 Nitrospirales bacterium
GTAAACGCCGCAATCAGGCATCCTTCAAGAAGTTGGTGAGGATGATGCCGAATCAGATATCGATCTTTGAATGTTCCAGGTTCATGCTCCCCGGCATTACAGACAAAGTATCGCTCTTTAACCCGATGATTGACCACCTTGTCCCATTTTAGTCCGGTAGGAAATCCAGCGCCCCCCCGTCCCCGAAGATGGGCCTCTTTTAATTGTGCGATAATGGACTGCGGATCGTTCTTCGTGACACACTGAACCCAAGCATCATATCCCCCCTCCTGGCGGTACGATTCAATTTCACCTGGTTCACCATTTAACTCCCGCAATACCCGAGGTGCAAATACGTTATCCACCGAAGCCCCCTTGATCAATGGTTTGGGCCCATATGCATGTATCCATGATTTTCATTATTTGGATTACGGTATTTTTTACAAATCCCTTCCTCGAAAAACCAAATTTCCTTCCATGTTCCCAAGGGAAATTAGGCGTCAAGGTGGGTCAAAAGCACGAGCACAACTCACTATACGAACGGGTCGCTAAAGTCGTCAAGGTGACAAGACGATCAGAAAGTACACCTATTTAGTGAAAGGAAAAAATGGGGAGGTTCGACATGCCATCCGTCGCATCAGGGGGTCTTTTTCATCATGAGATCAACCTGTCCACACAATTCCCCAACAGCCTTAGCTGAGACCGCCAGAGCCGCCTGCTCCTGTGGGGTGAGCGCATATTCAATAATCTCTTCCGCCCCGCCGGCTCCTAATTTCACCGGCACTCCCAGAAAGAGATCGTTAAAACCATATTCCCCGGCGCATAAGGCCGCACAGGGAAGGATTTTCTTTTGATCCTTAGAGATCGCCTCGACCATTTCCACGACCGAGGCAGCCGGGGCATAATAGGCACTTCCGGTTTTAAGCAGATTGACGATTTCGATTCCTCCCTCGCGAGTCCGTTTAATCAGGGCCTCTAATGCCTCCGGCGACAACCATTCGGTCACTGGCCGCCCTGCCACCGTGGTATATCGATTCAAGGGCACCATCGAATCGCCATGTCCCCCCAGAACCATTGCGTGAATATTTTCGACGGAGACCTGCAAGGCTTCCGCAATAAAGGACCGGAATCGTGCGGAATCCAACACGCCCGCCATCCCAATGACCCGGTTTCGGGAAAACCCACTCACACGATGCGCAACATGTGTCATCACATCAAGAGGGTTGGAGACAATAATGAGAATGGCATCGGGAGAACGTTTGGCCGTCTCCCGGACCACCCCCGACACAATGTTAGTATTGGTTTCCAATAATTCATCCCGGCTCATCCCCGGCCGGCGTGGCACGCCTGACGTAATCACCACAATGTCAGAATCTTTGCTCGCCTCATAGTGATTCGCTCCCGTCAGGGCGGAATCGTAGGCACAGATCGGGCCGGCTTCGAGCAAATCCAAGGCTTTGCCCTGCGGCAGACCTTCGACGATATCGACCAGCACGATGTCGTACCAATTTTTTTCTGCCAACCGTTGTGCGATGGACCCTCCAACATTTCCTGCACCCACCACAGTTACTTTTATACGGCTCATGAGACCACCCATCCCTTTGAAGGGGTCGCCAGCCATGCGGGATTAATCATCTTCATGGCTCGTCCACCCTGCGACTTTAAAGTTGATCGTACACACAAAATTATCCCCGTCATAAAAATTCACTTTGATTTTTTTCTTCCCGTATTCACGGCTCAAGAACTCGTCCGGATTGTCAATGAACTCCTGATAGGTTCCCGCCTCATACCCTCCTAATTCTTTGAACGCGACAATCATGCCGACCTTAACCTCTTGAAGCATTTTTGTCGTACAACGAGGGAAAATTTCCCAGAATTTTTCACGGATGTCATCCTGAGTCGGCTCAAACCGTTCTCCGTCCTCCTGCCGGTCTTTCCGGTCAAACTTCGCCTGCCGGCGAACATAGGGATATTGATGCCCGGTAAACAACTTATACAGCCACGGTGGCACATCAGGGTGTGAAGGTAAACTGGTCATGTATCTCCCATATCAGCTCATTTGGCCGTAAGCCGTTGATAAATTTTCGGCAACTTCACTGGAAGTGATTCGACTTCATCGACGACCACATACCCAATTTCCCCATACATCCGTTTTACATATTCGGTGGGAGCTTGATCAATGGTAATGCAGAAGGGATGGACGCCTTGAAGACGAGCTTCCCGAAGAGCCATTTTGGTGTCTTCCAACGAATATTCATCCGCATAGTCATCATCTAATGGTTTCCCATCACTGATCAGAATGAGAAGGCGCACTTTCGCCGGTTGCTGTTTCAAGCGATGCGTCGCATGTCGGATCGCTGCGCCATCACGGTTTTGTTGTTTGGGTGTCACTCCGCTGATCTTTAATCCGACACGCCCCCCGGACGGTTGGTCAAAATCCTTCAAAACCTGAATATCCACCGATTCCCGTGTTTGCCCCGAAAAGCCGTACATCGCATATTGGTCGCCAATCGCGGACAAGGCTTCCGAGAGCAGGAGCAAGCCTTCTTTTTCAATATCGATAACGGGACGCGCTCGAACTCCGATCTGGCGTCCGGTTGATCCGCTCATATCCACCAGAAACGCCACCGCAACCTGTCGATCACGTTTTTGTCTGGTGGCATACACCTGATCGGACGAATCGTTTCCTTGCCGTCGATCCACCATCCAATTCACTAAGGCATCCAAATCAATGTCTTCCCCATGAGATTGGCGTCCTATTCGACGAAAGGCTTCCGGACGAATCGTTTCAAAATACCGGCGAATGAGCCGCACAATCGGCCCATACGTTTGAAACGTTTCGTCCACAAAGTCGGGTGACCCTTCACGGCCGGCCTGTTCGATCACACGGCACCATTGGGGTCGATAGTCACGTACGGTCCCATCCCACTCTTCATAGAGAAAATCGCCCTCACGAAGGCGAGATCCCTGTTGTCCATCGCCCGAACGAAGCGTCGGTTGAAACCATTGCTGCATAGGAGATTCACCAAAAATCGGTTTCTTAAGATCTTGCAATGGATCGGGTTGGTGAGGATGTCGGCGCTCAAATTGGCTGGCTGAATCTCCCCCACCATTTCCCCCAATCTGGGTAGCTTGATCCTGTTGCCCTTTTGTCTGTCCTTTCGACGCCTGTTCCTCCTCTTCCCCGCCTTTGACATGGTCTGGATTGAGAATGCCACGATACCCCCAGTTACTCAAAGGCTGATACGCCTCTTCTAAGTGTTCAGCCGCTTCAGGCTGTCCCCCTGAATCAGAGACCTCGGAAGTATTGGAAAAGGGTTCAGGTTGTTGATTGTCCTTCTCCAGAGTTCCAATCCGGCGTTCCAATTCCTGGTAGAGCCGGTCGGCAAGTTCCACCGATTCATCGACCGTCGCAGTGAGGTGTAAAATCGTTCGGGCAATCTGCCAGATATCATCAACCACCTCTTGAAGTCCCGGACGAGTGAAATCCTCCTTGGTAAACCCGGCGTAGAGCAACAACAATGCGTCCAGCACAATCTCACGAGCCGTCATTCCATGGGAAAGCGTGCGAAGCTCCATCGCCTCCTTGGTCAATGACGTCAAATCCTCTTGTAATCCCGGATATTCATGACGGAGCAAATAGTCAATTCGAGCATCTTCCACAATTTCCCACAAATCCCGGATAATCTCCGGTTGCGGGTAGAGTTGAAAGAGATTTCCCAATGTGTGAACGCTTCTCTTCTGACTGGGAGCTTCTTTTTTGTATCGGGTCTGCACCCCGGTAGCCACACGTTGCAACACTTGGGTCGAGAGCGCATAGGTTCCAAATTCCACATGTCCAACCTCATGAGCGACCATGACCGTGTACCATCGCCGGTTTCCTTCCCGGCTCTCCGATCGCCTCATGACCAGGGGAAGATATACGGTTTTTCCATCGGTGCTCACCTGAGCTTTCTCGGAGACAGGACTCGTTGACATGTGACTGGCCCCGACCGAAACTCCTCCTCCCTCGGGAAGTCCCTCAATGGCCACATCCTCTCCACACAATGCCCTTGCAAACATTTTCAAGGATCGGGCGACTTGACGAAGCGACACTCCGCTCATCGCCTGCTCTACTGCTGAACAAGCCTGTTGCGTTTCCAGACCAAAAAAGGCCCTTCCAGCCTCGACACTATATTCCAAGGCTTCCATCCCCTGAGCAAACCACGCGTCAAACACACCGGTATCGTCCTCTTTGCCGGCCAAGCCGACCACCTCGGAAACACGAGCAAAATACGCGAGAGTCGCCTCGGGATCTCGATCCGCCACAAGAAGACCGAATTTTAATATTCGAACCTTCCACTCGACCGTCGAGACCCCAGGCAAAACTTCTGTAGCCTTGGCCAAAAAAGCTACCGCCTGCTCAGGAGAATGATCCGCAAGCCTCGTCCCTAGATCAATGACACGTTGTTTGACATTGGGGTCATTGAACTCAAGAAACAGACTTGGACTCGTTCGAAAAAACTCCAAGGTTCCAATGTAATCAGGCTTCCCAAGGCTGTTTTGAACCATGAGCTTCATGCCAAACCCAATCCAGGACCTGGCCGATTCCAACGGAACAGCTCTAGCAATGGAGGGACATTCACGGAAAAACTCATTAGCTAACACATAGTTCCATTCAGACAGGTCTATCCCTAGCCGGGCCCATTCCTGAAGCTCAGGAATGGCCATCTCCCCACATAATTGGGGAAGCACCTTGAACCATTCGTATGCACATTGTGGAGCGGCCTCATTAGACCCATCGGCTATTTCCAGCACATGGTCCAACAATGCATCTCGATTCGACTCCCCTTCCAGAATTCCGAGAATCATGGGACTTTCTTTGAAATAACGCAGACCGAGAGCGCCGGAGGCTTGTGCAAAGGTAATCCCTAAATCCAGCCATGGAATGACACTGGCTACGCATCCTTTTCGATTCAACTCTCCCATGGCCCATACGGCTTCACCCTGTATTTTTGACGAAATCTCTTTTAATTCAATGAGTAATTCCAGAACAGGCACCCGAAGACGAGGGTCCACCAGTTGTTCATCGAGACCATGAGCCGTAGTCGCATCAAGTCGGTCGACTAATAGCTCATGAAGTTCATCTTTTGGAGTTAAGGAAGACATGAAATTGATTAATAACCGAGGGAATTAAATGGTTACAAGAAGATGAAGAAAAATTCTTGCCCGGCACGTTTCAACCCAGTTTTGTAACCAGAGCTACGGCTGGGCATTATAAAAGTGACTTCAAGGGATGTAAACTCATCCAATAATCTAATAGATTCTTAACTTTTTACTCCCAACACCCACTTCTATCCACCCCTACATGGAGATTCCTGACCTCATGGATATCCAGGGTTTTTCGTGGAAGGGCTTTTCGTCAGAGCTGCCCTTATAGCAGCAAGGGTCTTCCCGGCAATAAAAACTCGCTTCTGCCTGGAACTAACTCCCGATTTCATCTGCACATCTTTCCGGGGAACACCAACCTGTCGTGCCAAAAACCGGCATAATTCTGCATTGGCCTGACCATCCACCGGAGGAGCTGCAAGGCGAATCTTCAAGGCTTCCCCATGGAGTCCAATAATTTCTGTTTTTGAGGCTCGTGGCTGGACATAGATTCGAATTTCTATACCTTCTGATCCTTCTACTACACAGCCGGCGAGTTCCATATTAAATTTCCTATAGCCAAGACAAATCATTCACCTTTTTTGTCAGAAAAATACAATACACGATAGATATTAACATCACCCAATTTCACAGAACTAGAAATAACATATTAATTTTCAACAGCTTATATCATACATCAAAATCTTGACATGAACTCGGATGGTGGGTAAAATATTTTTAGATTGATAACGGTTATCATTTTCGAAAGGACCATCATCCAGTAACGGTTTTTTTATGTTCATCTGCATCTGCAAAGGTATCAGAGAATCCGATGTTCGTGAACTTGGACAAGCGGGTGTCACTTGTCCCTTAAAGCTTGCGGACGCCCTCGAACTCAATGACAAACGGCAGTGCTGTGGCCGTTGCATCAAAAAGATTTCAAAATTTGTCGCACTCGCTACAGAAGAGGCCTCCTGCCGACAGACCCCAATGATAAGTTAGGATCTTCGTACCTGCCACCTCAAACCAAATTCACAGTCTCTCCTTCTCAGGTACCTGAACTCGCAACCACAGAGCCATTGGACTTAAGCTTCTAGCTGAGCCAATCTTTCCATTGTCCACATAATCCAACCAACGCTTTCGGCATCCCACAATGGAGAAGAGGGTTTTTGGGATTGTCTTTAGATTTGAGCAAAAACATGCAGGCATCAAATTCTCAAAATCGCATATCGAGAGTACCGACGCCCTGCCATCGCAACCAAAGGCTTACCCCTAAAAGAATCAGCATCACACTCATGACTGTGTAATCCTGGGCCCTCAATTTCCCGGTAGAGTAAAAATGCCGTGTCGCTGAGGGATGAAACCCTTTAGACTCCAGCGACATCGCCAGAAGATTCGTTTGACGAAGGGCATGCCCAATCAAGGGAATCACCAGGGGAACATATTTACGAATCCGTTGTAGAATTCCGCCGGTCGACACATCTAATCCGCGTGATCGCTGCGCTTGAACCACACCCACGCCTGCTCCTAACAACATTCCCACCCACCGGAACGCGAGTGAGAAGACAAACCCTGCCCGTGAAGGAATTCCTAATTGCTGAGAGGCGTGCGCGAGTTCTTCCACCGTCGTTGTCGAGAGTAACCAAATACCACCCCAGAGCATAATCAACAGCCGCAGACCCATTCCTAAGCCAACCCTGACACCTTCCCAGGTCACTCCAAGCCCATGCAAGACGGGGACAGGGGTCACACCCTCGACAAAGAATGGCCAGAGAGCCACGCTATAGCCAAACAGGAGAACCGTCAGCATCCACATTTTCCTGATATTCGCCCCGGCCTGAGACATAGTTAACCCACCCATCACGCCTCCAAATACTCCAAGCAAGTAAACCGGATCCGAAAAACACAGGGCTAATCCAAACACCCCAAGCACCGTCAGAACTTTGGTGCGTCCATCTAACTGGTGCATCCACGACTTCCTGGAAAGATACAAGGAAACATTCATCGGTATTTACCAGACTCTATGAATCTCACACATGCCAAACACGTTTTCCATTCCCGGATAAGTATCGGCAACAATGCTCATGGAAAACCTTGCCTCCAGGAGGCCTTCACTTCTTCCACCGTTAGCAAGGTCTGTCCCCAGCGTTGGCTAAAGCGAGCAATAACCGGGATCTCTAATGATGCTGATTGGATCAACCCCGGATCAGCAAAAACTTCTCGAGGCGTTCCATCAGCAATAATCCTCCCGCTGTGCATGAACAGACAACGCCGGGCATAGGCTGCAACAAGCCCCATCGAATGTGTGATCATCACAATCGTATGCCCCTCTTGGTTCAGTCGCCGAATCATCGCCATCATCCGGTCAGTTTCATGGGGATCAAGCCCTGTCGTGGGTTCATCAACAATCAACACAGCCGGTCTCGTAGCCAACACGGACGCCACCGCAATCCGCTGTCGCTCCCCTTTTCTTAAGGAAAACGGATCTAAGTCCCGACTTCCCTCAAAAGGCAATCCCACAGCAGCCAGCGATTCTTTCACCCGATCGGCAATCTCATCCTTTGAGCAACGCATATTCTTCGCGCTGAAGGCAACTTCTTCCCAGACGGTATCCGCAAAAATTTGATGATCAGGATTTTGAAAAACTAATCCGACGCGTTGGGCCAATTCATTCATCGAGGTGCTGCGCGTATTCATGCCGTCCACAACAATGGTGCCGGTTGTCGGCATCAAGAGGCCATTGAGCAGTCGTGCAAGCGTACTTTTCCCTGATCCATTTTGGCCCAGCAATGCCAGAAAGTCTCCTGGCTGGATGGTAAATGACACGTCAGCCAAGACCGTCTGCTCTTCATACTGGAAAGAAACGTGGTCAACCTGAATCAAGGGCAAAGCCATCGTTGATTCTCTCTCCGGCAGCTTCCCCAACCGAAGTGAATCATCAAGAACCTCCACCGGAGGAGCCAGACGAAGATTCAATTCCTCAGCCCGGGTCCATGCTTCCTCGACGGAAACAGGCACGTGTTCCAGGCCCCATTCTTCAAAACATTCTGTCAGGACGAAAGGCCGAAGACCACAATCCCGCATCAATTGAGGCTGTCGCAACAAGGTCTCAGGCTTTCCTTCCCAGACGATGTGCTCCTGATCCAAAACCAGAACTCGATCCGCTTGCGCAAGATAGTCCTCATTATGCTCGGTCATGAGCACAGTAATTCCGTCTTGTTGAAGATCCTGTAAAACATCACGTAGTTGTGACCGGCCTGCCGGATCAAGGTCTGAACCGGGTTCATCCAGGACCAACAGCGCAGGTTCTTGTACCAGCACAGAAGCCATCACCAGACGTTGCCTCTGGCCCCCGGACATCGTCATGGGATCACGGTGGGCACAATCGCCCAACCCGATTTGATTGAGGGCATGAACAACCCGCAGTCGGACCTCGTCCACAGAAAGTCGAGGGTCACGATATTCCAATGGGTGGAGCAATTCCCTCTCAACAGTCGTCGCCACAAGTTGCGTATCAAAATCTTGAAAGACAAGACCGACTCGCCCGGCCTGTTTCCACACGGGATCATCCACGGTGTCGCGTCCCTTCACTCGCATCGTTCCGGAAAGTGTCCCAGGGATCATATGAGGAATGAGACCATTACAGGCATAGCATATCGTGGACTTTCCACTTCCACTCCTGCCTAACAAAACAACGAGTTCACCGGAAACCAGAGAAAATGAAACATTCCGGAGTGCCGGCGCTGAACCGGACGCATACTGGAAGGAAAGTCCACGACACTCCACAATAGCGTCGCGAAAATGGTCATTCGTTCCCTCGCTCCCCATCGAATCATGCGACCGCAGAGTTTGGGAAGAGTGAATATGGAAAGCGCCTGATTCTCGAATATCTTCATACCGTAATCGCCACTGTTGCACTCTCGGATAGAGAAAACTCAATAATGGCGGACCGAGAAACAGGCCCATCACCACATTATTAAAAAAAATCGCTGGAGCAAGAATGACAAAGGGTAATAACCCCAACCACTCCACTCCCCACGCAATTATTCCGGCACAGGCGGCTGAAGCGATCACACACACCACGCCATATTCCATCATCTGACGCCAAGATTTCCCCAAAGGCGGCTGGCCAGATGAGAACCACCCCAAATGCCCCCACAATACATACGGAAGATACCCGAAAATAAAATTTCCTAAAAATCCGAAGAAACTTGCCGGCCCCAAGGTGCCGAAACAATCTCCGATGACATTGCCAATACCAGCCCCCCAGGCCGCAGCGGGACCAAACAACAGCGACGCAACAATTGGAATGGCATTAGCCGGTCGTAATTCCACAAAACCAGGAACAATCGGAATGCCGGCTTTGAAGGGGATAAGGATAGCCGCATAAATTGCGGCAATCTGAGCCGTCAGAACAATCTGCCGGGTATCCCGCCAGGCAGCAATCAGGTCGGCCCACCATCGTCGTGAATCACGAGCGTCTTGAGGAAGAGACATGAATGTATGAAATGTTCTTAAGACGGGAGGTATTCAGATGGTGGATGATTAATGAGATATTTTAACTGTCGATCCAAAAATGACTCCCGAAGAGCTATTTCAAAAGAATAAGGGAACGCTCAAATCAGGTTGACAGAAGGAGGGTAATACTTTGTAATTGAGACCGGTCAATGAGCGACCTGCCTGCGCGCTTGCGCGGCGAAACGATTCAACGCGTAGACCTGAAGCCGGTCCACCGAAGGCAGGGAACACCCCTGGCGTCAGTTTTCATCCTTCCCATCCACGAATACCATACGGTGATCAGCCTCCGCATAAAGCAGACCTTCGGCTAAGGCATTCAACAACAGATCCCTCAAGGGGATTTGATGGTCCGTTCGATCTGTGGCGTGAGTCAACATGTCATAGCCATCCCCGCCGTCAGCCACAAATGCGTCCGTCGCCACAGTATAGGTTTTGGAAATATCAAACGGCGCACCTCCAACCATGATGCTCCTCACACGAGATCCTACCGGGGCCTTTCCTTGATACGTGACCTGGAGACCGGATATCTGGAGGAACCGTCCGGAATGATTCGGCCATTGGCTCACACTATGCTCTAAAATCTGACGAAGCATCGCTCCCGTCACATGTAAGGTCACAAGAGCGGAGTCAAAGGGCAATACCGAAAGCACATCGCCTAATGTTACCGGACCGGGTTCCAGGCTTCGACGAATCTGTCCGGCATTAACTAAGGCGATATCCGTGTCAAATTTCCTTCGCATACGATCTGCCAACAAATTTCCCAAATTGGCTTCTTGGGTCCGGACAACTGGCCGATCGCCTTGGAGCCGCACAGAGGCCTCCCCCAATACCTGAGTGGCATGCCGGGCAAACCGCTGTCGATATTCACTCAGAAGTTGTTGCACCTTCGGATCGACTGGAACCGCTACCGTAACCGGAATATTCCGGGAACGCGCCTGGGTCACCGATCCTTCCTCAATCGTCAGATCTAATCGCCCGACTGTTCGTCCTTGCCGATGCGTCTTCACATACACGGATCGAGGACGAGTCACGGATACAACCGGCTCCATCAAACCAGGAGCATACAATCCGTCAAACCCTTCGGTATGTCCACCGATGAGCACATCCACCCCCTCAACAGTCTCAAGAATTTTCAAATCTTCATTGCTATCTTGATGCGTGAGGGCAATGACCAGGTCAACTTGGGCTTCTGCCCGTAACCGTAGGGCTTCCATTTGAAGAGAGGCAATCGGATCCATCAATGATAATGTTTTTGCGACATCTCGGTTGAAGGTATCAGGAAAATTGCTGTTCCCCACAATTCCGACAATTCCAACACTTACATTCCCCAAGCGGGTGACAACTGAGCGCCGGCAAGGGAGAACAAATCGCTTGGACCGAAGGTTCGTGCATAAAATGGGGAAATCGGCCAACTCGACCAATGTGCGAAGATGGTCAATTCCATAATCAAAATCATGATTTCCGGCCACCATCGCATCGTAGCGGATCAGATTCATGGCCCGAATATCCGGTTCACCGCGAAACCAGGAAGACAAAGCGGTTCCAATAAGGATATCCCCCGAATCCACCATCAAGACCGGCACGCCTTCCCGCCGAAGCTCTTCCACAATTGTGGCCCGCCTGGCCAGTCCTCCAACTTCCGTCTCTCCGGCTTGATCAAGCGGAAGCGCAACTCCATGATGTTCACTCGAATGCAGAATCACCAACCGGTCGGTGGCAAAGGCTGGGTTCCCCCAGAGAATCAAGACAAAAAGGAGGACCCCCCAATGCCCCCGTCTCTTAAGTATCAGCCGCATAGAAAGGTGTCATCCAATATGCAACACGGAAGAGACGCAGCGTTACGCATTAGCATTATGACTGCACACAGCGGAAACCGATATGCGCATAGGGGTAACTTTGTCGAAACCAATTTCGAAACGAACGGCGCAAGAGCCGGCTTGCAGTGAAAGGCCCGGCACCTTTCACCACATAATGATCCTGATCAAAAAATCTGGCGGAATAGCCAGGATATGTGGGAGGGGGTGAAAATCCATGAAAAGGATGAAAAACGGTCGATGTCCATTCCCAGCCATTTCCCACCATCTGAGCCAAACCGAACGCACTGTTCCCATTAGAATGGGCATTGACAGGAGCGGGATCCCAAGCTTGAGAATTAACATTCCCGTGGTGAACCATTGGCGCCTCATCACCCCAGGGGAATAATCGCTCAATACCGGACGGAGTGCCAAAGGCGGCGCGATGAAATTGGGGTTCGGTCGGGAGGGTCATCCCGACCCAATTAGCGTAAGCCTCCGCCTGTCGATGTGTCACATACACCGGCCAGAATGGCGGTAATGGGACTTCCTGGAACATCGTGCGCACATACCAGGCATCCCCCCGTTTGACCCAAAACGCGGACGGCTCGCCACCATCCTGAACAAATCGCAGATATTGTTGGTTAGTCACTTTATGCCGGCTGATCAAAAACGCAGGAACAGGGACGACATGTTGCAAGAATTCGTTATCCCAGCCAAACCCCTCTTCTGGCTCCCGTCCTAGGGTGGCCATGCCTTCTGGCACTTCCATCATCTCATTTTTAGGTATGTCTTCTGAAAATGAAGAAGATAAGCCCCCTGAGGAATTCGCTGAGGCATGCTTGTACTTTGAATCCAAATGATGGAGTAAATAGGCATTCGTCTCGGCATGCATCAGACGATGCTCCACGGCCATATGGATGATCCCTTCCGGAACAGTTGGCAAGAGGCGATCAACTTCTTCACGAACACGTGCATTATAACGGTGCACTTCATTTATTGTCGGCCAATCCGATGGTCGATCGGCGGGCAGATTTCCCAAGGAAGGATCTATTCCCGCTTCAAATAACTGGTCAAATGATTCATGAAAAGACGGCATGCCCAATGTCCACCGACCAATCTGATTCCAGTCAAATGCCTCAAGATGGCCAAGGTAAAAAATCAAACGGTGTCGCTCGGGGATAGGGCGCTCATACATGGCTTCATCACTCACAAGGGAGAAGAGACGATCCGTGCATAACCGGGCATCGTCTAATTCACTCTTCAATTTGGCCAATTGCATCATTAGGACCTCTCCTTATCCAGCCAGACATAAAAAGAATAAATACAACATTGCTCGTAATTTTCACAAAATTTTATCAAAAAATTAACTATACCGGACTAGTCTCATGGTCGAAAAGTTAAAAAGCCCAGGCAATCAGGGATTCAAAGAAGTGGGTCCTCTCCAAGCTACCCATAGAACCGTTTGGTTAATGAGCGGGAAGAAATCGCTTCAAACACTCTGCCAATGAAACTCTATAATTCCACCAAGAGGGGAGGTACTCTGAACATAGACAATTTATGGCCTATAGGTACAATAAAATCCAAGAAAACCTTCGTTTATTTTTCATCCATTTCCATCGGTTGCACATATCATAACACCGTAAAATTCGGATACAGTGGAATCCCGTGCGTTCTCCGAACTCGCCTCCTTTTCCCATCATGAGAAACAGTCTTTGTACCTATATGCAGATTTTTTCCTAAATAAGAAGCCCATGCTTTTTGTAAATCCTATGCATTCCTCATTTGTCGAGCAAAAAGGTAAAGGCCCGACAGGTTTAAAAACACTTTCAGTTTATACGGATACAGTCTTAAAGTATTGTAAAAAACGCTTACAGAATTTTGAATAAAAAAAAGCAGGGGGCGACATATGTCGCCCCCTGCTCTTCGGTCTCCCCTCTGGGCTTCCGCTTACAGCCAGTTCACCCGCTCCGCCGGGCGGATGTAAATCGGCTCTTCCACTTGCTGCCGCACCGCTTCCTTGCCCGATTTGTTG
>BQIZ01000105.1 GCA_021604365.1 Nitrospirales bacterium
GTTTCTTCGTTGGCCATGTTGGAGGCAATCGTTTCCTGAATCCCGCTCCGGACATCCAGTGAACGCTCAAAAAGTCTCGTACCTTCATCCCAAGGGGAAATCATCATGGCAGTCTCTCCTCTCCGGTTCTCATGTTCTCCTGTGTCTGCACCTGTATCCCTGCCTCCCTGACCATGGAAACCTTGCCGTCGTCATTCAAGTCAGCAACACCAATGCCAGAATTCATTTATTCGGAACTCCCCTGAAGGAGAAAAATGAGTTCCTCACGTTTTCCCCGTCACGTCTTTCCCCTTAGGCCTCGCTTTTCACGCCTTATTCTTGTCTGGTCTGGGGAAACTTTTGCCTGCACCGGCATATTTTTCCGCTCAACTCCTGTCATTCCTCACAACAGATGGGAACGAGACATTCTGATGTTCTCCGATTGCCTCATGTTATATACTCAACGAAAGACCACCGTTTAACTGTCGATATTCCCGCAATTTATTCCGTAATGTACGAATGCTGATTCCCAGGGTCCTGGCAGCATGGGTCCGATTGCCATCATGACGCTCCAGGGTTTTCAAAATAAGTTCCCGTTCCATTTCCCAGATAGTTCCACTTGGCGCACTGGCATAATTGGCCGTCAACAAGGGCTCCTCAAACTGAAAATGCTCCATCCGTAAAGGGCCGTTACCGGCTAACAACACGCCTCGCTCAATCACATTCTCCAGTTCCCGCACGTTTCCCCGCCACGGCCTCCGCTTCAAATGCGACATCGCCTCTTCAGAAATCTCGCACGGTGTGCGCCGGTTTCGCCGCAATGACCGGTTGGCAAAATATTCCGCCAACAATTGAACGTCCTCGGGCCGATCACGCAACGGGGGGATAGTGAACGGCATCACACTCAGCCGGTAATACACATCCTCACGAAAGCGCCCGGCCTGAACTTCCTGCGCCAGATTCCGATTCGTGGTGGCAATCACCCGCACATCTACCTGCACCGGCTGCCGAGAGCCAAGACGATCCACTTCACGTTCCTGGAGGACCCTGAGTAATTTGGCTTGTAATCCCAAACTCATTTCCCCGATTTCATCCAACAACAAGGTCCCCTGGTGGGCTAGTTCAAACTTGCCGCATCGTCTCGCGAGCGCACCGGTAAAGGCTCCTTTCTCATAGCCGAACAATTCACTTTCCAAGAGTCCTTCCGGCAGAGCGGCGCAATTGATGGCTACGAAGGGTTGCGAGGCCCGTGGACTATGACGATGGACATGCCGCGCCAAAACTTCTTTTCCCGTCCCGCTTTCCCCTTGAATCAAAATGGTCGCCGGACTCCCTGCCACCATTTCCAACATACTGATAGTCTGCAGTACTTTCGGATCTCTGGTCAGAAATCCTTCACGCGGCTCATCACGGCGGCTTCTTTCCTGTTCCCTCAAGACATCCAGTCCTGAAAAAGGCTGCTCATCTTTTAACTGGTCAATTATTTTTTCAAGACGATCCAGGGGAAACGGCTTTTGAAGAAAATCGGTGGCCCCATATTTGAGGGCCTCGACGGCTGCATCCACTCCACCATATGCCGTCATGACGACCACCGGCATATGGTAGCCCTGGCTTCGAACCTCACGTAAAAATTCCATTCCGCCTTTGCCAGGCAAATTCAAATCAGTCAACACCAGCCATGGGGCTTCGCGTTCCATCCGCTCCAACCCCTCATACCCATCTCTGGCAACCGTGACGGCATATCCATGTTGGCTTAATGCGTGAGTCAGGGCCGATTGCAGTTGCTCATCATCTTCAACGACCAGGATCCCCCGGCTCGCTCCACCCTCAGTGTCTATCATGCCAATCTCCTTTATTGGGGAAGAAAAAGTTTGACCGTTGTTCCTTTGTCCGTCTGACTTTCCATCTCAATTCTGCCTTGATGCACCTGGACAATGTCTTTCACAATCGGAAGCCCAAGACCGGTCCCACCCTGACGCTTCGAATAAAATGGCTGAAATACTCTGGAGAGTTCTTCTTTGGACATCCCACATCCTTCGTCTCGAATACTTAATTCCACGCCATTGATTCCAGCAGAGACGGCTTCTCCACTGGCCGGCAGGGACGTCCCCCGACACTGAATTTCAATATGCCCATCTTGCGGGGAGGCCTGAATCGCATTCAGGAGCAGATTCAACAGCGCCTGCTTTAATAACTGCTCATGACCCAAGATTTCGAAAAGTGACGTTTCCCTCTGCCGACGGATAGTCAGCCGTTTTATTCTGAGGGGATAGATGGCTAAGAGCTCCACATCATCCAACAGGTTCGAGAGGTTCACGCACTGCCGTTCCCGCTTCAATGGCGTACTCGCCGTTAAGAGATTCGAGACCAACCCATCCAATGAATGAATGGCCTGAAGTAATTGACCCGCCAGGTCCCCGCGTTCCAAATCGGATTGACGGTCACGCCCCAATAGTGTGGCAAACCATTCAATACTTGCCAGCGGATTGCGAATATCATGCGCCAGCCTCCCGACCTGTTCTCCTATGGCCGCCAAGCGTTGAAGCTGCTCCGTCGGTCCACTGGGCACCTCCTCTTCATATGTGAGGTAACGAACAGTCAAACTGGAGGGTTGATCCCCCCCCCCTAACGGACAATCCCAACAGGACACCCGGCCCGCCTTCCATTTCCAATCGGTAAAGGGAACCGTTGGCCACACCAGGGATGTCCAGAGATCCTGAACGTGCCAATTCATCTTCTTCCAATCCACTTCTCGCATCAGGATTTGAGCCTTGTGATTGGCAGTGACAATCCGCCCTTTGCGGTTATAGAGCAAGGCGGGTAATGGAAGACTCTTCACTAAACGATGAAGGTGATGATGCAGTCGTTGGGTTTCCGCATATTTGGCCTCAAGCGCCAGACTGAGGGTTTCACTGGAAATGGTCGGCTCCAGGATAGGGTCGAGCGTCGGCCAGGACGTTTCCCCGTTTCTTTTGGAACTGAGCGCCATCATCGGTTTAGGATTTAATTGGGACATCGGGTATCCTGGTTGACGGCGCTTCATTCAATGACATGTCATCCAACACCGCTGTAGCGGCTGAACGAATCGTGTGTTCCAATTCTGGAGAACGGGTTTTTAATTCCTTGATTTCGGCAAGTAGTGTCGCGGCTTCATCGGATTTCCCCATATGTTCAAACGAGACCGCTAACCGATACTTGGCCCAAGTGTGCAACGCCGCTGGCACATCCAAGGCCAGGACCTGATCGTACAGACTCTGGGCTTCGACATAGTCACCTTGATCAAACATGGCATCCCCCAAGCGGAGAACATCGGAAGCCTGAGTGGGTTCGATAGACACCACCTGTCGCATGTCTTGAACCACTAACTCCATCTGCCCGAGGGCTCGATTGGCGCGTGCCCGATTCCTGAGCACATAGCGCTGTCCCACTTCTCCATCCACATGCTGTAGGGCCGACGAGAAATCCCGGATTGCTTCTACATACCGTTTGTCAGCGAAGGCTTCCATACCTAGGGCGGTCTCCACTTGCCCTCGCCCCCGGCCCTTGGGAAACTCCTGGAGGTACGAGACACCCGCCCCTCGTACCAATGAACCGTTGCCCTGCTCCTGAGCGACCAGAACCTGCTGAAGGCGAATCTCTTCCCGGTGCGGACTGTTGGGGTATTCCTTTATGAGTTGGTCATACCAATGCAAGGCTTCTGCAGGAAGATTCACCTGCTGATAGGCTTGCGCCACCATCAAGAGACGTTCCCGTTCCAATGGCACCAGTTGAAATGCGTCCCAATGGTCGGCGTGAAACTTGAGTAATGGTACCCAGGCTTTCCGAGCATAGAACCAGCGAATCTGATCCTGTAACAACGACGCGAGTCGTTCCTGCCCCTCCAGACGTTTCACATCCGACGAGGCCACGCGAATGAGACGGGTGAAAGTCTGAACGGCATCAGAATAATCTTCTAACGCCTGATACGCTTGCCCCATCCACAGAAGGCTTTCATCAGCCACGTCGCTTTCAGGTGCATGACGTAACGCACCGGCGGTTTCCAGAACATAATCCCATGAGAGCGAGAGGTATATTTCCAAATCTTCAAACCGATGATAGACCTTGGTCCAGTCTTCCTTGCTATGCTCCCGGGAAACGAACGCCACGACCCATCTGGTGAGTGCAGCCTGCCCGCGTCGACCGGGTTCCTGACCTTGAAATTGTTGTCGGGCTTGATCCGCAAAATACAAGGCTAAAAAATCATGTCCTTCCTTTCGTAATTTTTCTGATATGTGGTTGAGGGCCCTTCCGGCTGCTTCCTGATGGGGATGGAGATTGACTGTCAACAAAAATCTGGATATCGCCATGGCGGGATTTCCTGCGGCAATTTCCGTCAATCCATATTGATAGGACGACTGCGCAGACCGGCGAATGAGTTCAGGCCTTTCGGCTTCCACCACCCGATACCAATAGTAGGCTTGCTTCCAAGCCTTGGCCATGGCCGTGGCATCGGCCAGCCCTAATGCACCTTTAATACGATGGGCACTCCACGCGGGTTCTTCCACCACTCGCCTGAAGATCAGTGCTGCCTCCAAATATTGCCTATTACTCAAATACCCTAGACCGGCTTCCACCATGACTCCTCCCGCTAGGGGATGTTCAGGATAGGACCTGAGGAATTCTTCGAATATCCCGCTGGCTTCTGAAAACCATCCAGCCTCCCAATACACTTCACCCATGGCACAAAGAGCCCATGGGGCATATACACTATCCGGATGACTTGTTTTCATGGCCTGTAACCGCTCAATCCGTTGAAACCTTTCTTTGCCTGGTTCATCCGAAGGATCCGGAAGAGAGGCCATGACCCAACGGGTCCCGTCCGCAAACTTTCCATCTTCCTGTTCATTCAGATAAGTGGCAAACATGTCTCGCGCTTCCAAGAGTTGTCCTGCCCGCATAGCATCCTGTCCGTGTTGAATCATCTCTGGCATCACCATATCGCGGGAAACGTGCCAGGAAAATTCAGAGCAGGGGCCTCCCATAACCGTGCTGGGCCAGATAAGACACGACAGGGCAATCCAAGTAAATTTCCTCACTTTTGGTTTCTGCTCCAACCTGCTGAACCTATTCAGCAAAAATTAGACCGGAGTTATTCTTGCCGGGGGAAAATTTTACTCACAGGATTTTTGTTGATAAACCAGGAGGTTTGGTACAAACATCGACGAGCGGACAATATTGCCGCCGTCAAGGAGTTGACGCAATGGTCAGAACCTCAGGCTGGTTTGGAAAGGGAATGCTAGAACAGGGTGGGAAAGGCCAGCGGTCTTGTATCGTTACACGTCAGCCAGATCTTCCGATGGCGCGGCGCGTTGTGCGACCACTTCGGCCAGAGATTTCTTTTTTAACTTTTCAATGAGAGTGGTGCGATTAATTTGCAAAAGACGAGCCGCTTTACTTTTGACCCAATTGGTTCGCTCGAGAGCCTCAAGAATCAGCCGGTTTTCAAATTCCTCAACTGTTCTGGAAAGATCCATCCCGGCCACCGGAATTGCCGACGGCATGGTGGGGAGATGGGAAGGTGGTAGTCGCCGGATTTTTTCCGGCAAATCTCCTGGGACAATTAATCCCCGCCGTTTTAAAATAGCAATCCGCTCAACAATATTCCCGAGTTCACGAACGTTTCCCGGCCAGGGATAATCACATAAGAGACTCATCGCGTCCTCAGCCACACCAGTGAGTTCCGCTTTCCGCCGTTCATTGAACATCGTCATGAAATGCTGGAGTAACAGCGGAATATCTTCCACGCGTTGACGGAGAGGAGGAACAAGAACCGGCACCACATTTAACCGATAAAACAGATCTTCTCGAAATTGTTTAGCCGCGACCAGGGTTTCAAGATCCTGATTGGTGGCAGCAATGACACGGGCATCCGACTTATAAGTTCGAGTACCCCCCACTCGTTCAAACGTTCGTTCCTGCAGGACGCGAAGAAGTTTGACCTGGAGCGGAGGACTCAGATCACCGATTTCATCGAGGAAAATTGTTCCTCCAGTCGCCAGCTCAAATCGTCCGACTCGTGACGCCACAGCTCCGGTAAATGCACCTTTTTCATGACCGAACAATTCACTTTCCAATAACGCCTCGGGAATCGCTCCGCAATTGACAGGAATCAGGCTTCCTCGGTGCCGGGTGCTATGACAATGAATGGTTTGGGCAATTAATTCTTTACCGGTTCCACTTTCCCCTAAGATCAGCACGGTACTATCAGTGTCCGCCACGCAATCAATCAACTGAAACACCTCTTGCATCACCTGACTGGAGCTAATGAGTTTTCCTAAACTAAATTGCCCCTTGACGGTTTTCTTCAGTTCGACATTCTCGTCCTGAAGACACTTGACCCTTAGGGCACTGGCAACAGTGGCGCTCAGGACATCAATGGAAAATGGTTTAGAGAGGAAATCAAAGGCTCCGGCCTTAATGGCTTTTACCGCCATCTCTACCGATCCATATCCTGTCATGACGACCGTCACAGGATGATTCGGAAGCTGCATAATGCGCTGAACCAACTCAATTCCGTTGATGTCGGGGATCATCACATCGGTCAAGACAATATCGAACAGGGAGGACTCGGCCAGAGCCAAGGCATCGCTCCCTGATTCCGTATCCACAACCTCATGCCCTTCATCCTCAAGCTGCAACTTGAGGGACTCCCGCACATCCACCTCATCTTCAACCAGCAGG
Organism: Nitrospirales bacterium; assembly: GCA_021604365.1. GTDB lineage: Bacteria > Nitrospirota > Nitrospiria > Nitrospirales > UBA8639 > Nitrospira_E. The sequence continues at coordinate 6,700 of BQIZ01000105.1, forward strand.
ATCCTGGCAGCCTGTTTCGAGATACCTGATTCAGCAGAATCGAACACATCCATGAATGGCCTCCCTCTCAACCCATATAAACGCACATCCCGTTGACCCGGTTGTGCGATGAAGGAACATAGCTACCCCATTTGACGGGTAAGGTCAAGGGTTGTCTTCTAATTTGCCTCAATCGTTGCTAAGTCCCCTCTTCGATCTCCCTGAAACCCTTGAATCGACCCTGAATCCAAAAAGACGGTCAGAGCCGTTTGAGCAAAAGGTCTATTTAAGAAAAATAAAATACGTTCCGATAAGAATACGTAGGCAAAAACAGAAGGAACCTCTGACGATCGGTCTCAATCACTCATGGACACGCCACATATTCCACAGCCTGCACCCATGCCGATTTTCATGCTCTTTGATACCCAAACGGGTTACCTCTATGGTCACCTCTTTGCGACAGGGCCGGAAGATCCTTTTTTGCAGGAAGTCATTGACTGGTGGACCCACTATTGTTCGAACGCCCCTATTGGAGTGGATTACCCAGGCGTGACCAAACACCCGCAATTGGCGAGTAATCTTTCCTCTAATTAATCAAGGCAACACCGTCCATATCGCTAAGCCGGATCGGAAAACCAACATCAGTCCTGACAGGTGGATGACCACAACGTTAGCATTGGCTTCCGTCTGTACAATCGCATTGCCGGATGGAAGGTCTTGCGGGAAAAATCCTCCAGTCAACGCAGAAAATCCCAATGCCCGTCTGTTGGTAATGAGAACAGCCACGTGGTCATTCACGATACTCTCCACCAACAACTCTCCGGCTCCCCAAGAGTCTCGTTTCCAACGACCAAGATCACTTTGAAAACCATAGGCCGCCTGTCGACCTTGAACGATAATCATTCTGGGAGTGACCGTCGCAGTGACCACCTCCTCCGCCGAGGAAAGGTTCAACTCCACCCACCGTTGTAAACGACCTGAAAACCCCAGAAACCTTGTGGTGGTCTGGACATATCCCGTCACGCCTTTGGTTTCAACCACCAGCACGTCTTCTCCAGAGGCTAATACGGTTCTGGCAATCCCTTCGCCGGAAGTGATACCAAACAGTTGTCCCCTTGCCAACGTGATGGTCACCTGATCGGTGACAACTTCTTGCGACCAAACATGAAGCGGCCAGCCTGCCAGGCCCCATAAAACCATCACCGGTACAATGCACCAATTCACAGACATAATCCGGATGCCAGTTACCGGTAGTCCCAAGGAATTCCACGCTCTCCGGCCATGATGGGGCCCAAAATTAACTTCATTAATTGCGTTCCATGCCCTTGGGTCCCCCACAACCCCGTCAAGCTGACGAGCCATTCAATTTGAGAACGGTCAGGAAGCTTCGTATAGGTGAGCCCAAGCGAAAAACATCGGCAAGGATTTTGGTACAACCCCACCACATCCAATTCAGCCGTCTCCCCTGTCCGGAAGTCATGATACCATTTGGTGCCCAAGGTCACACCATACGGCAACCGCACTCCACCCCCGGTCGTCAAATAGAGGATTTCCTGGGCCGGAGCCAAGACTTCATTAAACGACACGGGGTTCCAAATATCTCCCCGACGGACTCTCGACCCTTCTCTCGCGTACCGTTGCCCAACGGTCACATACCACGCCTGTCGACTTTGAATGAACACGTCGGTGTTCATCTGAGAAAAATATTTCTTGTTTGGATCGTAGAAGGCATCCACTCTCAGATCGAATGCCGAGATGAATGCTGAGGAATTCACCGGTGAATGAAATTGCCCCCGTGTCCAGATATCCGAAAATTTGGAGGCCAAGGGTGACGGATTGGCCACATGATAACTTTGGGCAAATAACAGATCCAACCAGGAATTAGATTCCCCGCCACCAATCCGGCTCAGACGATTCTTCAAGGAATAGGTGACCAGACTCTTTTGAATCAAATCGTCTACCGCATCGATCTGAACGAATTCCGCTTGCTTCGTCTGTGGCACATACTCATAAATCACATTCGGTTGAATAGAATGTCGGATCCAATCCCCCTCGCCGAGGGAAAACCGTTTCGACATATTCGAGAATAACTCAGCGCCTACCCAAAAGGTTTCACGATGTTGCATTGATTTCTCGGTGATCCCCCGGGTATAGCTTACTTCACGAAATTTCACCTGAGGACGGAACCCCAAGGTGTGCCCCAGATGGAGTCCTTCCATCGAAAGTCCCGGCAACACGTCGAGACGACCAACATTGAACCCCGTCTGCCTGTAAAATTGCACCGCGGTCGTTTCTGCAGTCAGCGATATGGGACTGCCCAAGACACTGGGATTCACGAAGCGATGCCCGACTTCAGGTAACCGTTGAAAGGTCGAGTTCCCGCCCGTGGCTAACGGCTGAATATATTGACCTGAGAAATACAGCGCTCCATGATCAAGTCGTTGCAAAATGGTGAGATTCGATTCTTGACTGGGTAAAGCCCGTTGAGTCCCGGAACTGCTGAAATTTTGCAGAACCGTGCGATCACTTGAAAAGTTGGCCCGCATGCGTAAAGACAAATCGGGATTGAATTGCTGAACATGAGCCCCCCGAACTTCGGCTCGCCCACGACTTTGCTCGGTATCATAGAGCGAGCGTATCAACCATTCTCCCTTTGTGAGCCGATTCCACACATAGCGATATTGCAGGTCCGCACCTCCTCCACGCTCCGTTAATATCTGCGGGGAAACGGTTAAATCGCTACTTGGATTAATGGCCCAGAAATACCCCTGCCGATACTGGTACCCGAAATTAGTATTGTACCCGGTTGTCGGAAACAAAAATCCGCTTTTTCGAGAAGCGCCCAGCGGATATCGAAAGGTGGGAAGCGGAATCACCGGCACATCGTTCACATTGAACCACACGCCTTTTCCAAACAAACTGTCCTCATATTCCAAATCCATATCATGAAACTTGAATCGCCATGCCGGAATCTCGCCATTCTGGACATCACAATTGGTAAAAGAGCCCTCCTTGACCCGATAATGGGTTTCGGAAAACCGTTGAAGCCGTCGCCCCGTTACAAAGGAATTTTGTTCCTTCCAAAAAATTTGTCCATTGGTAATCACACCCGCTTCGGTATTGAGATTGAGCTGAAGCGTTTCCGACCAGATATCCGTTTGGGCATCCTGTAAATGCACGTTTCCACGCGCCGTTAGACGCCCCGTGAGTCTTTGAAGAGTGGCCTCATCCGAATTAAGATGAATGGGACCACGCCTAACATCCACAGCACCGATAGCGTGATATTCTTCCCGATCACGACTATAGTCAATCCGGTCGGCATTAATGGCGACGGGAGTTCCCTGTGAAGTTGATTCGGCAGGTACCTCCTGAGACGAGGCATCTGCGGAGAGTCCCTCGGATTCCCCATGGTCGGAATCCGGTTGTCCGAATGCGGTTTCTCCCGTTGCCGACATCGCAAGAAGAATGAATAGACCGACCAACAACCCATGAGATCGGCGAGAGAGAACACACCGGTCTCCACCCACGCCCGCATTAGTCACGTTGGGAAACCCGGCTGAGTGAGCCGATTGAGTACCTCCCCAACCAGAAATAACGAACCAGTGACACAAATGACGTCTGATGGATTCGCCATTTCCTTGGCTTGACAAACAGCCTCCCATGAATCGGCAAGTAGACACGGAACCAAATCTTCACGATCAACCACGTGCTTGAGCTCATCCACCGATGCCGCTCTTTCCATCCGTGGTTGGGTGAGAATCAGGTGGTCAACAAGAGGAAGAAAAACGCGCAGAAATCCTTGCATGTTTTTGTCACGCATCATCCCAACGACCAAAATGAGTTTTCGTCCCGCGCCATCATGAATTTGTGAGTAGAGAAAGTCAAATAACACCTGGGCACCGGCAAGATTGTGCGCGCCATCCACAATCAAAAGGGGATTGCGATCCACAACCTCTAACCGACCCCTCAATTTGACACACTGCAACCCAATCCGGATGGCCGTCTGCGAAACAGGGAAGGTGCCATGAACCCCAGTCTCCAATACCGCCAGCGCATTCGTGGCATTAACCATCTGATGACGGCCGAGCAATTTGGCCTGTATTTCCGGGATCGTCCATCCCAGCCCTTGATAGGTAAAAGTCGTCCCACTGGTTTCCAGGAAGGAAAACTCCTTTCCCATCCGAAAACATGGCGCTAACCACATCCTGGCCTGAGTTTCAAATATCCGGGCAATATCCTCCGGCATCGGACCCAACACGATCGGAGCCTTTTGCTTAATAATCCCGGCTTTCTCCTGCGCAATCATCTGAAGTGAGTCCCCTAAATATGCTTCATGATCGAAGCTAATTCCCGTAATCAGGGCACCGATGGGGTTTAATACATTAGTCGCATCAAAGCGTCCCCCCATGCCGACCTCTACTACAGCAATGTCTACCTGCTCATTTCTAAAATGCAAAAAGGCCAGTGCGGTGGTGAATTCAAAGAAAGTGAGTGCTGTGAGGGAATTGGCCATATGCCGAATCTGCGCGATCAAGCCACAGACAGCCTCTTCAGAAATATCTGCTCCCTGAACCCGAATGCGCTCGCGGAAATCAATTAAATGCGGTGAGGTATACAGTCCGACCCGATAACCGCTTGCTTGAAGAATCGCAGCCACCATGGCCGATGAGGAGCCCTTCCCGTTCGTGCCGGCAACATGAAGCGTGGCGTACCGGTGTTGTGGATTGTCCAACCGGTCAAGAATATCGGTAATGGCCTCCAATCCCAGCTTGATACCAAATCGATGCAAGGAAAAGAGGAAGTCGAGCGTTTCTAGATACGTAGCCACAGGAATCAAAACTAGGCGGGAGACAATAAAGGGAAGGAAATTTCGTATCAATAATAACTACAGTGTATGGCTATCACCATTATCGGGTCTTTCGTCAAGCCTGTTGAGATCCACAGGGGTACAAGGTGAATCGGACCATTCGGCGGTTACACCGAAGTGGAAGAGACTGTTGTCACACAATGCGCAAGCAACGTTTCCAGGGTCGCCTTGAGGATTTTCCGTTCCACGATATGATCAACCATGCCATGCTCCAACAAAAACTCAGCACGTTGGAAGCCTTCCGGCAAATGTTCTTTGATTGTTTGTTCAATAACCCGTGGGCCGGCAAACCCAATCAGTGCCTTCGGTTCAGCCAGAATGATATCCCCTAACATCGCTACACTGGCGGTGACCCCTCCAAATGTCGGATCCGTTAGCAGGACAACAAAGGGAAGTCGAGCCTCTTGCAATTTCGCCAAGGCTGATGCCGTTTTCGCCATTTGCATGAGTGACAAGGTCCCCTCCTGCATCCGTGCCCCACCGGAAGTGGTGACCAACAAAAATGGCATATGGCCGATCAACGCCTGATCGATTGCTCGGCAGATTTTCTCGCCAACCACCGATCCCATACTGCCACCCATAAATGAAAAATCAAAAATTCCAAGGGCAACGGGCTTCCCGCCAATTTGACATCGCCCAGTCAAGATCGCTTCTTTTTTTTCCGTTTTTTCTTGAGCCTTTTGAATACGCTTGCGGTACGGCAGGGTATCAATAAACTGTAAAGGATCCCCCGGAACTAATTCTCCATCCCATTCCTCGAATGAACCGAGATCGACGATCAACTCCAACCGCTCACCAACCGACAGGGGAAAATGGTATTGGCATTTCGGGCAGACTTTTAAATTTCGTTCAACTTCGCGTTTAAAAATAATGGTGCGACATACTGCGCATTTGACCCACATCCCTTCCACGATTTTAATGGACGTGCCTTCGGTATCCGTGTTTTTATTCCGTTTAAACCATCCCATAAATCAGTCTACCCTTAAGCTTCTCTCATGAACACAATGCACGCGAATCCACATGTAGTTCTGGCGGAGAAAAAGAAATTTCGAGAAAGGAAGGGAAAGGACACAAAAAGAAATCTGTCCTTCGACACAGTCTTCAGTCACGACACGACCTTACCATAGGGAGGTTGAACCGGCAAGAATCCCCAGAGGAGGTGCCTACACCGAAGACGATTCCAGAGTATCAGCAGAGTGCGGACGCCAGAAACAGGGAGAAGGCACGAGGGTCAACCACCCCTTGCATGCATTTCCAAATGTGGATCCTGGCGCAACCGCTCAATGTCAATGTACCGGCCGCGACCGCTGACCCGTTCAAGCTCTTTTCGTTCTTCCGCCCCACGATCTTTCCGAGATTCCCAGACAGACTGAATGATGGAAAGAATATCTTCTCGTGGTCGTTCCATCCGAAGAAGCTTGCGAAGGTCAAGACCTGTTTTGGCATACAAGCATAAATACCACATCCCATCAGCCGTCAACCGACTCCTGTCACAGGTCGAACAGAACGGCACTGTGGTGGAAGAAATAATACCAAATGTCGTGCCATCAGGCAGCCGAAATCGCTGTGCAGGAGCCGAGCTAACCTCCTCCACCGGTTCAACCTTCCCATAATGATCTCCAACCATCTTTAAAATTTCATTCCGGGAAAGAACTTTATCCGCTGACCAGTCATTGGCACCACCAACATCCATATATTCGATAAAACGGACTTCTCCGTTGACCTGCTTGCCGTATTCAATCAAGGGCAGAACTTCATCTTCGTTGTACCCCTTCATCGCGACCGTATCCAACTTTAATCCTGTAAATCCGACTCGCCCCAC
>BQIZ01000106.1 GCA_021604365.1 Nitrospirales bacterium
TGTCCCCCATGGCAAAGAACTGGATCGGCTTCACCTATCAGACCGATCAGTACGTCGATCCAGATGGCAATGCCTATTTCTATGGGGTCACGGGCAACGTCAGCCCCCATGCCTTCTTCGTCCTGACCTACTCCACCGACCCGCAAACCGGCGCTCCACAATGGTTGCCGATCGCCGAGCGCTATCCTTCCCAGTTCACGCCTGAAATTTCAGACCCGGATACCGCGGCCTTTCGCCTCACCGAAGGGACCGGCGGCAGCGGGACGGTCACGGTCCTCTGGGTCGACGGCAACAACATCTCCCATGAGGACGCGACGGTGACCTGGTCACAACAGAACAACCAGCAGACGGCCACCTTTACCTGGAGCGAGCAATCCTCCACGTTCAACCCCGGGAAAGGCCCGCTGACCGCCGACAATCTCTATGCGGTCCCCGGCGAGCTGGGCAGCGGCCATGTGCTGCTCCTCGATGCAACCAACTCGCTCTGGCTGGTGGAGAATTTCTATGCCGCGCAACCGTCGATTAAGCAGTTGACCGGGCTTGCGAGTCAACCGAAGAGCGCGACGGCGGTGGGGGTGGGCGTCGACAGCAGCCAGACCGTGACTATCTTTGCCATTGAACCCGGCAGCAATGATCTGTGGTATCTCCAGCAGACGGGGAATGGCTCGCTCACCTTCGGCAGTTGGGTGCAGTTGGGCGGTACGCTGCTTACGCTTAATTGTCCGGCATACATGCGGGCGGGGCCGGAGTTGTTCTCGGCCGGAATCGCGACGGATCCACAGTCAGGCGCGAGCGCTCCCGCCGTCTTTCACATGGATCAGAACCTGCCCGGCGGGCCCCAGGGCAATGGCGCTACCCCAGGCACGCAGGTTTGGTCGACCCGCAAGGTCTCCGCGCCGCCGGCGCCGGCCAACACCACGCCGACCCAAACCGCCACCTATTCCATGGAGTTGGCGGGGTTTGATGCCGGCAACAATCAGGTTTCCAACGGAGTGGTTACGGTCACGGCTGATCAGGCCGTCACCGTGGTCTGGAACAGCTACGCCTATCACATCGGGCCCACGGCTCCGCTTGCCGTGGAATTGGACGAAAGCGGGCAGGCCACGGTCCTCTACGAAGCCGTCGGTCTGACGCCGCCGGTCATCACCTTCACCGCCGTGGATACCGGCAACAATCTCACGGGCTTACGATGGTGCCGGGGTGATGTGGTCCAGTACATCCAGGCCCTGGACGGGACGCCGCTGGCGCCGTTGCCGGACTCGGTGACCCCCCAGCTGCAAACGGTGACGGGCACCGATCTGATCAATCAGGGCTTAACGGGTGGCGCCTATTCCCAAACCGACACCGCCAACACGGCGGCACAGGCGATCAATGCCTCCGGAAACTGGATGAACCAAAACCCTACGGATTCCACGGGCCAGGGGACTATCGATCTGAGCCAGATCAAAACGCCCCATTGGGAGATCGACTTCGCCCATCCTGACGGCCCGCGGTTTCGCACGCTCACCGAGGAGGAGGCGCGCGATTTATTGGCCAACCGGCGGGCCACCGGCCAATTAGGCTCTTCCGGCAGCATCTTCGGAGATGTAGCGCATTTCTTCAAGCATGAGTTCGATCAGTTGACCTATTTTGCCGCCACGGTCACCGACGGGGTCCTCAATATCGTCTTCAATGAGTTGGAGCCGTTCGTCATCTCGACCATCAAGCAGGCCGGCGCGGCGCTCGAAACCATCTTCTCGAAAATCCGGCAGCTCGCGGATGAGATCTACAAGGTGCTTCAGGAGGTCATCGCCTGGTTGAAGATGCTTTTCGATTGGGACGATATTCTCAATACGCATACCGTGTTCAAAGAATGTATGAATCAGACTCTGACAAACCTCAGTGGCTCCATCACCTATGCGCAAACACTCGTCCAGGAAAACTTTGCGGAGGTGCAGGCAGAAGTAAAGGAAATCTTCACCAATCTCGAGTCGAAATTCGAACTGATCCAAGGGCAGAGTTATAACGACGTCGCGAATAGCGCTTCAGAAAGCCAAAACACCTTGGCTGACCCGAGCACTCAGTCGACCCAGCAGCAACATGCCTCGAAATGTAACTACGTCTACAGTCGTTCAACACCCTCGTTCACCGGCGCATCGGCCATCTCCCTGAGGGACCTGGAAGGCACCTTGGGCAGCAGCGACCCCACGACCGTCATTACGGATGCGGTGAAGCAATACATCTATAGTGGCAATACTTCGGACCAAAACACGCAGCAGTTCAATTCGACCAACGCCACGCTGCAGAATTTTATTACCGGCAAGATCACTAATCCCAGCAGCCTCTTCGACCTCATCATCGTGGACTTGCTGAGCGCGGCGGAAGATCTGGTGCTGTTTATCATGGACGGCATCGAGCACGGCATTGAGGCGATTCTCTCGGTGGCGGCGTCCGCCATTAAAGCGTTTTCCGACCTGATCAATCAGCCCATCGACATTCCGATCGTCACCTGGCTGTGGAAGAACGTGATCACGAAGGGTGACGAGTTCACCTTGCTCGACTTGGTCTGTCTCATCTTTGCCGTACCGGCGACCATTCTCTATAAGCTTGTCGCCAGCACGCTCTTGGATCCGAACGAACCACCTCAGGCTCCGTTTTCCAGCAGCGACGTCACCACGATCCAGACCACCGGCCTCCCTTGGCCCACCATCCCCTCGGAGTATGCGTCGACAATTGGAGGGAGAACGTCGGGCAGCCCCCAGTTGTCTGCAAAGATTATGGCCAGTCTGACCGCCACCTCGTCGTTTTTCATGGGCCTTGGCTACCTCATGACGATGGTGAGCGATTGGAAAGCCTACCAAAGCCAAGAAGAAGGCAAGTTCGTCCCATCACCCAAGGCCACGTTTTACTCCTACTTGAGCCTATTCTTTCGCGTATTGACATTCGCAACCGGTGCGCCGGGCAGCGTGTTTGCCAAAACTTCCTCCCAATGGTCCATAGCCGATCGATGGACCGTGGGGCTGTGGAGCACACGGGGAATGTTGGTTTTGGCGGATCTTGCGTATTGTGCCCTGTCTATCTACAAGGCCGATACAAAGTGGGTCCCGGTATACGGGCCGGCGCTCAAATCCGCTATGGGCGTAATTCATATTGGTATTGGGGCTGGTGCCAGCTACTATCAGCTGAGCGACAAGAATTACAGCGATTGGGTACCCATTAACAACTTCCTCCGACCGATCCCCAGCTGTTTCAAATTCTTGTTCTACGATAAAGCGGAAGCAGGGGTGTGGGTTCCGATTCCGTGGTTACTCGTCATTGATGCCGTCGCGGGCGTCGGAGCGACCGCCACTCAAGTCGGCGCCGCGGTGTATAAATACCAGCATTCGAACTAGGGGACGGGAATTAGGACTGATTGCCCTGGGAGGTTCCTGGCTTTCCCGAGGTTGGAAATGATTCTCCTCCCTACTTTCTGGCCATGAAATCGCATTCCGGCTTACCGACGTGACGGGATATGCGTTACCAATCGACCTGACACAGTGACCAATCTGCGGGGCTGTGAGTGACAATGACTTGCCACACGGTGTAAGGGAACTTCGCCATCTTCTTCAGCTATGAATGGGTGTTTCCAGAGAAGGCACATATCAAACGCAAGCCATGCGTTTTGGAAATGGGTAAGCGAAGGGTCTTGCATGCAGCCGGGTTTTCTTCGTCCTTCCAACGAACAACGGCTTTCTTCTATGATGGCAGTCATTATAGGTGAAGCCTGTTCGACTGACGGTCTGTCTTTTTTGAAAATATTCATGGAAGTCTCATATCCGGTTTCTTAATCCCGACGATGTTGGATGTTGTCCTCTACGAACCGGAGATTCCCCCGAACACCGGGAATATTATTCGTCTGTGTGCCAATACCGGATTCGGTTTGCATTTGATTCATCCGTTGGGATTTGAATTGGATGACAAGCGGGCCCGTCGTGCCGGGTTGGATTATCATGAATTGGCCCGGATGAAGGATTATCCCACCCTGGAAGCCTACCTGAATGCTCAAACGCCCTCCCGTATTTTTGCGATCACCACAAAAGGGCAGCGGCCCTATCACGACGTGGCCTTTCAACCTGGCGATGCCTTGTACTTTGGTCCCGAGACGCGGGGCCTGCCGGCCCATATTTTAGAAGCGCTTCCCCCAGACCACCGGTTACGCATTCCGATGCGGCCTGATTCTCGTAGTCTCAATTTGAGTAATGCGGTTGCTGTCGTCGTTTATGAGGCCTGGCGGCAACTGCTGTTCCATGGTGCCAAATAAGACAACGATCCGTAGGCGAGCATCGCTAATTCTGCTAGAGTAGGGCCAATCCATTTTGCCTGTGATGCGGCATTCTGAGATGAAGCATCTTGGGAATTGTCCGTCCCGGACGCAGATTTTTCGCGTGGCTCAGAATGCCAGCTATCTAAAGAACAGCATGAAGTTTTATTAATAGAAAAATTAAGAAAGGTGGTCGGATGAGGGAGATTTTGTTTGTGGGGGCGGGTTCGGTTGGGGGATATTTTGGGGCGCATCTGGCTCGCCACAATCCGAATGTGTCGTTCCTCCTGCGACCGCGTACCAGGGAGGCCGTGGCTAAAAACGGGCTGACCATCCGGAGCGCGATTGGTGAGAGCTTTACCGTGCATCCCAAGGTGGCTTCGGATCCTAAGGAGCTGCCCCAACCGGATCTGATTGTGCTCGGGATCAAAGCCTATGACCTGGATGCGGTCATGAACCAGATTGAGCCGGTGCTGAAGCCAGATACTATAATTCTGACCTTGCAAAACGGGGTGACGATTGAGGACACCCTGATGGCCCGCTTTGGTCGTGAGCGGATTGTGGGCGGGGTGGCCTTTATCTATTCCAGGATCGCCGAGCCCGGAGTTATTGACCATTATAAAAAAGGGATGCTGGCCATTGGCGAACCGTTGGGGATGGAGACCCCCAGACTTCAAGTCATGCTGGAATTATTTAAAAGTGGAGGACTTCCTTGTTCCATCAATCCTGATATCCGGCGCGCGAAATGGGAGAAGATGTGTTGGAATTGTGTGTTTAACCCCTTGACGGTATTGCTGAATGACCGGGTGGCGAAAGCCCTGGATCATCCGGAGTTCCAACCGGTCATAGCGACTATCGTGCGTGAAGTGTCGGCCGTGGCCATGGCGGCGCACCGCGTGCCGTTGGATGAGGATATGCCGCAGAAGGTCGTTAAATGGGCTCAAGAACTTCGTGATATCCATACCTCGATGTATGATGATTGGAAGGCCGGACGGACCACTGAGATTGATGAGCTGAATGGTTTTATTTGCGAGCAAGGCAAAGCATTTGCAGTGCCCACTCCCCTGAATGACATGTTAACGGCCTTTATTAAGGCCATGACTATAGCCAAACCTTCTGTCGAGGCTACGATAGAGGTAGGCGGGGCCATCATGCAGGCTCTCCATTTGACGCGAACGACACTGGCGCAACTTCCTGTGACACATCAGATTTCTGAATTACCCACATTGATGCCCGGCATGAATATTTGTGGCGTTAAACTTCAAGCAATACTCGATGTTATGACGCCTGATGTGGGAGCCGACCATGTGACCTTTGAATCGCAGGATGGAAAATTTTCGGCCTGTCTGACGATAAAGCAAGCCGTGGAGTTTGGCATCCTGGTGTATGAAATGGATGGCGCCCCCTTTCCCACCGAACGCGGCGGGCCGTTTCGGTTAGTTACCCCTGGCTTGGGTGATTTGTGTGCCAATGTGAAACAGGTCGGCAGCATGATCGTTTCCAAAGGCCTGGTTTCGGATAGTCGTCCACCTCAAGTCTGTCCAGAGAAAGAGTAGGTTTGTCTTGATAAAGCCTTCGCACCGTGTTCCCCTTGTCTATAATCTGTTTCCACGCCTGGCCGGTCCTTGTGATCGCTGGCTTTCTCATGCGGAACGGGCCGCAAGCATGGGATTTAACTGGCTCTTTGTGAATCCCATTCATCTCCCCGGATTTTCGGGAAGTTTATATGCGATCAAGGAATACGATCTCTTGAGTCCGGCATTTCTACCGGAAGGGACTCAGGATCAGCGTTTAGATGTGTTGCGGCCCACGCTTCAAGGTATCGCGCAATGTGGCCTGGCGCCTATGGTTGATTTGGTCTTAAACCACACTGCTATCGATTCATCCTTAGTGTCCCAACACCCTGACTGGTATATGCGGGATGAACATGGAAAAGTTGAAAACCCCTATGCGGTTGATCCGAATGATCCCAGCAAGAAAACCGTGTGGGGCGACTTAGCCGAAATTGATAATCGGCATTCGCCGGACCGTGAGCATCTCTGGGAGTTTTGGGGGCAATTGGTTGATCGGTATCTTGAGTTGGGGTTCCAGGGTTTTCGATGTGATGCGGCCTATAAAGTTCCAGGTGAGTTGTGGAGTTTCCTGATTAATCGAGCGCAACGGGTGAATCCGCAGGCCGTCTTTTGGGCGGAAAATCTGGGTTGTACCCTGGAGCAGACGCGGGCGCTTGGAGACGCGGGGTTTCACTTTTTTTGTAACAGCTCCAAATGGTGGAACTTCAAGGATGCCTGGTGCTTAACCCAGCACCGTGAATTTCAGAATATGCCGTCCATTGGATTTCCTGAGTCCCATGACACCCCGCGCCTGGCGGCTGAGTCTGGAGGGAATGAGGCGGTCCAACGGCAACGCTATGCCTTTGCCGCACTGTTTTCCACCGGCCTCATGATCCCGCTGGGGTATGAATTCGGATTTCAGAAGTCGTTGCATGTAGTGGAGACCACTCCCGATGATTGGGAATCCCCCCGATGGGATTTGCAGAATTTTATCCGGGCGGTAAATCACTGGAAGTTGGAGGTGCCGCTTTGGCAGGGGGAGGGGGAGCTGGTTCAACGGTCGATGAGCCACTCCAATCTGTGCGTTTTGGAACGGCGGTCGTTGGAAGATCCGCACAGTTGGGCACTCCTCTGTCTCAATACGAATGTCCATGAGTCGGTTGATGTGGCCATCAGTGAGTTGGGCACCTTACCGGCTTCTCCCAGAATGTGGCGTGTCAGTTCGCTCGACCAGCATCCTGGTTCCCATTCCATCTCTGAGCGGGTAGTATTTCAGCCGGCCGAAGTCATTGTGATTACAGACTTTTAAGTGTGGTCTTGAGATTGCATCTGAATAGAAGGGGCCGTAAAATGCTCCTTTCTTATTCACAGGGTTTTTTTATGGGATTTTTGGGAAAGGACGAGAAGGTATGTCAGAGCGGACGTTAGCAATTATTAAACCTGATGCGGTGGCCAAGCATGCAATTGGTGATATTGTCCGCCGGTATGAGGAGGCCGGGTTATTTCCGGTTGCCATGAAAATGATGCGGTTATCCAAAGGCGTAGCGGAAGGGTTTTATGCTGTGCATCGAGAACGCCCCTTTTTCAAAGATTTGACCACCTATATGAGTTCCGGGCCTGTGGTGGTTGTGGTATTGGAAGGGAAGGATGCGGTCAAAAAACACCGTGATCTGATGGGAGCGACTGATCCCAAAAAAGCCGATCCTGGCACCATTCGGGCTGCGCATGGTGCTTCTATTGAGGCCAATGCGGTGCATGGGTCCGATTCGGCGGAGAATGCGCAAATTGAGATTCGATACTTTTTTGCGGAATCCAATCTAGGCTAGTGAAAAGACCAAACTAAGGTGGTTGGTGCTAAATGACCTCGGCATGATGCCCGCCGACATCGGCGGGCATGCCTGTCTCTTCTTATAGATATAGTGTATTGGTTTAGGGCTTATTTCCCTCTACACGTCTACACCTATTGCCGTATGAAAACCTGGCTAACAATTTGGTGTCTGCTCCTGTGTCTGGGGCTCTTGGCCGGGTGCGGACGGACGCGTCCTCCGCAGGGACCACCGGTGAGTGGTGCCATTCCTCCTCCTGCTGTCGAATCCGTACCGGATCGGGATGAAGGAGTTGCGCGATCCCTACCTGGAGTCTCTCCGGATATTCAACGAATCCATTCACAACTCTTTCAACAGTCGAAAGAATATTTTAAGGAGAAAGCCTATCCTCAAACCATTAGCGGGCTTACGCGGCTGCTAGCGCTTCTTCCTGAAGAACCGATTGAAGTCCAAAGCCGTTGGTTGCTGGCTCAAGCCTATCGTCAAGTAGGGGAATGGGAAGCCGCCAGGGATCAGTACCGCATACTCACCGTTGCGGGGAGCGCCAATCCATACCAGGCTGATGCTCAGTTGCAATTCAGTGAACTTCAACGGTTACTTGAACAATTTACGATGCCTCCTCTCGATACTCGGGCCATCCGGTTAACTCTTGAACAATTGCCGGCCAGTGGAGGGTTTGACCAGGGAATTAAAAAGATGAAAGCCGATGGAATCACCACCTTGTTGATTGATTTGGGTTGTGAGGGAGCCGGATTCCACACCGATCAATCGCGGACGTCGAAGGCGCCTCGTCATCTGCTTGATCTGCAAGCGCTCTTGCGCTCATATGTGGAACGAAGTCATCAGTTGCATCTGTTGGTGTACGTAGGAGTGAATCTGCGTTGTGTCGGCAATTGGCACGATTCTCCTTTGCCGGAATGGCGCGACCGCACCTATAATGTGACCACCCGTCAGGCTCAGGATTCCAGGTTTTTTGATCTGTTTCATCCGGAGTATCAACGGTTTCTCGATGACTTTCTCGCACAACTCTCGGGGGAGGGTGTAGACGGCCTGGTGTTTCTCGACGATTATCCCATGGGGATGTATGACGGGGTATCCCGCTCGGGGTTAACCCGTTTTCAAACCGCATTCGGTATGAGGTTTGATCCCGTGCGTGCCTTTCAATCAGGGTTTGATCCTCTCAGAGCATCTAAAGTGTCGAGTCGATCAAGGCAGGGTACAAGCGCTCCTGAAGAAGATTCCGCGTTTTGGCGATGGGCCGGGTGGAAGGCTCGCGAGCGATTGACCGTTGTTGAGCAGTTGATGGGCCAGCTTCGCAAGCGCCATTTGACGGTTCAATGTGGTCTGGAACTCCACCCGCATGGATTGACCGATCCGGTTCGGGCTCTGGTGGACTATGCCCAGGATGCCATGGAAGCCATCCGGCGCCCGTTTTCCTTTTTCTTTGTGCGACCGGAAATCGATCGTCATTCTTCCTCCGATCAACTGTCGGCAATTGAGAAGCTCCGGCGCATCTCGACAAAGGCTGTGTTGACCCGCTTGCTTCCTGTACTTGACGATCCGCGGCGGGTGTGGGTGAGTATGCCGGCGGAGAGAGGAAAGCGCATTGCGCCGGGAGCAGCCGGGAGCAGCGCGTCATTTCTTGATGAGTTTCCTTTGGGAATTGGTATCGTGCACGATCTTCGAGCCTTTTCTTGATTTTTCTGATGGTGTCTCTGGTCCATTGAGGTGGGTACACTCACTCAATCTGGTGGATGGGAGGCACACACAAATATGAACGCCATCATCGTTTTGAACAAAAGGGGGTTGTCATGGAGCCACAGGATTTACGTTTTCACAAGGAGCACGAATGGATTCGCGTTGAAGGGAACAAGGCGACTTTAGGCATCAGTCATTTTGCTCAAGATGCCCTGGGGGATGTCGTTTTTGTGGATGCTCCTAAAGTAGGAACCTCACTGCAGGCTGAAGATCAGTTGGGCGAAGTGGAGTCGACCAAGGCCACCTCGACGATTTACACGCCGGTGACCGGAAAAATTCTTGAAGTCAACGCAGAGCTTCAAGACCATCCCGAACTGCTCAATCAGGATCCATATGGGAAGGGGTGGATTGCGGTGCTGGAATTAGCCAACCCCGGTGAAGTGGATGCGTTGATGACGCCGGAGCAATACACGGCATTTTTAGCCTCACAGGAATCATGACCACGTCTCCCCGCATTGTAATTATCGGATCAGGCCCTGGTGGGTATGTGGCCGCTATTCGTGCCGCTCAATTAGGGGCCACGGTGACAATCCTGGAGGAACAGGTGCTGGGGGGGGTGTGCCTGAATTGGGGCTGTATCCCCAGTAAAACTCTGTTGGGCTTTATTGATCTCGGTGAACGGGTTCGCCATGCCCAGCCGTTTGGCCTCAACATTGAAGGGACTGTGACCTATGATCTTGCCCGCATGGTCGCGCGCAAGGAGGAAGTGGTTCGTGGGTTGGTAAAGGGGATTGGCACTTTATTGAAGCAGTGGAAAATAACGCACGTGCCGGGGCGGGGCGAATTAGTCAGTAACCGACAGGTACGGATTACCCACCTTGATGGGTCTTCCTCCACCCTGGATGCCGATGCCATTATTCTTGCCACCGGTTCTTCCTGGCCTCAACTGCCTCAGTTTCCTATTGATGGTCAACGCGTGCTGACCAGTAAAGACGCGTTGGATTTAACGGAGATCCCCAGGAGTATGGTCATTGTCGGGGGCGGTGTAGAAGGTTGTGAGTTTGCCTCCCTGTTGAGCGGGTTGGGATCGGAAGTGAGCGTCGTGGAGATGATGCCTTCGGTGCTGCCTCTTGAGGATGAAGATACCATCTCCACCATGACGCGTGAATTAAAAAAACGCAAGATTCAACTTTATCTCAATACGCAGATTACGAAGTGGGCCGCAGTTGATGAAGGCGTGCGAGTGACGCTGGCTTCTGGAGAAGAGCTGGTTGCCGGCCACCTGCTGGTTTCGGTCGGGCGTCGTCTGAACTCCGGCCAATTAGGACTGGATCAGGTTGGGGTAGAGGTGGGACCCAAGGGTGAGATTCTGGTCAATGAAAAAATGGAAACCTCCGTCCCCGGTATTTACGCGATTGGAGATGTGACAGGAAAATTCCTGTTGGCGCATGTGGCCTCGGCTCAGGGAAAAGTGGCGGTCTCCAACGCGATGGGCCGGCCGCAGTCCATTAACTATGATGTGATTCCGGCAGGAATATTTACTTTGCCAGAAATCGGGCGAGTCGGGCTGACCGAGGCCCAAGCCCGTGAACGGGGGTTGGCGGTTGGGATTGGGCGATTCAAATATGCCGGTCTCGGAAAAGCCCAAGCTGTCGGGGAGCCATTCGGCCATTTTAAAGTGATTTCGGATAAACAGACCAAGAAAATTCTTGGTGTCCATATTGTTGGTGCCCATGCGGCGGATCTCATTCATGAAGCTGCCATGGCGATGCAGGGTGGGTTGACCGTCGAGGATCTTGGCAACATGATCCATGCTCATCCGACTTTTTCGGAAGGGTTAATGGAGGCGGCTGAGGATGTGGAGGGCATGGCTATTCATCAGGTGCGAAAGCGGTAGTAATGCCGTGAGATGTGGTCATTGATTCAGCATGAATGAAATTGAACCAAAAAGTTCGCGAGCCGGGTCGTTGCAATGGCCTGCCATGTATTCGGGCGAAATTTCCTGGGGAAGCTCCATCCTGTTTAAATTGACCTTGTTGGGGATGGGCGTGTGTTTCGTCTATTGGGTCGGGTGGCCGCAGCCAGCCCTTTCTCCAGGCGTTTCCCTCGAAAATTCAGGTGTTCTCGAATCACGCACACTTCTTTCCGGTTCCGCTGATCATTCCACTGCAGTTGGGAACGTGGCGCCTCATTTAGGGAGAGATGTCGTATACCCTTTTCAAGTGATGGTTGAAGGGAAACCGGGACCAACCCGTGAAATCGCGAGGGTGACCGTGGATTTGAACCACGGCACTTTAGCTGAATTAGAGCATCTTCCTGGCATTGGACCGGTCCTTGCCGGACGAATTGTGGCGCACCGAACTTCCCATGGAGCATTTCGGCACATTGAAGAGCTGGCTCTAGTGCCGGGTATTGGAGAAAAACGGTTGGAGCTACTGCGCCCCCTTGTTGGTGTACGAGCTTCAACCAAGGCGATAGGTATCGGGGGTTAAATTTTCACTTTCATACAGCGTGACTCATAAAATGACAAATTCAGAAATTAATCGGCAACTGGATCTGATTCTTCGGGGAACCGTGGAGGTTATTCAGCTCGACGAATTAAAGGCCAAATTAGCGGAGTCGCTGAAGGAACAGCGTCCTCTCAAGATTAAAGCCGGATTTGATCCTACGGCGCCGGACCTGCATCTGGGCCATACGGTGTTAATTCAAAAACTCAAGCACTTTCAGGAGTTGGGCCATCAAGTAATTTTTCTTATTGGGGATTTTACCGGCATGATCGGCGATCCGACCGGGGTGTCGGAAACCCGGGTGGCGCTGACGAAAGAGCAAGTGCTGGCCAATGCGAAAACCTATGAACAACAGATTTTCAAAACTCTGGACCCACAGAAAACCCGTATCGAATTTAATAGTCATTGGATGAGTGGCATGCGGGTGGAAAAGATGGTGGAGTTGTGTTCACATTATAGTGTGGCCCGCATGTTGGAGCGGGATGATTTCTCCAAAAGATACCGGGAGCAACAACATATTAGCGTGCATGAATTTCTTTATCCTTTGGTCCAGGGGTATGACTCGGTGGTGTTGGAATCCGATGTGGAGTTGGGTGGAACCGATCAGAAATTTAATCTCCTCGTCGGGCGTGATTTGCAGCGGGATTACGGACAAAAACCGCAGGTGGTGCTCACAATGCCGTTGTTAGAAGGCACGGATGGGGTCCGGAAAATGAGCAAGAGCTTCGGAAATTATATCGCGTTGGAAGATCGTCCGGCAGACATGTTCGGGAAGCTGATGTCTATTAGTGATAAACTGATGCTGCGCTATTACGAACTTCTGACGGTTAGCAATTTGGATGAGATCAAGCGTCAACATCCGATGGAAGCCAAAATGGCTCTGGCCGAGCAGATCGTTGGTCAATATCATGGAAGCGATGCCGTGGAGGAGGCTAAGGCTGATTTTCAACAGCGATTTCAGAAACGGGACTTTCCCGATGAGCCGGATGCCCATGTGAAACTCTCACCCACGGATTTTAACAACTCGCAAGATTATTCCATGCCTGTCGTTGATGTCTTGATGCGGACCGGCTTAGTGCCCAGTAAATCTGAAGCCAGACGGCTCGTCTCTCAGGGTGGTGTTCAGGTTGACGGAGAAAAGCTTGCGGACCCCAACGGGATGATGACCTTCGAGCCTGGCCGATCGTATCCCATGAAAATAGGTAAGCGAAAATTTGCGATCATTGAATTCACTGATTAGATTTTTCGGATGTATCAAGAAGCGGCCAGCTTCGACAACAGAGGAAACACACTAACTATTCAATTCTTCTTGTACCTTGACTAAGCTTCCATCCACACCTAGAATGCGAATCCTATTCTCGTGAGCGGGCGTAGCTCAGTGGTAGAGTCCTTGCTTCCCAAGCAAGTTGTCGGGGGTTCAAATCCCCTCGCCCGCTCCAATT
>BQIZ01000107.1 GCA_021604365.1 Nitrospirales bacterium
GCCTCGTCCACGCCTTGTTCAGCCAAAATTCTGGTCATTTCCTGGAAGACGCTGGTGCCTGTGCCGCGACCCTCGATCTCGGCAAAGGACGCGGCCAACTCATCGATGCGGGACAGCCTCACTATGTGTGCGTTGTCAGCCGCTTCGCGCAAGTGCTGACGTCTCCTCCAATCAGTGTCTGTTTCGGCCTCGACCAGCTCTCGACGATGGGTTTCCTCAGCGGTCTGCTGTAGGTGAACCCGTATTTTCTCCGTGGTCAACCGGCTGGCTTCGACTAGTTTGGCCTTGAAACCGGCGTCCTTCCGTAACCATTCGTCCCACTGCCGCCGCAACTCGCCCAATTCATCACGCAGGCGCCGGACGATAAGTTCCAGCTGGTCTTTGTTATTCGCGGTATGACGGAGGTGATTCTCCCGTATGAGTCGGGTAAGGTAGGCCTGCTGGAGTGTTCGCCGCTCGGCCTGGTACCCGGCGTGGTCAGGATGGCTGGGATCACACGGCAAGTCGAGCTGATCGGGCAGCTTGTCACGCACAAAGTCCTGGCCGATCACAACCACCCAAGTCTTCTTGCTCTGATGGCGCGCGTATAAGAACTCGAATTGCGTGTAAGACACGCGGCCGTATTCCGGATCCACCTCGGGTGGTTCGGCACCGTACCCCTCGCCCACAAGCTGGATCAGGCCTTCGCAGGAGTCAAGCTGCTCACGCAGCCACTGCCGAAGTTCACCGTGCCCGGTGGGAAAGTCGTCCTGTGAGACGGGATCGAATCCGAGCGTGCGAACCGTGGCCGCCACCGCTTGGCGGGCAGTCCGCAGTTCCTCACTGACGGCGGAGAGAAAGAGGCGCGGTCGATTCATACCATGTCAGCCTTCCCGATTCCTTTGGTTCTTTGGAGACCATCCAAACCAATGAGAAAACCTTTTTGTTCTGACGCCTCCTTGAAATTGAGATGAACGCGTGCGTCAATCCAAGCCTAATGCGCTTGTCACCAGACCAAGCAGCTCATCAGGCATGACCGCTTCCCCAAACGCGCCCTCGCGGAGCGCCAACTCCCGGCGGGCAGTCCGGTCCCGCTCTTTGGAACTCCCATGATAGAACACGACTGGCATGGTCAGATGACGCGCACGCAATTGACGCAGGAGATGGATTCCCGCATTCAGCGTGTCGAGATGCAGCTCAGGTCTTTGCCAATCTGACAACACCAGGTCGAACGGCTCCGGATCCGAAGCGATCCGCGCTAATGCCGCGTCGGTACTGGTGACGGTCACCACCTCGATCTGAAGCTTGGCGAGGGCAGAAGTCTCGAACCGGTTATTTGCCGGACGATTATCGACCCAAAGAATGCGCTTTTGGTCCGGCGCGTCGATCAGTGTCAGGGCATACCGTTGAGCCTTGGCCGGATCGATGTCGCGAGTTCCTCGAACTCTCGCAGCCTCTGTGACCTGGGTTGACACCTCTCTGAGTACGCGTTCGAGGATTGGGTCGGAGGCAGGCTCTCCGACTCCTGGAGGGAGCGAGTCGCCTGATCCCAATATCGGTCTCGATATGCTGTCAGATGTTCCCGATGGCGTTGACGGGGTTGCGCTCCCGCTTCTTGCTAAACCAACTACCGCAGGCATCGGTGACTGCTTTTCTGTCCATCCGGCCTGGATCTGTTCCACGGTACGCCGGATCCCTTTGGCCACATCGGTCCACGCTTCATCCCGGTTCGGCCAGGAGGTCACGGGCCGCAGGTCCGTTGGCAGACCCTGTAACGCCGCAAAGGGCGCGTCTGTGATATCCACGGAGCGGAGCATCACCGGCACCACGCTGGCTTCCTTACTCGCATGCCGCTTCATGGCCACATCCAGTTCTTTTCCCCAGATATAATCCGAATTGATGAAATCGGCACTGATTAGAAGCAGGACCAGGTCTGCGGCCGCCAATTGCGTGTTGATCTCCTGATCCCACGTCTGTCCGGGGGCCAGACAACGATCATGCCATGGCCGAATCACACCACGGCGTTCCATAATCTTGAGGTGCCCGGCCAATTCCTCCCGCAACGACTCATCCTCATGGGCATAACTATAAAAAAGATCTACTGGTTCCATTCCCTTTTTCCCTCCGTGAATTATGCCCTCTCGTTTAGAATGGATGAAGATGGCTCAGCTTCACAAAGTTCTTCGCGTAGGCCTCACCCACTCGTTGAATGTCGGGGATGTAGTTCACTGAGTCCATCACTTGCACATGCTCCGCCTTCACGGTTTCAAGCCCCAACGCATCGAGACCCGCCTGGCTGACGTCAGGGTCGTAGCGCACATAGGTGAACTGTTTGGGTCCGGTCCAGTTGATCGTGGCCGCATCCGGAACCAGCATGTCGCCGATTTCACGGTCGATCTGTGCGCCGAACCGGCATTCTCCCAACATGCGACAAGCCATGTCCCACCCGGCACTGGCCGCATTCATCAAAGCCCCAGGGATATTTTTCGCATGATCGTAGAGCCAGAGATCATCCGCCTGGAGATCGGGACGTGATTTGGCCACACCGCCTGTCCCTATGGACACGATCAACAATTGATCCGTTCCAGTGGGCCAGTTGACCTTGTACGGCGCTGTCGTCGCCATCTGAAAGGCCAGGAACGCCGGATTGTTATACGTGGTCACACCACCGTCAACAAAGACGAATTGATACTCATTCGACGTCCCCGGAGCGAAAATGGCCACCTCAGGCGGGAAGAACGTCGGCGCCGCCGTGCTGGCGCGCACCATCTGCCACAGCGGTAAATGGAGATTGCAGTCCTTGCGGTCCGGCTGATTGTATTTCGCCTGTGGATTGTTCCATACCGGCCATGGTGAATCCGTGGTGTGATTGCGCAACACCATCATCAGCAGCGTTCGTAATCCCGGATCACCAAGAGTGGCGGGTGCTGCCTCGTCAGGATAGCCGAGCGCCCGGTTGAGTTCGGTCCGCAATTTCGCCGCCAGCGGTTCATCGTTATAGCTATAGCGCAGTCGTTTGAACACCGAGGCCTTGTCAAACATCTGTTCCCCGCTACTCACATAGAAGGCCCGAATCGTGTCCATGGACATCCCCGCCGAGATGCAGGCGGCGATGATGGCTCCGGTGCTGGTCCCGCAGACAAAGTCAAACCAGTCCGCGAGAACCATTGTCGGTCTGCCGAGATGTGTACGAAGATCTGCCTCCAGCTTAGCCAGAATTTCTACGCACATCAGTCCAAGGATTCCGCCGCCGTCGCAGGCCAGAATTTTCTTAGGGCCGGGAGATTGCATTCGTGCGATCAATGGCTCATTCATGTGATCTCCGGCGTCTTGGTATCTCACAGTGGGCGGTTTCAGATTCCCTGGTTTCTGCGACATTCATCACAAGAAAAGGTGCACTAGAGACTTCGGCTGTCAATCCAAGTGACGTTTCCTGTTCTGCCGTTCACTTCCTGATACATGTGCGCGGTCCCACCCGGCCCGTCACCTCCGCCGCCATCCCACAAACAAATGAAGTGCACCTTTTCCACGCCATAGGCCAACGCGGTGTAGAGCAACCACAGATTGCACCGTTCAAAAGGGTCCACGCCTTTTGGAGGTGGACCGAGTTGTTCCGGTGCGGAGCGTACTCCCCGTGTGAGTGTGGCTTTTGCCCCCAGATATCGTTTGCGCCAGTCTTCGCCTCTACAGATGACGGATCTCTGAATAAACTCCGGTTCATCAAACGGCTGCAACCACTGGATGAACACTTGGCGGTGCTGACAAGCCTCTGTGAATAGGAGATCTCCGCCACAGGCACCTTGCGTGAGTGCAAGATCTTCGGAGCCGGCGCCCAGTTGTTCCAGGGCCTCCGCGATTTTCTGTGCAGCCAGGGCCCCTTTCTCGGCAGGAAAACGCGGGGGGTGTCTCCCAGGTGCATCAATCATGTGACCACTAAAGAGGAACACCTGCCGGGGTTGCCAGCGGTCATCCGGCTTCTCCAGCTTCTGTAATGCGCGGTCGAAGGTAGCCAGACCGGCACCGACGGTGTCCGGACGGAAATCCAGGTCTTTGAGGAGTTGCAACTGCGCGCAACTGGATTTGAGCGCGAACCAGTCCTTGTCGTTCCTGGCGATGGCCTCCTTATAGGCTGCCTTCGTCGTCTCCGGCGTGCCGATCAACACTTCCAGATCGCCGAGCGTCGCCTTGGACCAAAACCACTGCTGCTCATCCGGCTCGCATTCGGCGGCAAATCGCACGGCACC
This sequence comes from Nitrospirales bacterium, assembly GCA_021604365.1. Lineage (GTDB taxonomy): Bacteria > Nitrospirota > Nitrospiria > Nitrospirales > UBA8639 > Nitrospira_E. The sequence continues at coordinate 4,224 of BQIZ01000107.1, forward strand.
GGCCATAATGGCTTTGTCTCCGTCATAGCGGCCGTCGTCGGTTAGATGACGGTAGAGATGCATTAAAGTAAGGGCATTGATGCCGGAATAGTAATGGCTGGGATTATGGCGGTAGGCCTTGGCATAACTGTCGATTGCCCCCCGTAGGAGAGCATCTTCGTAAGCTGCTTCCTCTCGCATCTGCTCTGCGGTTTTGCCGGACTGGCGCCACGCGGCAATCCAGCCATCCTTGTCGACACGGCCGAGCAGCGCCCAGGCCTCAGCATCGAGTGGATACAGATCCAAGACCTTGCGATAGTGGGCACGCGTCCGATCCAAGGAATGGCCGGGGTTTTTTGCCAAGGCCAGGCGCTGCAAGCAAATACCCCGCTCACGGAGACCAATAAGATTAAGCGGATCGATGGCCAGACCACGGTCGAGCTGTTCCAATGCAAAGTCGAAGTGTTCGGCTTTTCGCAATGCGACGCCGGCCTTGATCCATGCTTCCGCCCGAAAGGCCGCAATGGGCGCTTCGTCTGCCAAAACCAGGACATCGCCGATATATCCCGTCTTACGCGCGACCTCTACGCGGCTTTCCCATGCCTCATGCTGTTCCCAGAACTCGCGCACATCGCCTATGCGCAAGGACTTCCAGTCCGGCTCCTGAAGATTGGGCATCAGCTGATAAACCGGACTCACCTTGCGGCCGTGCCACGACTCCATGGTAGCCTTGACGATGTCCGAAAGATTCTTCTGGTCCTGCTCTAATGTCGCCGGATCGGGTCCACTGTTTTTGATGCGGTATCGAAGTTTGCGGTCGGTATAGAGATCGAAGGCCAACGTCACTTGGCCGCCACAGATCAGAACCACCCCGCGCGCGCGCAGCGCATGACGCACACCCAGCTCGTACCAGACGTTGGGGTTATCAATGGTGAGGTCGGCCACCACGAGGTCGGCGATGAGGAGTTCCTGGAACATATCCGTCCGGATATCACCGGCACGTTCCTCCTCGTCAGCACGGAAGACGTCCAAGCCTGCCTCATCAAGGGCAGGCTTGATCAATTCAGCATAGACGCGATTGAAATCAATCTCGGTACCTTGGCGGTCTTTCTTCACGCCGAACGGCATCGCGACAAACGCATGTGGCTTCATACCTCATCCCTTCTGTCATCGCTCTTGTCTTCCTTCCGCACGGTGGTCACCAATCCGGCCATAGACTAATTCTAAAGAATAATAGAATCAACTGACTGGGCATGCGGAATCATCCGTCCGATTCGTATGGGCGGAAAGAGACGAAGAAGGGCCGGTGGATTGACTCATGCACATTGGCGAAAACCGGTCCTGCGGAAGGTCTTATTGCTGTGCCTGTTGTTGCGCCGCCCGAGCATTGGCGTTGGGGGATGATCGCAGCTTGATCAAGAAAATCCCATCGCGAATGGTCAACAGGACCGCCGAGACCCGCGGCTCGGCATGCACCATTCGATTGAGTTCTTGAATGGCGGCCGTATTGGTATCCAAAGCCGGATGTGTCAGCACATCCCCATTCCACAACACATTATCAATGAGAATGACGCCATGATCCGATATCAACTCCAATGCCTGACGAAAATAATTTACATAGTTGGCCTTGTCGGCATCGATGAAGATCAGGTCAAACGTGCCAGTCAATGTCGCCATCGTGTCCAGGGCGGGGCCGAGTCGGAGCTGAATCTTCCTCCCATGAGGGCTCTGGGCCCAATAGCGTTTAGCCATGGCCGTGGACTCAGGATCGATATCGCACGTGATAACCATGCCCTCCTCAGGGAGACATTCCGCCATAGATAGGGCGCTATAGCCGGTAAAGGTCCCGATTTCCAAGACCCGTTTGGCGCCCACGCTCAATGCCATGACCTTTAAGAATGCGCCTTCCAATGGGCCGACCACCATCTGTGGACAATCCATGGTTCGATTCGTTTCCTCACGAATTTTCCGACACACGTCTGATTCCGGCATGGAGTGCGCTTCGGCATAGGCTTCAATGTCCGGCAACACCAAGGATTTCATGTTGTTCCCCCCTTGCAGTCAATCAACTACCCACTCTGATTTTCAATGACCCACATTGTCCTTCGCTCCATCTTCTTCCCGCAAGTTATCTCGCCTGTTCTTTTATTTTTTCTCTCTCATGCTTGAACCGTCTTTCTGTGTCCGGCCAAATGGTCACAGGCTCCACCACCTGGGCCATTCTGTTCACTCATCATTGGAAGAAAGCTTCTTGCCAATTTCTCAAGGGCTGCCTTACAGTGAGCCGGTTGGCTGCTGAACTATTTACCACTCATTGAAGGAACCGCTCATGTCCGCTGACGCTGCTCTTGATCCGCTGAAACAGACCTTGCGACAGATCCATCACCTGCATGATGCCGCAGCCGTGCTCTCCTGGGATCAGGAAACTTATATGCCTCCTGGTGGCGGAGCAGTTCGCGCGGAACAACTGGCCACTCTTCAAACGTTGGCCCATGATCAATTTGTTTCGCCTGAGATGGAATCCCGGCTTGGAACGTTTGTGGATCTCTCAACCGGCGCGCTTCACTCTCAGCATGCGTCTGCCTTGGATGAACCTTCACACGCCCTCCTTCGCGAGACCTGGCGGGACTTTTCCCGTGCGAAAAAATTACCCTCGGCGTTCGTCAACCAGCTTGAGCGGGAATGCTCTTTAGCTCAGCAGGTGTGGGCGGAAGCCAGGAAGACGAATGATTTCCAACGGTTTCTGCCGAATTTGCAACGGATCGTGAAACTCAAGCAACAAGAGGCGGAGTACCTGGGTTACACGGATTCTCCCTACAACGCGTTACTGGACACCTACGAGCCAGGATCCACCGTGGGGCAATTACGACCACTCTTTGCCACCTTGCGGACGGAGCTGATCCGACTGCTGGATTCCATTCGACAGTCCCCCGTCCAACCCAACACCCAACTCCTGACGCAATCTTATGGACAAACCCCACAGATGGACTTCGGACGACTCGTGCTCAAGCACATGGGCTACGATTTTCAACGCGGACGCCTGGATTTTTCGGAGCATCCCTTTACAACGGCATTCCATCCAACCGATGTGCGGGTCACCACGCGCGTCTTCGAAACCGATCTCCCCTCCTGTCTCTTTAGTTGTATTCACGAAGGCGGGCACGGCCTGTATGAACAGGGGTTACCCGCCAAACACTATGGCACACCATTAGGCGAAGCCGTTTCCTTGGGCATTCATGAGAGCCAATCCCGTTTATGGGAAAATTGCGTGGGACGGTCCCACGCGTTTTGGCAATTTTTTTATCCGAAACTTCAAGAGACCTTTCCGACGCAGTTGGGGGAGACCAGTGCAGAGGATTTCTACCTGGCCATTAATCGAGTGGCCCCGTCGTTTGTCCGGGTCGAAGCCGATGAGCTGACATACAATCTGCATATTATGGTGCGATTTGAAATTGAGCTGGATATCATCGAAGGCCACCTGCACGTTGAAGATCTGCCGGAAATCTGGAACGCCAAAATTCAGGAATATTTGGGAATCGTTCCTTCCTCCGATGCGGAGGGCGTGCTGCAAGACGTGCACTGGTCCTTTGGTGCCTTCGGCTATTTCCCCACGTACACGCTTGGGAATCTGTATGCGGCCATGCTCTTTCGGCAGGCACAAACGGATCTTCCAGACCTCGACCGGACGATCAGTCAAGGCAACCTGCTTCCATTGAAAAGCTGGCTGAATGACCGGGTGCATCGTTGGGGACGACAGTATGCGGCGGCCGACTTAATCACACGCGTGACAGGACAAGCGCTGACACCTGAACCCTTTATTCAAGACCTCAGACAGAAGTTCGGCACCTTGTATCAATTTCCGACAACACCCCCTGCCTTCAACGCTGAATAATCCATCGGATTTTATCGGCGTTTTGAATTTCCGAGGCAACCTTTTCGACAGATTGCCGCTGATTTGTGCACGTCCCTAACCTGGCCTCACTCATTCATTCGTTGCCTGTTCCCATGGGGGAACCACGTGCAACGACGCGTTTCAAACATTTTTCAAGGAGCGTGTCCCGTGATGCTAAATTCACAACAGGTTTCGGCCTTCCTGTTTTCTCTCGTTCTTTCAGTTGGCCTGTTATTCCCCTTGCCCTGGGCAGCAGCCAACGTGAACAAGATCGACATTAACGCTGCCAGTCTGGAACAACTCGAGGCCGTCAAAGGCGTGGGACAGGATATCGCCCACAACATTCTCGCCTACAAAAAAGATCATGGAGCCTTTAAGTCATTCGATGATCTGGGGAAAGTCAAGGGCGTGGGGAAAGTCAGGCTGGAAGCGCTGCGGGAAACCTTTACCGTTGGCTCAACAGCCTCTCCGGTGGAGACCTCGCCTACTAAGTAATTTTAGGATTTTTGATGCACAAAACCGAGGCCGAACCCGGGTTCGGCCTCGATACTTCGTTACCTCTCTCCACCGATCACAACCACCCCGCAGGGATACGCCGTCATCCAGATGTCGACAGGGTTTCAATACCCCATCGCCGCATTCAAGGTTTTGACTTGTGCGGGTGACAGCGTGATGGCCTCGGTCACTTCTATCCGCGAAGGCACCAGCATGATGGTATGGAAGGAAATATCCCGGATGGCCAATTTTTGCTCAGGATTATCGGCTGGACCTAATTCCACTGCTTCCACAGCACTCATAATAGCGCTGGTATCCATAGGGCCATATTTCTCGACCACCGTGTGAATAATTTCCAGGACCTGTTGATTGGCTTCGGGTTCCTTCATCATCTGGTCAACCAAGGTCACCACCCCCTGGGCCTCTTCCGGAATATCAAAATTCTCTATCCGTTCTTTCCTACGCAAGAAAAGCAAGTCATTATCCACATCCTTGCTAAAAGCCCCATATGGAAATCGTACGAATTCAAAATGTAACCCTTTCAATCCTTTCCCCAACATTTGCAATTCACAAAGGAATAATAATTGCTGAAGTTTGACGTCACTCATCAGACCCATGGATTCGGTCAAATGCAACGTATAAATCAGCAAAGCGCGATCACCGGTCACTTCTGAGGGTTTTCTCATACGTTCTCCCTAAATTTCCTCATTAATGCCAAAACAGACAAAATAATTCTTGACCCCTTAGCCTGATTGGGGTTTAATATCTTTCTTCTTTCATTCAGAAAGTTTTTACTATGGCTAAACCAGTCAAAGAACTCGAAACACTCAAACATCATCTCCAAAAAAACAGTCTCAAACTGACTCGTCAACGCGAGTTAATTCTGACGACCTTCCTGAAAATGGAGCATGTCACTGCCGAGCAGTTATATCATATTCTCGCCAAAAAAGACCCGCATATTGGCCTCGCCACCATCTATCGCACACTCAAATTATTCTGTGAAACCGACCTGGCTCAGGAACGCCATTTCGGCTCACAAACGCAATTTGATAATGTGTCTCACAAGGGTCATCATGATCACCTCATTTGCACCTCCTGCGGAAAAATAGTCGAATTTCAAAATTGCCAAATCGAAAACTTACAAGAAGAAGTGGCGAGAAAAAACGGCTTTACCATTCAAACACACAAACTCGAACTTTACGGTCTCTGCCATACCTGCCAATCCGCCTAAGGGAGGCGGCTTGCCGCGCCATTCGTCCACAGCCTCCACAGCCTTTTCCTTTTGATAACGAAAACTTCTCACCTAGACTGTTACTCAAACCTATCAGCGCAAAAGCTGAACCACCCACGCTCCCACCCGCTTTCCTCTAGCCGGAACACGGCCTTACATTAATGGCGTTGCTTGGCTTCATGGCTTTTTTTTAAGATACGTCAATGATTCACGCACCACATTCCCCCCATTCCTGTGTATAATAAGAACTGGTTCAGGGAACTTACAGATCATGACCTGTCAGCTTATTTTTTTTCAACCCTAGCTTTTTCCTCATAGCGAAAGGAGGCTGTTCACATGACAATTAAAGGCAGAACGACCCGCAAACGAATGTTTCCTCTCTGGCCCGGTGTTTTGTCCCTCATTCTGGGATTCCCCGCGATGGGTTTGGCCACAGGGTATGGAGGGGATGCGCACCATTCATCCGGATACAGCTCCTCCCCCCACGGGACTGGAACCTATGGCCATGCCCAGTCTCCACATGGCACAAGCATGTCCGGTGTCCATGGCACGGGAGGAAGCTCCCATACATCAGGCCATGGTCCTCATCAAAGTGCCTCTGAATTTATTGAGCACATTTTGAAATACAAAGAAGGCATGGCCATTACCGATGATCAGGTCGCCAAACTTCAAACGATTAAAACCGATTTTGAAAAAACAAAAATTAAAATGAAAGCTGACATGCAACTGACCAGCTTGGATTTACACGAGTTGTTGCGGGACGACCAAGGTGACTTGGGCGCTGTTGAATCAAAGCTGAAAAGTCTTTATGAGATTCGTGCCGGGCTTTACCTGGCGTCAGTAAAAGCCGGGCGGGACGCCAAGGCCATATTAACGGATGAGCAACGCTCTCGCATGCAAGCGGTCCATGACCGGCTCAACTCGTATAAAGATGGCGGAATGACGAAGGGTCATCCAGGCGGGTATTCCCACCATTCCAAGGACAAACCAAGCTAAGCATTCCTCTGGCCAAACAGGTTCAATCAAAAAAAGGAGGCTTCATGCTTCCTTTTTTTGATTGATTGAGGTTGAGAGCCCTGTTACGGATCGAGACTCAAGCGATTCCTCAGACCGGAGGAGACAAAAACCGTTCCTTCCTGATCAACAATCACCCCTTCTACATCCGGCAATGACTCAATGAGGGCCATGCCTTTGTCGGGACCCATGACAAAAATGCCGGTGTCCAACCCATCGGCCATCACACCATCTTTGGCTATGACCGTGACGCTTTGACATCCGCGAGCGGGCAGAAGAGTGGCCGGATCCAAGATATGATGATACCGAACGCCATCCTTCATGAAATAGCGTTGATAGTCCCCCGCTGTGGAGACCGCTTCATCTTCCAATTCGATCCGTCCTAAAACCTCCCCCTGTTCTTTTCGAGGATGCTGAATGCCAAAGACAAACCGCTGCTGATCCGGCATGCGTCCGAACGTTTTAATATCTCCGGACAGAGCAACCACGCCTGCTGTCGCCCCTGAAGCCTGCATGACCTTGGCGGCAAGGTCAGCTGCATACCCTTTTCCGATCCCCCCAACGTCAATAGACATCCCGGGACGTCGCAACCTCACGCTTTGCGTTTTTTCATCCAACTGCATGTTTGATAAGTCCATCTGCGGGCGGAGCGCTTCCAGATCTTCCTGGGACGGAACCTGCCCTTCCCCGCTGGCATCCCATGCCTTAACCGCTGGACCAACGGCGACATTGAACCCTCCCTGCGTGAGTTGAGCCATTTCCAGCGATCGCCTTAAAACCTCAAACGTTTCCTGGCTCACCCGAATTGATTCACGTCCCGCTGCCGCATTGACCTTCGATAATTCACTGGTTGAAATCCAGGTGCTCAGCAACTCTTCTAATCGCCGGATTTCATCAAGTCCCGCCTTGACCGCCCTCTGCGCACTCCTCTCATCTGCTCCAACTGCTGTGACAAACACCACGGTTCCCATCAACATCTGACTGCGCTTGATGAGAGCACTTTTTGCCAGACAGGCATCCAGAGTTACAAGCGTAAGTGCAACAGAGAAAAAAGCAATGGCAAAACGATAGAATAAAGACTGATTCATAATATTCCTAATAGCCGCCATGCGACCGCTCTAGCATACGATAAAGAAGGGAACAAACGGATCATCACCGATAAAAGTATGGAACCTTTGGAATTGGAGACACGACAAACAGCCTGGTTTTGTGAGTGGAAAGTTGCGGAAAAGAGTTCACAACAAATTTGCCTTTCAGGATTGGATCAGCTTCAAAGACTGCCCCCCAATTCGGATTTTTCTCTGGAATCTCCATCCGGACCATCCGCTGGGTTCTGGGAGTATCAACCTTCAACTGCCATGTGCCTAAGTAGGTCAGTTGATTGGCGGGAATATGAAACCTCATCGTGACAGAGACCTCCGCCCTAAATGGTCCTTCATTAAATTGCAAGCGAATAACCTCATAGTGCCCAGGAAGGAGGGATACCGAGAATGTTTGCGTCTCAGCTTCGACCATAACACGAGTTCGCTCCTGCGTTGAGACATCGATCACATCAAAAAAACGTAATCGAGTAGGAAACTGCCGGGGATTCGGCCCTATAATTTCAATGTCAATGCCCCCAAATGCCAGCGATTGGTCCCCTCGCTCACCAGTTACATTCTCAGCTCCTACTGTGAAACAACCTGAAAGGAACATGCTCAAAATTGCAATAAGAAAATGAACTCTTAACGCCCCCCAAACAAGATGACGAGATGTATTGCAATAGGAAAACAATGACTCACTTCCCCTGAGGCTAGGAGCCCGCTGATTTGTCGACCATTTTGGTCCAAGCCCCGCATCACCCCCTTATTCTCATAATGGCAATTCATGTGATGAAATCCCGCCCACGCTTCGACCTTCACCAAGCCTGTCATATAGCTTATCAAACGGTTCGGGCTTAGCACGAACGGGGTGGGAAAGACCTCACCCTCTTGGTGAGTATCCATTCGCCATACGTGCCACGTCCGGCGCTAGTCGTCGGGGTGAGGTGAGAGGCCAAATGCCGTGTTTAGCATTATAGGCCACATATGTTACTGAACCCCAAATAAACGGGGCTTGACAAATTGTGGCGAGTGAGATATTACTGCTCCCGCTTTGAAGATATTAATAATAGTTATCAATATTATTTAAAAATTTAAACTTTCATCAAATTCATGGAGGTGAGCCAAAATTACACCATGGTCAAAGGGGTCGTAAAAGAATGTTCTGAAGCTCGATGTGAATGTGGTCAGTTGGTCGCAAAAATTGGATCTACCGGAGTTGAGTTGAAATGCAAACGATGTAAACGTCTTATTCTTATACCTTTCTCTACTCTCTCTGATTCCGAAATCGACATCCAATTGTGCGCGACCTCACCACCTGTCAGCACTCCCTCATAAAAAA
>BQIZ01000108.1 GCA_021604365.1 Nitrospirales bacterium
GGCGTTCATTGCGACCGCCGCAATACGGCATTTACTGCTATCTGGTTGGGGGTTTGTTTTACGCACTGTTCGGTTCGTCGCGGCAGCTTGCGATCGGGCCAACGTCGGCGATTTCGATGCTGGTTGGAGTCACAATTGTCCACATGGCACAAGGCGACCCTGGACATTGGGCGGACATCGCGGCGCTGACCGTACTCGTCATGGCAGGCCGGTATGTGTTGGCGTGATTACTACAATTGAGTTTCCTGGTGAACTTGATCAGCGAAACCATACTGCTGGATTTCAAGGCTGGTGCGGCGCTCACTATTGCCCTGCCCCAGTTGCCCAAGTCTTTCGGCGTTACGGGTGGAGGAGAGCACTTCTTCGACCGCCTCATCATCATGGGAGGAGGTTCCGGGCGTCCTGGTATTTCGCATTGATGCATCACGGCTTTACTTCAACGCCGAGTACGTGCGTGATGCCGTCTGGCATAAAATCCATTTAACAACCGGATCGCGAAAGCTGGTGGTCGGCGATCTATTCACCTTCCCCTTCGTCGACCTGACAGGCGCAAGAATGCTGGTAATACTCATACGACACTCAAAGAGATGGGTATTCGCCTCCGGCTCGTCGCAGCGCATGCGGAGGTGCGCGATATTCTGCGGGCTGAAGGATTGGAGAAGCGCGTCGGCTATTTCGGCCCAAGGGTCTCAGTAGCGGATGTCATTGACGAGTTCCACGGCAGCAAAGAAACTGAGATTCCAGCGACTCTAATCACCCCGGTGAAGTAACATCGCCCCTGCCCATGCACACCGCGCCCTTCACATGTGATGACCCCAATCATTAGAATTACATGGATAAGCCAACAAGTCCGTTGACGTATGACCAGGTATTCGATTCGAATAAGGAAAGTTGGAGCAACGATTCCGTACCAACTCGTGCGGAGTAATTATTTCGCTTTTTCACGAATGCCTTCAAAGATTTCTTCGAAATAGGGCCCCATCAACCCACGGGCGACTGGATGCTTCGTCGAGGATCCGAAACCTGCCACACCATCGGTCGAAATACGATAAAGAGAAACTAACAGCGAGCCCTCTTTCGCGGGAAGTGCGGCCCCGATGGACTGCAATCCGTTATACTCGTGGCTGGCATAGAAATGCCGGTCAACCACCACATACGCGTCACCCTCGTGAAATAACATGCGATGGCTTAAGATCAATGTCGGACGGCCAAATACGTCAACATTGGCCCAGTTAAACCGGGTTTCGAGTTGCTTGGGCTGGTTGGCCGGATACTTGAGTAGGGCTTGATGGAAAGAGGGAACGTATTTGGCTAGTAGTTTTGCCTGATTGGTAGCCAGGAGAAGGTCCTCACTCAACTGAAACATTTCATCTGTTCCTCGGGCATAAGGAGGAATGCCTGCCAGCCCCTTTTCGCGATAGGCTTGGTACCGGGTCAGCAATTGCTTCCGCACCACTGCCTCGACTTCAGTCTGCCCTCCCCCTTTGGCCTTGAGAGCCTGAAAAGCGGAGATTTCCTTGATGTTCAGATTCAATTTTTCACCCGGCTCAACTTCGAGGTAGCGGTCGGCTTCTTCTTCACCATTTGGTTCCAATTTCACTCCTGCAAAGTCACCCTCTTTTGCCTTATCAGGAATCTCGCCAAACGCCGTCACCGCGCCGACAAGCTTGAACACGACGGCCTCCCGCCAAAGTGGAACTAAATTTTCAGGGACATTCGGCACCAGCAATACGGCTCCCAAGGCCAGTTCCCGATCCGAGCCTTCTTCGGTCGTAAAACGGACAATCTCTCCCTTGAGGACATCCTTCCGTTCACCGTCTGAAAGAGGCAGAGCCTTCAACAATTCCTCGGCTACAGGAACGGCCGTCGCAGGACTGGTGAAAGCCACCAGTATCAAACAGATACTCACCATGGTCGCGAACCCAGATTTCAAAAACCCTCTTTTAACCCAAGGAAATGCAAAAGTACGACTCACACCAGATGAAATCCACATAGTCATTTCACCTCTCCTGATAAAAAACCATTGATGAAAATACACCTGTCATTCGTTTTGTAGGTTAGGAACGCGATTGCTAGAGAGCAAACACCTATTCCATTGGAATGAACAACGATTGTAACCGTAAAAAAAGTATCAAGAAATTTCAGAAAGAATAGTTGCCTCTTCCCGGTTGACAGAACCCGATGATCACTTCCAAAAATTTGCCTTTCCTTTTTATTCCTCACATAATATGCGAATAACACAACAAATATCCATGCAGAACTTTAGATTGAAACAACAATAAAGTAGTTGAAAACGGACATTAAAAAAGCATTCCATCTTTTTTCCTGAAGGATGGGGACTTTTCAAAAATTGTCTTTGGGGTCCGGCTGAACCCCGAAGGAAGTTCAATAGCACCAAAAATATAGCCATCGTAAGGAGGAAATGAGGATGGGGCTCCAATCAAAAATGGCCGACCTGGGTCGGTTGCACGAAATCATCAGAGCATTCAGCGTCGCAGGATTCGGCGATATATTTAAAAAAATGGGGCTTGAAGCCGCAGCGGAACGGACAGGCAAGATTATGGGGTGGCAATATGCAGAAGACATTGCCCATTTTGAACGTCCTCAGCGGATTCGGAAACTCTTTGAAGTACTCGGGCCAACGTTTGTCAAACTTGGTCAAATCCTAGCCACTCGCCCTGACCTGTTCGGACCTGAGTGGATCAGTGAATTTGAAAAACTTCAATCGCAGGCACCACAACTGGACTTCGAGGAGCTTCGCCCTCAGATCGAGAAAGATTTGGGAGCGCCGCTGGAAGACCTCTTCGCAGAGGTGGACACCAAACCCCTGGCAGCCGCTTCCATGGCGCAGGTTCACCGGGCCACGTTGAAAGACGGAACAAAAGTCGTACTCAAAATTCAACGCCCTGGAATCCGGGAGAAAATCGAAGCCGATATGCGTCTGTTAACCCACGTGGCCTCGTTAGCAGAAAATAACGTTCCGGAACTCGCCACCTATCATCCTCAAAAAGTTGCTCAGCAATTCGTGAAATCATTGCAGAATGAATTGAACTTCATGACGGAAGGGCAGAATGCGGAGCAAGTCTCGGCCAACTTCGAGGACAATGACCAGGTCGTGATTCCCAAAATTTTCTGGGAATGGACAAAGGAACGCATTAGCGTGCAGGAATTTGTTGAGGGGATACCCGGGGTAAATATTCAAGCCATCGATCAAGCAGGGATGGACCGCAAGCGCATTGCCCGGACGGGGGCCAATGCCGTGCTCAAAATGATTATGGTTGATGGATTATTTCATGCGGATCCGCACCCAGGAAATTTTTTCATTTTGCCGGGTGAACGTATTGCCTTCATTGACTTTGGCATGATTGGACGCGTCTCTGAAATCAGACGGCAACAAATCATGAGGCTGTTGCAGGCATTACTGCAAAATGACGCCGAGGGCCTCTGCACAATCCTGTTACAATGGTCTGAGCGGGAAGGAGAAGACCCGGGCGATCTCTTGGTACCTGTTGATGAATTCCTGGGCAAGTATTCCGGAAGATCCATGGAACATTTGGATCTGTCTGTGATGGTGGGAGACTTGTTAGGGTTGGTCCGGAACAACAAGCTGACCATGCCTCCCGATCAGGCTATGCTTCTCAAAGTTTTTGTGTCGCTGGAAGGGGCATTTAAGAAGCTTGATCCTGGTTTTGACATGATGGCCGCGATACAGCCCACCCTTCAAGAGGCTGTACTCAATCAGTTGTCACCCAAAGCCCTCGGGAAGCGCGGCCTCAAAGTTCTCATACAATATTTAGAGTTATTCGCTGACATACCCAAGGAGATCCGCCGAGGTATCTATACTGTCAAAACCGGCAATCTGAAATTTTGTATAGAACTGACTCAACTTGATGAACTCAAACACGTGCTCATTCGAGCTGTCAGTCGACTCGCAGTGGCTGCGATAACCTCAGCTCTGGTCATCGGAACCTCCATTGTTATGGCTCTTTCCAAGGGCCCAATCATCGCGGGGATCAATATTTACCATATCTTTGGGGTTGGAGCCATCATCGGTGGAGTCTTTATCCTCCTTGCCATGATGCGGGACAAAACCTGGAAAAAAAATCTCAAGGAGTAAAGTTCCCCGCCCAAAGGGTGGGGCTTTCCAATACCTTCAAACAGCTTTAGTTGCTTAGCCTCGTGCTCTTCATGCCGATGATAGCGAATATATCAGCCGCCGTTACGGCATCTCCCACTGTCCGCACAAAATAGCCCTCTTCCCAAAACGCGTACCCGACCAGAACCAACCAGACTAACGGCAAATCAAAAATCAGTTTAACTAAGCCCGTGGCAATCCCGATCGCAACGCCCGGTGAAACAGCCACACTCAATGGTTTTTTCTTAAAGAATCCATTGGTCAAATTTTCAGCCGTGGTACCCCGTGCGTTCAGGGCCGGTTCCGCTACGGTCGCCCCAAAGCCAAGACCGCAACCAAAGACCAGTGAAAAATCAACCCTACCGAATAGACATAAATGGGTGAGCCAGGCACCTCCGGGAGGGATATGAATGCAGCGGGAACCAGGCCTCCCACGTTCCATCCTTAATCTGAAAGTCCATAGGTCAGGCCCAGGTTAAAGATACACATGCCGATGATCGTCAGGCCAATTCCATACACAAATTATCCCTTATTCGGGAGCGATTCTTTGAGTATAAATCTGAGGACCACGAATAAAAACAGGACGAGTGGGAGGATGGCACATCTACCCGACACAATTTCCACACCTGGACTACGTTCATACCAGGAGGACGGAACGGCTTAAACTGGTCCTGAAGCCTGTTTGGCAGCCGCAATAATTTCGGCTGGAGTCACATGCATCGTAGAATGCCAGCATCAGTACAGCAATAATTGGAAAATAGAGGCCAGGGTCACAATTCCGAAACCGGATAATCCTGAATCTCCTTTCCCGGCCGCCCCTGCAATGCCGACCCCCAATGCCAGGACCGACGGCACGGTGACGGGTCCCGTTGTTACCGCACCCGCATCCCAGGCCAACCCCAACACCTTCGTCAAATCCTGGTCAGAGGCTCCATTGAGCGCAAGGCGAGTACAGGAACCAAAGCCCCATAAATAAACCGCTTGAGGCCCCAAACCATACAAGAACCGCATGGTGCCAATAACCGCCGCTAAGCCCACAACGAATATAATCGCCAGCACCAGAGCTTCAGACCAGTGATTCAGGAGAGCATACAGATAAGGGGACACGCTCAACCACGTCATTCTGGCCGGCCACTTTCAATGCACCAATGGCAGGCTCGGCAAAAGTGACACCGATTTCAAGAAGAAGGGTGATGCCTAAGACCAATGGTAAAGGTGATTTTTCGGGCAGACGCTCGGGACTAGGACTCCATGGCAACAGAATCGCTGTACATTTGACGGAGATTGAATTCGGACATTTTTTACCGACCCCCTGCTCGGCAAGATTCCCCTTCTATTGAAAAGGTCTTGAATCATCTGGCAAAGTTAGCGGCTTTTCAGCATTTCAGGGGTTTCGATAAATGATTATAGAGGATAGGTGAAAATGAAATTGATGGGTATGCGAAGGATTATTCAGCTTTCGTTGACGGTCCTAATAGCATGGACCTTGTCGGGAGTCAGTCATGCACAGGAGGTCCTGTATGATTATCCGGACCTGAATCCCTACGCGGCAACCGTTGCGGAAACGCCGATCGCCTTGAGAGCTGAGCTTCCAAAGAACATCCCCGTGAAGGATTTTGAGCTGAGGGTATTCCTGGATCATAAGGTCCCTAACGTTCTCTGGTATGACGAAAAAATGCGCTATTCCCTGGTCACCCAGAAAGGTCCCGCCCCGTTAATTTTTGTCATCGCCGGGACGGGGGCAGGCTATAATTCCGAAAAAATGACAGTCCTGCAACACGCCTTATATCAAGCCGGTTTCCATGTTCTGTCGCTGTCTTCCCCTACCCATCCGAATTTCATCGTCTCGGCCTCCAGCACGGGAGTTCCCGGGCATCTCCTGGAGGATTCACAAGACTTGTATCGTGTCATGCGGTTGGCCTGGCTGGAACATCAAAGCGACATTCAAGTCACAGATTTTCATCTCACCGGTTACAGTCTGGGTGCGGCTCAGGCAGCCTTTGTGTCAAAGCTGGATGAGGAACAGGGAGATTTTCATTTCAAAAAAGTCCTCATGATTAACCCGCCGGTGAGCTTGTACACTTCGACTTCTATCCTGGATGACATGTTGGCTAAAAATATTCCCGGAGTCGCTGATACGTTTCCGGAATTTTTTGACAAGGTGTTTCATGCATTTTCGGAAGTGTATCGGAAGGGTGACTTCGTCGATTTCTCAGGAGATTTTCTGTATACCGCCTATCAGGATCGGGAACCTGCCGATGAGGTTCTGGCAGCGCTCATCGGAACCTCGTTCCGGCTTTCTTCAGCAAATATGATCTTTACGTCGGACGTGTTGACCAATTCCGGTTATATCAAGCCGAAAAATCTGGTTCTCTCTACAAACGATTCCTTGACCGACTACTATAAAGTGTCTGCTCGCGTGACCTTTCTAGATTATTTTCGTGAAATGTTCTACCCGTTTTTTAAAATCAAATACCCCGATATCACAGAACAAAGCCTCATCGAAAACCTGAGTCTTGACAGCCTGGAAGATTATCTGAAGCATGCCACCAAGATCGGATTATTACATAACGCGGATGATTTCATTCTGGGTGAGGGGGATCTGGATTACCTATTGTCGGTGTTTGGCTCCCGGGCTAATATCTACCCACGAGGAGGGCATTGCGGGAATCTAGCGCATCACGCCACCCTGGCCTACATCGTTGAATACTTTAATAATCCCATATTTCCCAACATCCTCAAGAACAATCCAAAGCCGTTTCCGGCATTCACCTCCTCTGAAAGTCTCCGCGTGAAGGAACAACCGCTGATGCAATGGGCTTCAGTCGACAATGTCACACACAGCAACAATAACGAAATCTCTCCCGATCTTCGCAACCAACTCAATCAACAGTCTCTGAGCTTGAAACAAAGAATACAAGAATCCCAGGACTCTCTTGAAGGGACAACGACAATGGCCGCGGCGTCTGTACCAGCCCGGACAGACCCCACTTTTCCCGTACCTAGCGACAAAATTCCTGTTGCTGAAACGGTGATCATTGAACCAGCCCGGCGCCCGATCCAGGATGTGGTGCAACCCGGCGAACGTTATGTCATTGATGTCTATGATCCAATAGAAGGATTTAACCGATCGATGTACAAATTTAATGCGAAATTCGATGAGCACGTGTTCCTCCCCGTTGTAGAGGGATATGAAGCCGTCATGCCGGATTTTTTCGAAGATCGTCTTTCGAACTTTTTCTCGAACATCGCCGACCTTCGTAATCTGTTGCATTCCATTCTTCAACTCAAAGGAGAAGTCACGCTCAACACTCTGTCACGGATTTTGATCAATAGCACCTTCGGCCTCGGGGGATTCTTTGATCATGCCACTCCGCTGGGGATCCACCAACAAACAGAGGATTTCGGGCAAACGCTCGGATATTACGGCCTGAATCCGGGCCCCTACCTGGTCCTCCCCATTTTCGGACCGTCTTCGATTCGTGATACCACCGGCTTGCTAGCCGATGCAGCGGCCCGCTACTTTTACCTCTATACACCCGTAAATTTTGACGACCACATCGATCGAAGCTCCGCCGCAACCCTGTTGTGGGCCGTGGATATACGCCACAACCTGCGCTTTCGCTACTACCAGACTGGCTCTCCATTCGAGTATGATCTGGTCCGGTTTCTCTATACCAAAAAACGCCAATTAGAAATCGAAAAGTAGATAGCCATTAGGTTTCTTGTCGGCTTATCCCCTATACGATGATCATGCACCATTGGAGAGGCCAATGGGTATACAACGATCCAAAGTCCATTCCCTATCCGGGCCGGACGCTCCCAACTCGTGTCGGCCAGTAAGCAACTATGCTCTGCATCAGTTGAAGGCTCTGGAGGAATTAGTTGCAACCGACCCAGATTGGACCTCCCGGTAGAGAATGGACTTTCTCCTTACCATAATACTTCACCCATACTCCTTTAAAGATATCCTTCCTCTTCACGCCAAATGTTCATTGGGTTTGTTCCGAAACATCTGACATCACTGACCCTCAACCCTCGATACGATCAAACATATCCACCACAGCAATTCCCATGGATTACATCCCGTAACCATACGCATGGGATGGTTAATCCTGAATGGCCGGCTCTCAACCTCCAAACCAGATGCGCATCCCTTCCGCAGAAATATGCATGGAGCAGGAGTTCTGGTCATTGAACTTCACCAGGATATCCTCCTATCGTGAGGATGACTCTCTCCGGAAAGATAGGATTTTGGATGTGACGGGAACACTAAAGAATTACGTCATCCGAATGGGCGAAGGGATTAGGGTGAATCGCTTGTTGGGGCGGCCGACACACGACCTGATTGCCCTTTTGCCACTACCAAACGGATTCACCTTTCGAATATGATCGTATCCGCTTCCTGTATACCAACCATCACGGAAATTCGAAGTTGAAAAATAATCCACCCGGATCTGAGGGTCCTACAAACCGGATGGGAGTCATTTTTTAAGTCCCCATTCTCTTGCGCAACGAAGACATTCTCCTACGAGAGACTCGCGGCAACAGGCTTATTCCTCCACATCACAACGAGTTTTGGGGTAGTAGAATTTTTCAATACATATCCTCGTGGCAGGACCACGGGGATCAAGTTAAAGAGAGACGACTAACCAGACTACTCCCCAGACTCTTCATCCATTTCTTTACCCTATCGGAGGTTGAGGCCAATTCCTCCCCTTTTGGCTCGCCTCTTTGTGTTGTGGATCATGATCGTCAGTGTCGATTCTCTGCCGGCTTTGGCTTCAGCGCTTCCTCTTCTGGAAGAAAAGTCACAGGGAAAATCCGAGGATGAAACGGTTCTTCCACCGATACCGGTTCCCATCGCGCCCGTCATACTTGATGGAGAAACGCAAACCCATCAACATCCTCATTCACATTCCTTTCTCCTTGCTCGCCGCGGCTATTCTCTCATCTGCCTGGTGGGCAATTCGATGGGTCTTCGACAAGCTGGATACCGTAATCGAGCGACAATACAAAGAACAAGTCAAGGATTTAAAGGTTCAAAAAGTTATTATCCTTCAGGCCCATCAACTGTAGGCCGGACTTCATGGAAGCCTGCACGGAATCAGAGCATTCCTGCTCTTTTTGCCGGTGTATGCGTATCTCAATATTGCGTTCCGTCTGTTCCCTTGGACCGCCTACATGGGCACGCAATTGTTCAATATCCTCCTCGACCCTAATCGGGTGATTGTAAGGGGATTTCTTTCCTCATTTTCCAGTCTGGTTTTTCTCGTCATCCTGGTCGTCTTGTTCCGATATCTCCTTAAGTTTGGGAAATTAATTTTTGCCAATCTGGCCATCGGAAAGGAGGCATGGCCGGGGTTCGATCGGGAATGGGCCTGGCCCACCTACCGGATTTCCCGGACACTGGTGATCGCCTTCGGGGTTGTGGTGGGGTACCTCTACATACCCGGATCCACCTCCGATGCCTTTAAAGGGATCACGACTTTCCTCGGTGTGCTGTTGTCCCTCGGGTCCTCCCCGATTATCCGCAATATCCTGGCCGGGTATACCCTGGTTTACCGACGGGCATTCCAGGAAGGGGACCGTATCAAGGTCAATGAAATTCCCGGCGATGTCCTGGAAGGGAGAATTCTGACGACTCGGCTTCGGTCGTTGAAAAACGAAGAAACCATTGTGCCCAACTCGGAAATTCTGAACAACCACGTGACCAACTATAGCGCTGCCGCCAGAGAGAAGGGCCTCATTCTTCATACCACGGAGGGAATCGGATACGAGACCCCGTGGAGGCAGGTCGAGGCGATGCTGATTGAGGCTCCGGACCGGACACCCGGGTTATTGAAGGATCCCCCGCCCTTCGTTCTGCAACTCGCCTTGGGCGATCTCTGCGTCACCTATGAACTCAACGTCTACTGCGATCGGCCATATTACATGATGGATCTGTCTACCGGTCTCAGCCAGAATATTCTCGATGTGTTTAACGAACATGGTGTGCAAATCATGACCTGCCTATATGGCGGATACTGAACAACCCAAAATTGTCCCGAAGGACCAATGGTACACGCCGCCCGCCAAACCACCGGAAAAGACGCAGGCCGCGCTATCGCCTGAGGCCGGAGAGAAAACGTCACATTCGGAAAAACCCGTCTAGAAACATCCGGAACTTCGCTCAATACACGCTTGTGGAATGTGGCCGTCCTTCTGATGATGAATGTTCCTTAGAGGACAGAGAAGATTTCAGACCCGAAAGTGGAACGAGGTTTGTGCTACTGAGCAGATTTGATCATCTGTGGGGCTTAGGGAATAGGCTTCGGATGGTCACTCTCCCCATCTCAAAAAAAAGAGAAGAAAACGAAGGCGAGGATCAAAAAAACCCGGAATGGCTTGGACCCACCATCACTTGTCTTCATTTTATTTGATTACCGGGAAACTAATCAGAGGATTTGCCGGGACTTGAGAAGATTCCTTTGATCCTCCCCCATAAACCACCCTTGATTTCATCAAGAGTTTGAGCCGTATGTTCCCGACTCTTCAGAGCTTCAACGCAGGGATTTTGATTCATCGTTCCCACGGTGGTGCCCGCAATCTGTGGAATGGCAATGATCCATCCCATAGGATTGACCAGGCCCAGCAACCCCCACCCTCCGCTTTCGGCAATCCGCAATTTGTCGCTTGATACATCCGGATCCGAAAGCGGACCGGTGATGCGGACCATGTGAGCCAGACTGAATAAACTCGGGTCTTTGGGCCGGGGAGTCAAAATTAGATCCATGGTTTCGTCGGCAAGATTCAACTGTCCGAGGCCGGCTATCGTCAGTCGGCTGGTGTCAATGAGAATATTATCGCTTTTCATCACTCCCTCTTCGATATCAAAATATCCGACCGTACAATTGAGTTTGGATACCGACTCATTTTTCCACGCCGTGGTTAAGGCCGTCGTGATCAAATCGGCAGCCCAGAGGTCAATATATTTTGTGGCCAGTTCAAGAGGGCCATCGATCAGGTTGAAGTGTCCGTTGGCTTGTTCCAACACTTCATACATCGTATCTCCTCGACCCTTCAGGGCGAGCATGATGGATTGGGATTGTCCCTTTACCAGGTCGGTACCCCCGAAAGATTTGGCTATGCGCCCATAATCCAAACCATGAATATTCAGATTGACCTCGAGGGTTGGAACATATTGATTGCCATCAAGGATTAATTTCCCATCAAAGTCTCCGCCCCATAGATTGCCCCTCACGGGTTGCATCGTGAACAAACCTTCTTCAAGAGTCATCTGAAATGAGGCATGACCCAGGTCCTCTTCACCCTTTCGAATCTGTTTGATTTCGCCATCAAGCATGAGATCAAAAGAACGGAGAGCTTCAATCGGAAACGTAAAGTCCGGAATCACCTTGAGTGTGGAAACTTCCGGTTTTTTTCTTATACCTATGGTATCTCGTACCGTATCGACAACCACAGAACCGATGCCTTTGACCGAATCCGCAATGGTTCCCACCCTCGATTTCTTTTTTTGTAGCGGTGCATCCCCCTGGGGTTCTTGCAAAGTATCCAGTTCAATACTCTCTGCAATCAATTTCCCCCTCACCCGTGTACGTTCCTCCTTTGTCAGCATCGTCATATTGCCTCCCCAGGAGTTTTTCCCCAGAGACCCTTCGATGTTCGTCAAGTGAAATCCCACCGGAGTCCGGAAAAGATGCAGGGTAATGTCAACCGGACCGACCACAGGCAGGTCGGACATCGTCAATACACTCAGATCACTCAGGTGTTGTCCCTTGAGGAGGATCTGAAAGTCGAATTCATCGCCAGGATGAGAGAGATGAACATGTCCGCTCATTTCAACCAGAGCCTTTGGCACATCCATCCGAACATTCACCGGCCACAATCCCCCGAATTTCAGAATATCACTCATAGGGCCGGTTGCCGAACGAAGCCGAAAAGGAGTTTTGTCAATGACCCCCTCCGCATAAAGTCGCAAAGGCCCGCCATCCACGCTTTCAACCTTCAGATTGGAACTCGCCTGGACCGGTTCAGGATGACCACCTTTCGGATGAAACCGTACCGATAGGTTTTTCCCTTCTACCAGAATCGTGGATCGGTTCAGCATACTGTGTATCGTGTTTCCCAAACTTGAAAATCTGACATCCAAATTCATCTCATGTTCTGTGAGATTCGCGAACTGTACAGTCGGGAAGAGATGGTCGTACCGGATACCGTCAAAGGATCCGTTGCCGGATAGAGTCGGAATCGGTCCGGTAGCATCCACCTGAAACCTGCCATGAAAACTTCCATAGGTTGCTCGCTGATCCCTGAATGTTCCGCGCAGGGAGTCCACTTTCAGCCGGCCATCCTGAAGCCCGGCCGTAAAAGCCAGACCGGCTAATTCCAGTCCTTCCCCTCGAACATGATCAATCTGCACATTCACGTCAACATCGAACCCCCGCATCATTTCAGATGGAATGGCACTTTCACTCTTATCGCCAGGTCGTGAAAATTCCGTCATATCAATCTGTTTCGATGTCAAAATCCCAGTGAGATAAGGTTTGGTCTTCTGAAGATTCAGCTCTAGTTTTCCGGACAGATCGCTGCTTCCAAATCGACTTCGGAGATCACTGACCTGAAACCGGTCACCCTCCTTTCTCACATGAGCCATGAGAACATAGGGACCCACGGGAGGAAGATCAGGATTAAACTCACTCAACCGGCTTCCTTTAAGCGAAACAATCATGGTCCCCGGTATATCCTGTTTGCCGATATCCAGAGTGCCTTTGACTTCCAGGAGGGCCCCACCGGACAATCCCGTGAGCGATATCGGCCAGGAAGTTCCAGTCTTGCTCAGACCAATTGGAGGAGCGGTCATGAGTCTGACACCAAAGGCCCGTTCCTGATAGGCACCTTGGGCGACAATTTTAACCGGTCCCCCGTTAGAAATCTGAAGAGAAGCCTGCCGCAAGGCAACGGGCAGCGGATCCTCGGGTATCGGAGTGGAGAGCCCGAACGTGGTGTGAGCCGTTTGAAGGTTCATGGTCACCGTCTTGAGGAACTCCTGCAGGGTGGCACCGCTTCCGCTCGCCGTCACCTCAAAGTCGGTAGATCCGGCGATGCT
>BQIZ01000109.1 GCA_021604365.1 Nitrospirales bacterium
TATCCCTCGTTTCGCCGATAAGTTTCGGTAACCACGTGAACAATATTTGAGGGAATCCGGAAGCACCTTCGTCTGTGGCTCTGCGCCATCTGGAATTTGACGAGTCAGAAATACGGCGCGAAATCTCGTCGATTGCAACGAGTCCTTGGCTTGAGCAGTTACTTTACCTTTTGCCCATGGCTCCACAAACTCCAATGGAAAAGAGTGTGTCCTGAGAGAGACCGACTGGTTGGTCCTGTGGAGGTCAATGAAAGCTGTATTGGGGGTGGAAAGCTCGTGTGCCAGAATGACACACAATCATTAAGGCTTTCGTGGCCATTGCGGCAGAGATGAAAGACCAAGGATCCTCTAAAGAATCTCACTGCTCCATATCTCCCATATGTCTGGGACCACATTTCCCGCTTTATTTAGGATGTGAGGTTAAACACAGCACCGCCACTCAAACGGATGGCTGGACAGGGCACGCTCCTCTCCTGGCGTTGGGTTTCAGCTTACGGGCACCGTCCTTTCCGATAGCTCTGACCCTGCTTTCGTCCTGATGCCCGTGGTCCATAGAATTACGAACCTCCTGAGGTGATGGACTCTTGGCACGCTCCCAAAGCGTGGAATACGCAAGACCCACTTACCATATACCCGAATGAGGTCACCTATCACTTTTCAGCGTACCTCTCGGAAAAATGTGGGAAATTGCCGATCAGGTAAAGAAAGAATGGATTACCGCCTCTGAAATTTCCCTAATCATCTCTATACATTTTCCGGCTAGGCACTCCTCAGCTCACCCAATCGGATTTTTCTCTCCACTCCTAATTTCCACAAGTACCACACCTGTCCCGACAAGTATCCAAAACAAATAGGAATGGCTTCCGCCGAAGCTGTCCTCAAAAAAAATACGGATGGAAAATCCAAGAACCATTAGAAATACTCCCATCTGCAACCACCGATGTGCGGAAGTCATAGCTTTTGTCCATTCCTCATAAATAGCTAATCCCACTTTGGCGAGTAACCAAAGAAACAAGACCAGCCCTGGTAATCCCGTCCCCGTGACCACCATGAGATACCAATTATGCGGTTTTTCCGGAATATCAGGAATTCCGAGATTCACTGCTTCCAAGTCAACAATATTCTGCCCATGACGTTTTTCTAAAATAGGTACGCCATAACCGACTCCAACAATGGGATGGTTCAAAACATCTGAAACACTAAGATTCCATACCGCTAACCGAGCCTTAATAGTCCAGGGATTGAAGGTTTCACGATGTAGCCCCAATTGACTAAGGACGACTCCAATTGAAAGGAATACCACTATTCCTATGATCAGCAAGCGGAATGTATGACGTTTATGAACTAGATATCCTCCGACAATTATTTGCGCCAGGGCTGCCAACCAGACACCACGACTATAGGAAAGCACGAGGGCCAAGAAAGAGAGAAGTATGCCACAGACCAACATCACCCGTTTCCATGGATTAGTGACCGCCAAAAATCCTGTGATAAACAGAGGAAAAACCATCAACACATTGGTACTCAACCAGGTAAAGTCTGCACCGCCTATTTTTGGAAAACCCGCACGAATCGTGCGGTCTAAAAGATTCCCTCCTCGGTCCCAAAAATCAAGAAGGGAATAGGTGTAACAAGCAATGGCCCCCAAAAGGACAACGGGGAGAACCCTTTTTAGAAAATATTCATTCCGTTGTTCCTGCACAATCAAACAGGTGCCATAGAAAACCGCAAACTGTGCCACAACTTTTTGCCATTCCTGTAGACTGATCAAAGGATCAATTGAAAAAGGAATCGTAAACGCTATCCATGACACAAAACAGATAAATGGGACAAGGAGTGAGGCATGAATCCAGATGGGCTTTCGCTCCCATAAACAAAGGAGGATTGCCATACCCAGAAGAGAGAAAAAGAAATATTCTTGAATATGAAATAGTCTGGGAGAAAACCCTAAAAGAATGACCGCACAAAGGCCCCACCCCAGGGCAGCCCAAAGATCGGAGCTGGAGAAAACTCTTAAAGAGGTGTTGCTACCGACTTGTCCCACGTCTAAGTGGATGCTCATCGTTTCAATTCATTTGAGACAAGCAGTCTGGCAGAAGGTACGCTTTTAATCCAATCCTCCATAGCCATTCAGCGGTGGCCAAAAACATTTGAAGCTCCGTTGTCCCATAGGCAGGCGAACCAGCTACCCGAATTCAAGAAATCGACATGGATGCCAACCATCACGCTGTACTCCTACTACGCCGCTCCTCTTGAATTAAATCCGAGATCCCTCGCATTAAACACAAGTATTTGCTAAAGACCACGGGAAATCAGGTCATGAATATGGATCATGCCGACGACTTTTTCCTGTCGATCAAGGACGGGTAATACGGAGATGGGCTTTTCCCGTTTCTCCATAACTTGAAGAACCTTGACGGCTTTTTCATCCTGATATACCCAACTTGGCTTTGGATTCATGACCGTTGCAATCGTGAGAGCAAAAAGGTTTTGCCCCCCCTCCAATACCCGACGAATATCAAAGTCAGTGATCAATCCCAATAAACGATCTTCCTCATCCAGCACAGACACTGCGCCAGCACGTTTACTTGTCATTTCACACAACATGAATTGAATCGTGTGAGAAAGACGAATTACCGCATTTCCCTCACCTGTTCGCATCAGATCCCCAACGTTCAAAAGCAGTCGCTTTCCCAATTGTCCACCAGGGTGAAACATGGCAAAGTCGGCTGGCTGAAAGTTTCGCAATTTCATCAAGGCCATGGCCAACGCATCACCTAAGACCAAGGCTGCAGTGGTGCTGCACGTGGGAGCCATATTGAGCGGGCAAGCTTCTTCTTGAATGGGCGTCACAAGAATAAGATCACTCCCACGTGCCAGGGTGGAATTTGCCTGCGCAGTAATGGCAATAATTCGTGCGCCCATTTTTCGAATAAACGGAAGCATTGCTAGCAATTCTTCGCTCTCGCCTGACTTTCCTACCGCAATTACGATATCTTCTTTCGCCACGATCCCAATGTCCCCATGCAACCCCTCGGAGCCATGTAAAAACACCGCAGGCGTGCCGGTGGATACCATTGTAGCCGAAATTTTGTTCGCTATCAGGCCGGATTTTCCTACCCCAGTAAGAATCACTTTTCCCTGACAGGATTGCAACATCTTTATCGCCTCCTCGAAAGGAAGACCTATGCTCTCTTCAAGATTCGCAATGGCTTGACCTTCCAGCCTGATCACCCGACGAATTTCTTGAAGAATATCCATAAGGATCTGACCTCGTGATCTCTAGAAAAACAGGCTATGTTGGCAAAAAAATTTCAAGATAAAACAATCATTAGCTAAATCAGCACCAATTGGTTCAGCCTTAAAAAAGGCGCGAGGTGCGTCCCACTCCTGAGGACCTTCCCTATACTGAAATCCCAAACAAGGCATTTCCCATGACGCACAGTAAAGGAGGAATGGAATAGGTGATAGGAGGAACTTTTGCCACTTTTGGGAATAGACATCTTTACCTAGAAGAGCGTCTAAGCCCATTCAAGTGTATCAATACACAAAATCGTAATATGGGTCAAGTTGAGACAGGACTCACCTTCCAGGTTTGGATCATGACATCGCACCTTCCTGTTAGGGCTATTATCTGCTTCGCCGAACCTGGTACAAAGAAGGAAACTGAGACATATTGAAAGGCCCACACCGAGGATGAAACCTCCAAAATTATCATCTGCCACAACTCAAGAAATTACCAGAATATATAATGTGTTGGACTATGAAGGGCTTGGCCCGGTTTATTGCGACGAAGGTGGTGACGCGTTTTGGGAGGATCGCCGAGGCCCTTGCAAGAAACTGGGGATCGCGATTGCGAAAGCCCTCCGCACTCGTTTGCCACCTATGGGGCAAAGTTTGTATGTGGGCGCAGGAGTCCCAGAGATTCCCGTTTTGCTCATGGAACAGTTGGAATTAAATCGAACGGTCTGCCCCTATAATCTTCGGCAGGCAGAAGTGGACATCCTCAACCAAGCCGGAGGCGAAAACGGAATCCCATTTTACTGCCGATCGGCGGAGACTGCGACAGTCAACGTTGATCATCTTTGGATTGTCAGCGTTCTGAATGACCCGGAAGAATTCCCCAATCTTTCAGTCCTTTTTTCATACGGCCGTGCGGATCCTCTGGCATTTGACATATCGGCCTTTTCACACGAACGGGAAACAGGAGTTCGCTTATTTGCCAATTGCATGGCCAAACTTACCCTGCCAGGATTGCTCACGACCTCGGTGGAAGAAATGCCCTGGGTTGAACACTGGTGCCACTTACATGGCATTCCCTATCAAGTTGAGGATCGGACCTATCCAACAGCCTTGGTAGGCGATCCTGTGTGTTTTATACGCATTGGATGAAGACACCTCATTTATTTAACACTCACGCGGGATAAAGGAGGGAATCGGAGCTGACATGAAACCCATTCCCCTTGGATTGATTGGCGTAGGACGACACGGCTCCCGTTACCTTCATCATTTGCTCTCCATCGAGACGGGAGGAAAATTGATTGCCATCAGCCGAAAAAACATGGAAGCAGGCATTCGACTCGCCACAGAATACCCTCTCCGTTTTTACCCGAACTATCACGATCTCTTAGCCGATTCGGCTATTCAGGCCGTTCTGATCGTGACCCCTCCCTCACTCCATCTACCCATTGCCTTAGAAGCCATTCACCATGGCAAAGCGGTTCTTCTGGAAAAACCCCTCGCTCTTAACCAAACCCAGGGCAGCCAAATTATTGAGGCCGCCACCAAAGCTAAAATCCCTGTAATGACTGCTCAGACTCTGCGGTATGAGCCAGCGATACGCCAATTGCAAGCCATCGCCTCATCCTTAGGCCAATGGCAATATCTTGTTTGCACCATGCGATTCGAATCCCACTCAGCGTTGCCTGGAAAAAACCCGTCATGGTGCAATTATGGAGCCCTCATGGAATTTGGGATTCACTTGCTGGACCTAGTCCGTGTTCTTACTCAGGATGAGGTCCATTCGGTCTCTGCTGACATTGATCGACCTGGGGCCCAGGATCCCGAACTGCGGGCTTTCATCAAACTGGTGACCCGAAGAGGACTTCCCTGTTATCTGGATATTTCCCGCGTCAGCCAGGGACGAGTCACCCGCGCAGAAATTATGGGGTCATATGGCCAAGCATTCGCCGATTGGACGACCAACATCGTTCGAAAAATTTCCAGAGGCAGCGAGATATTAGACCATCCCTGCCCTCCCGGTGCCACGTTAATTGAAGTGCTTCGAGACTTTTGTCAGGCAATTCGAACCGGAGAACCGATGCCCGTTACTGCGGAAGATGGGTTACGAGCAGTCGAACTTGCCGATGCGTGTTACCAATCGGCACAAAAGGGGAAACCCGTTTTCCTCAATTAATTCCTGTATCTTCATGCCGACCTCCCGGCATTTGTGCTCTCCACAGCTCATAGGCGTCATGGATGGATGATCCTTTCCTACGATAGGCTGCGTCGGCTTCGCCAAAGATTTTCTCAATTAATTCCCAATCTTGCCGGGAAACATTATAACGTTGAAAGAGTTCAGTAAGAGCTGGCTTTTCCCACATTGGTATTTTGTGGTTATAGGTCACGAGGGCATCTAACATTTTTGATGTCAACCCTCTCTGATGAATTGACTGTAAAATCCCTGAACCTTGCTTATCAAAACGCTGCTCAACCGCCGTTGTAACATATTCGCTCAACTCTGAAGATTGGGATTTCACTAAAGCCGACTGCAATTGGATGAGGCCATGAATCAGTTGATTGGCCTGAGAGGTCCCCTCCGGCGGAAGAACATTGGCATCCCCAAACGTGGCTAAGAGGGCCATGACGGAACCAACCAAGGGCGAACCATCTCCCTTTGAAGCAACATCTGCAGAAGGCTGGGGCGACGAGGCAAATTCGCGGTGAGCGAGAATTACATGGCCCGGTACCCGCTGCTTATAGATATAGGCGAAGAAAACCTTTACCTTCTCTTTCTGAATTGGCTCAAAATGTTCAAATCCTGATGAGAACTCATTCTCCAAGCCTCCTTCACTGCTACTTACACCAGCCCCCCACACGAGCAAGACAGTCACCACGCCCCACACAGTCAGGGAGATCCACGACACTTTACAATTGCCGCCCTGGTAGATCATCGAACTCATATCTTTCACTTATCCTTTGATTCTATGGACCATTCGCTTTTCGCCTTCAGGTTTCAGCAAAACCGCGGTTAGGTTCATTCCTCCCTCCAAGCTTCATTGTTGTGGCCCATTTGTGCACTACAGTCATTTCTGGGAACTGCATGTATTGTCCTCACCAAGCAGAAAGCCTTTTTCACAACTTCAACACACCTTCTTTCAAGAAGGCTCGCACACACTCCAGTGCCCTATTATTCTGTAGAGCCGGTAAATGTTGGCTTAGATAGTATTAAAAGCGAAAATTACTTTTTGAGAAGATCCTCCACCCACAGCATTTCAATCCGGCATGATCGACTCTTGGAAAACCTTCAACAAGCGGCCATGGAATCAAAGCCCCTGCGAAATTAATTGAAGTAATTTAGATTACGACAGCTTGTAGAGTTTTACCGTCATGGTGAGACCTATCATTCCTTCCATCCCTATTGGCTCATATTATTTACTCCCCCATCCCCAGGAACGGTGGGAAGTTCCGGCTGCAACGCAGCCTTTCATCGGTGACATCTCGTAAACTCACCTCCCAGGAATTTCAGGATCAAAACCTCTCTTCTTTTTCCATTTCAGAGGACAGGACTGTCCTCCGTTACTCAGTGCCCATCTTCTTCTCTTCTCCAGCTGATTTCATAGGAAAGCATGATCGCTATGGCTGAAATACGGCAATATTTTGACTCTCTAACATTGACCATTTTCGTAGCATTATGAGACATTCAGGCATCGAATCATTGACTGACCCAATATTACCATTCATCAACGGTTATGATCGAAGGAGCACCGTTTCATGTCAAAAACCTTGAAAAAAAATAGCCTGGTCCTGACTGAGGGACCTGACCGTGCCCCCGCTCGTGCGATGCTCAGGGCCGTCGGCTTGACCGACGAAGACTTTACCAGGCCCCTTATCGCGATCGCCAATACCTGGTCTGAAATCACTCCTTGCAATTATCATCTCCGCGATCTCGCAGCAAGTGTGAAGCAAGGGATTCGTGAGGCGGGAGGAACCCCTATCGAATTCAACACGATTGTGGTCTCAGACGGCATCAGCATGGGGACCGAGGGCATGAAAGCCTCCTTGATTAGCCGGGAAGTGGTCGCAGACTCCATTGAATTAGTGGTTCGAGGACATCTGTTTGACGGAGTCATTGCCTTATCAGGTTGCGACAAAACCATTCCGGGCTGTGTGATGGCTCTGGCCCGGCTGAATCTCCCCTCAATCATGCTCTATGGAGGTTCGATCATGCCTGGAGAATTCCATGGAAAACCTGTGTCGATCCAGGATGTCTTTGAGGCCGTCGGATCACACGCCAAAGGGAAAGTGACAACGGAGGAGCTGCTTGAGTTAGAACGACGAGCCTGTCCAGGAGCTGGAGCCTGCGGTGGCCAATTTACGGCCAATACCATGGCTATTGCGTTTGAGTTTTTAGGAATATCTCCACTGGGTTTCAATGGCGTGCCAGCCCTGGACCCCAGAAAGCACCAGATAGCCAAGGAATGCGGAAAAATCCTGATTAATCTCTTGAAGAACGATCTTCGACCACGGGATATTATGACTCGCCCAGCATTGGAAAACGCCATTGCAGCAATCGCCACTACCGGGGGATCTACTAATGGCGTGCTCCATCTCCTAGCTCTTGCCCATGAAATGTCGCTCACACTAAATATTGACGATTTTGATACTATCAACCGCCAAGTCCCGCTCCTGGCTGACCTGAAACCAGGAGGTCAGTTCATGGCAGCCGACCTCTATCAAGCAGGAGGAACCCCGTTGGTGGCAAAGTGGCTTTTGGAATCTGGCCATCTACATGGAGACCAAATGACTGTCACAGGACGAACCTTAGCTGAAGAAGCTTCCTCAGCCAAGGAAACTTCCGGTCAAAAAGTTCTCTTTTCCCCTTCTCATCCAATTAAACCAACGGGAGGACTTGTGATACTGAAAGGCAATCTTGCCCCGGAAGGCTGTGTCGTCAAGGTAGCGGGTCATGCCAAATTAGCACACCATGGACCCGCCAAAGTCTTCGATTGCGAAGAGGATGCGTTTCAGGCAGTCCAAAAAGGAAAAATCGTGCCAGGGGACGTGGTCGTTATCCGCTATGAAGGACCACAAGGTGGACCAGGGATGCGGGAGATGTTAGGCGTAACGAGTGCTATTGTTGGGGCAGGTTTAGGCGAATCAGTCGCCCTTTTGACGGACGGACGGTTTTCAGGAGCCACTTTTGGCTTCATGGCTGGACATGTCGCCCCAGAGGCCGCGAAAGGCGGACCGATTGCGGCCGTTCAAAACGGAGACCTGATTAATATCGACATTACTGCGCGACGTTTGGATGTTGAACTATCAGATCGAGACATTCAAACCCGTTTGGCAAAATGGAATCCACCGGCACCACGATATACAACCGGCGTGCTAGCCAAATATGCCAAGATGGTTTCCTCCGCATCTCTGGGAGCCGTGACTTCCTAACGATTCTCCTCCAGAGAGGCGCGATTATTTTTTGAGGGGAATGTTCATTTTCTTTTGGGCAATTTGGACTGATTGAAAGGCCTTGTCCTTTTGCCCGAGTGCCGCTTCTTCTTCCACTTTTTCAAGGAAGTCTTGTGGTCCGTGGACTGGGGCATACGTAAGGGTTACCACCACATCCATGGAAGGCGCATCCTGTGGGGTGGGAAACGTAAATACCTCTACCCGCATTTCTTCTGGCTTAAGAAGGGTATCGTGTAAAACCATTTTTGCCTCAAAATCAAAGACCGTCTCCTTTCCTTCCGTATTGCCAAATGTCCGTTCATAAAACCGTTGTTCGTTGTAAACCTTTTTGAGATTTTTCCCAAAAATTGAAAGATCAACGACGACCCGGGACCACCCAGGATGCGGCAAAGGCAAATTATGCGGGACTAGGCTCTGAATACTGACCTGTACTTGAGAGGTATCGGCAGAGGTTTCAGTCGTAAAGTCTAAGGTAACAGCATCCGCACGGACCTTTCCGAATCTACCAGGGAAGCTGTGATTGGCGACCTTCCTGACCTTCTCTCCATTTGCAGATTCATCAACTGCTTCTGGCATATGACAGGTTTGACAAGGCTTCCCACTGGTTTCAGCGTTGGTTTTTTCCCAAGCTCCTAACCAACCAGGGATGTCCTTGCCAGAGTCTGCAATCTTTGGAAGGGAGTCGTGACAGGTCACGCAGAATTTAGACTCTTGATAGAGTTCCAGCTTCTGTGATTGATGCGCCAAATTCTCAGCGGCTTTATCATATCCTCCAAAAATTGTCGTCCCCAATTGGAATGTTGGCGTTGGAGGATGCGAATTCATGTCCACATCCTGAATAAGATGGCATTGCGGACATCCAACTCCATCCATCCGTGGATCCTTTGATCGAACCTCTTTAATAAAATGAGGCAGATGGTCGCCATATTCAAGAATGTGCGGAGCGTGACAACGAAAACACATTGCATGGTCTTTTTTATCGGATGAAGCGAGAAATTTGTCCAGAGTTACCCGGAAAGCGGCAGTCACAATAGAACGCGATTGAGCCGAAGCTTCCCATTCATCAAAGACTCGAAGATGACAGCGTTTACATTTTTCAGAATTGGGAAACGATTTTTCTATTGGTTTTTTGTTTAAAGACGATTCACCTGCAACAGAGGCCTGAGGAGGCACCGCAAGCAGAAAACATCCCAGCAACAACAATACCCCCCCCCTCATAACTTCACCCCCGAGTGTTCTCTCTTTGTAGCTTTTGGTCATCAGACAATCCTTTTATGTTTTCCAACAACAATCTGCGAGTTTTGACTGTCTATAAACTCATGGTGCGAAACGTGAGGAGCCGTGGGGAAGAATAATCTTTAATAATCCGTTCTGCCGTTTCCCGTTCTTTATCGGAGGCCAGACCTTCGATGAATTTCATGGCAAGATCCTTAGATGGCTCGGGAATGAGAGAATAACTCACTGCGGCCTCAATCAAGGAGACCTCTGTACCTTGGGGAACTTTCAATGTAAATGGAATATGCCTGGTTGTGCCTCCATTGACAAATGGTCTGGGGATCGGACCGCGAAGCAGGTCCTCAAATGTTCGGCCAAACCGTTCCTGATATTGGTCGATAACGTGTCCATCTGAATTTTTGAGCGTAATCGTGACATAAAATTGTTTCAATACTGGATCACCACCGGGAAATGTATGAGGCAAGGCACCATTCCGTAGCAGTACCTCTCCCTCAACCTTTCCCTTGACCTTTTTAGCTTCAATATCCACCCTCGAAAACCATTCGGCCTGCAAATTCCTATTACTCAGCATAATCCCAGGAATCACAATACCTTGAAACCAGTGCCGTCCGATTGGACGAGTGAGAGCTCCTCGTTGAGAAGTTGAACTCCCCGTAGAACGCTCCATATGACAATCCTGACAAATCGTACCTTTCAGAATTTCCCCAGGGATATCAGGCCGAGTGACGTCCTTAACCTTATCAAAATGGCAGGATGCGCAGTAATGTGCTCCCCGATAAATATCCGCCTGCCCAGAGGGATGCACGAGATTCTCCTCTGGTTCGGCGTAGGGTCCATAAAGAATCTCCCCTGATTCAATTTTGAAAGTGGGATGCCCATAGGCATTTTCTTGAATCCCCTTAATGAGATGACAGGCACTACAGCTAATGCCTTCAATTTTGACCCGCTTTCCTCCCTTCATCACCTGATCAATAATCCGATCAGTATGCTGTGGGAACACGGTCACAGCGGGAGCATGACACGAAAGGCAGCGAGTACGTTGTTCCTGATCGGGATCAGTGTGAAGCCACAGGCCCAAGACAGTTTTGAACACCGGTGAGGTAAGAGCTGTCCCATGGAGAAGAGCTCCATCTACCCGGCCAAAGGTCTTTAAATCCATGGTCTGCTCACGCATCCCCTTCCACTCTTCATAATGCCGGTCATGACATTGTTTGCATTGTTCAGAAGGGATAAAAACCTTCTCAATTTCCTCAATCCAGGAGTCATCTCCTTCACCATTAACCGTGCTATGCTGTTGACCAAGCCCGACTCCAGATAAACAAAAAATCCCCAATATGGTCGTTAAAATCCATCGGATGTGCAAGGATACTATTTTCGACAACCTGAAATTTTTATTAAACAGATTTTTCATGCAAATGGTTTAATCCTGAAGGATTCGTACAAAATGGAAATTAAGCCCGCCGGTAACCCCTTGATTCTCTGGATCTGCAGGTTCATAGGTGGCGACAGTAAAATTCTTTGTGGGGAGAGCCTGTTCCAAAGCCATTCCCAAATCGACAAGTGTTTGAATTTCATACTTATCAACTTCCTTAATGATCGCTTTTACCTTTATTCCTGATAATTCGGCAGGAGACCCTCCTATGACGGCATACACGACAACCCCTTCCGCTTTGGTCAATCCAAGAATTTCCTTGATTTCCTCGTCTACCTCCCCCACATCAATTCCAAATTGTTCGGCTAATATCAGGGCTTTTTCTTCGGTCATATTCTCATTTGGGAGATGTCCAAATGTCTCTGCCTGAAATGCAATCAATCCAAACGAAAGGCACAAAAAAATTAAGAAAATATGTATTCCACCTATAGATCTCATTCTTTTCATTTTTAAGATTCTCATGATGACCTATGCGTGGATTCCATTGCTCCTGGCCCATTTTGTGATGGTGGAATTGGATCAATGAGTAGTTGCATCCAGGAGGCAACAGATTTTTGCCCATTCCGCTCCTTATTTTCTCCATTCCAAACCGCAAAGGCTATGGCTTGCATTCGCCCAGGAAACAGCATCGCTTCATTGTCCAAATCATCCCCAGTGGAGGTCAGCGGCCGTTTCATCACCACTCGCCATAAACCGTTTTTCCACTCCGCTTGTCCTTGAATGCGTCCCTGCTGTTCCTTGCTGGTTAGGGTGCTAAAACCCCCTCCAACGAGGTCCTCGACCGATGAGGGCCGACGCGGGATCACTTCAAACCGACGAGGACCTGATTTCTCACGCTTAGATTCTTTGGCTCGCTCGGCACGTCGGTCCACATCGCTCTGCCAATCCGCTTTCCAATGCCAAATATTCACATAATGATCGAGTTGTCCCATGCAAAAAAAGGCCGGTGCATCTCCCAGTGGAAGAGCCAATGCAACCCCATCCCTGAAGACCCCAGGCGTCAACGATTCATTAATTGTGGCATCTTGCCATTCCAGTAAAAATGCAATGTCTTTTCCGTTATGAATTGATCGGATGGAGAGAGCTCGTGCACTGGGCTCAGGCCAAACCGGTCTGGTAATGATTTGGCCACTGAGAGGAACAGGGAGAGGAGCCACGGACTCCCACGCGGAATCGGAAGGATGAGTAGGGACTTCCCCTTTTGAAAAATGCGCAAGGACAACCATGCCCTGTGAACTGACAAGTGGGACTTGATACCAAGTCAATCCGAATAAAACCCCCACAGCAAAAACCACGAACAAAACAATCCGTTTTTTGGCGTGAATTGTGCTCAATACTTGGTTCCCTTGAAATTTCTAAAGATTCAATACCAATGATATTTCAAAAATGAAAAAAATCAGTCCATTCTCGAACACATTCATTCTAAACGATCGTTTTCTATTTGAGTGCGTGTTTCTCAAATAACTGCACTACCCCATTTTAAATGCAGAGCGATACGGAGTACAAATTGGAAAGAAAGTTTCAAGATTTTCGACCAAAAATGCAACTGGGAAATGACTGAGCTCCGCCAACAGGATGGGGGGAGAGAAGAAAAACGAATGATATAGCTTAGAACCAATACGTGAGGCAGCAAATTATTTATCTCACTGGGGTAAGAATGGCCCCACCGAATACAGGCAATTTCTATTGAAAAATCAACTTAGCCTCGTTATCGCAATTTCAATCGACGGATTTTATTTTCATTTCGTTC
>BQIZ01000110.1 GCA_021604365.1 Nitrospirales bacterium
CGACCACATGGAGTCGATTCCAGTCGTCACTGTAAGAGGGATAAGACGGTTGAAGAGGTCACTTTGGTGTACCAGAGGTTTTTCCCTCACTGAATTGATTATCGTGCTTGGCATTATCGGGGTAGTCTTGATGTTAGCCCAAACCTGGTTGGTATCCCAGTTACCTCATTGGCGATTGAATGGAGCAGCCAGACAGGTGACCTCCGACCTTTTAGGGGCAAAAATGAAGGCGGTGGTTGAGCGGAATAGGCAACGAGTCTTCTTTCAGGATAGTCATCGGTATGAGTTATTGGATGATGATAACAACAATGGAAAGTCCGACCCAGGTGAGCATCTTGTAGCTCGTGATATTCAAGAAAGCTATCGAGATGTCAAAATGACGGCATCCAACAATCCCTCCTTTCTGCCAAGAGGAACGGCGTCCAGCTTAGCTTCTATTACACTTTCCAATTCCGCCGGAAAGCGAATTATTACGGTCAGCATTACCGGACGGGTAAAAGTGAAGTCTTAAATGAACGCCAACATTCATGAACGATATCCGGTAGGGATGTGTCTTCGTGATCAACGAGGGTTCTCTTTATTAGAAGCGCTCATGGCTTTGGTAGTGGTTTTCATGGCTCTCCTTGGTTTTGCAGGCTATTCCGTTGTTGCCCATACAGGCATGTCCGCAAGTGAAAAAATGACCAGAGCTGTCACGCTCGCCCAGGAAAAAATAGAAGACGTGCGTCGGGGTGGAGTGCCTATTTCGTTAACCGACCCATGGATCAATATAGAACCCTATGGTTCTATTGCCGGTGCGATGCATCATCAACGCACAGTCATCATTCAATCGCACACTCCAATAACCGGGTTGCACACGGTCACCGTCGAAGTGCGATGGGACCATGATGCGCATTCCACCGTACTAACCACCTTTCTCACCAAGTAAGAATGAATAAGCTGATACCAGGTATTTCAAAATGGTCCCAGCAGGGATATACGCTGGTTGAGGTTGTGGTTGCCCTGGGACTGAGTCTCCTGACGGTGAGTGTGGTCTATGCCCTGTATATTCAAGAACTCGAGGCTCAGGGTGTGCGGGAACATGTCTTGGACATGCAGCAACAGGCTCGTGTGGTGGTAGATTTGGTGACCAGGGAAATCCTGATGGCCGGCTATGATCCCCGCGGAGTGAATCGTGATTCCGATCTTACAAATGATTTTGAAGGCATCACGTATGATCCAGGTAAGCTCTCCATTAAGGCCGATTTGAATGGAAATGGCTTCATCAGCGATGCCAATGAATCAATTGTTTTTGTCTATGATGCCACGACCCACCTGCTCCGGCGTAATACCGGTGGAGGTAATCAACCATTTGGTGAGGACATTGAAGCGTTTGTCGTAGACTATCTTGATCAGGGTGGAAACCCAACCACGAATTCCAAGGCCATACGACAAGTTGGGATTTCGGTGACGGCCAGAACGTCACAACCCGATCCAAAGTATGGCAAAAACGGTGGATATCGAACGGTTACTCTCCATTCCCGAATCACGATGAGAAATAGTCAATCATGATCCGACACAAAGGGCATGCAGGAAAAAGGCCTTGCCTTAACTCCATGGGTGGAGCGCTCATTGCCGCTTTGTTGTTGGTCGCTATTTCCACAATAATGGGTGCGACGATTCTGTTTGCCACCTCCACCGATCTACAAATCAGTGGAAATTTCCGAAGGGCGATGGCCTCGTTCTATGCCGCAGAGGCGGGCATCGCAGAAACCGCCATTCGTTTAGGTGGTTCCTCGTTATCCAATTCAGGGTATCTCGGTGATCCTTCCCCCAACCTGCAAACGAATTGGTCCGCCTATGTGTTGTCCACCCCTGACTGGAAATCACAGGATGATCAGGAATATTCAGGGCTGTTCACCAACTATTTTCCTCTAGGTGGAAATCTCAGCAATACGGCTGTTCTTCCCAATAGTGTGCAAACGACTCTGCCTTATTGGACTAAAATTCGTCATAAAACCGAGTATGATGCGGAACGGGCTGGGCACAGTTCTCTGACCCCTCACTATCAAGATGGGGATGGAAGCACCGCGACCCATTCCATAAATAACCGAGGCAATGTGGTCTTCTTTGGATTTGCATCAGGAAGCGGACTCATGCCCGCGTCATTTACGTCAGCAAATCCAACACCATATTCTCCCGTCGAAATCATCATCAGCCAGAGTCAGGTAGAAGGGGCCACCTCCCTGATTCAAGTGGAGGTGGCGCACCCCTCTGGCCCCCCATTGCTGGCACCGGTATATGCGAATAGTCAGGTCGAATTCGCTGGCGGAACCGCAGTCGTGGAAGGCTTTGATACCTGTGGCCTCCTGCCAGGAGACAGGCCTCCAGTGTGGTTGGGCCCTGCAGGTGCTTTGGCAGGAACTGCCACTCTCACAGGTAATCCTCCGATGCCACATGTGGGCATGGACGCCCTGGATTTGGTGAAGGCTTTAAATAGCCTCAAGGGAGGCGCTCAGGTTATTTCAGAAGATCTTCTCAGTGTGAATTTTGGGGAGCCTGGAAATCCTGCCCTGTTGCATGCCGAACCGCTTGCAGAGGGATTTTCGAGCCGGCTTGCCGTTCAGAATCTCAATGGATATGGCATTCTGTTGGTATCGGGGAACCTGATTATTTCGGCGCCTTTTCATTGGGAAGGTCTCATCGTGGTCACTGGACAAGTCACGTTTGAAGGTGGAATTGGGATTTCAGTCATTCAGGGTGCTCTCTTGGCGGACCAGGTGCAGATGCTGAATGGCGAGGTGAAGCTGACTCTGGATACCTGTCCGATCGCCGCCTCCCTTCGAGTGCTTCCTGTTGCTACCCTCAGTTGGCAACAACTTCTCTAGGGTCTCTCTAAGACTTTTCAATTTCTCGACTGATACATCT
Organism: Nitrospirales bacterium; assembly: GCA_021604365.1. Classification (GTDB taxonomy): domain Bacteria; phylum Nitrospirota; class Nitrospiria; order Nitrospirales; family UBA8639; genus Nitrospira_E. The sequence continues at coordinate 2,908 of BQIZ01000110.1, forward strand.
CAAAAAATTTTCTTGCAAGGCTTCCTCTCAATAATCCCATTAACTTCCTGTTTCTAGGGGAGTTTTACTTTTCAGTTGAAGTTTCTCGCAAACTTCCCCTTTTTCCGCATCTTGCATGAGACTTTTGATTCGTATCCACATGGGTCCTTTGATTGATTGCAGAAGCGTGAAACCATTCTTACAATGCCTTACTTCTTGTCACGGCATGGGGATTGGTTTACAAATTTCATTCTCTACCTGGTGGGTGAGATCCTAAATGATGTGCTTGGAGCGAGGTCTTTGCAGGAAAAATGTGTTCATAGTTAACTTTTAACGGGGTAAATGCCATGAGTGTACAACCAGACATTATTTACACGAAAGTTGATGAAGCGCCTGAGCTGGCCAGCGGATCGTTTCTTTCAATCATTCAGTCTTTTGCTAAAGCGGCAGGGGTGACTGTTGGCACCAAAGATATCTCTCTCGCGGGAAGAATTCTTGCGCAATTTCCTGACAAGCTCAAGCCAGAGCAACGGCAACCGGATGATTTGGCTCTATTAGGGGAAATGGTTGAGAAGCCCGATGCCAACGTCATTAAATTGCCAAACATCAGTGCATCGCTCCCACAAATTAAGGGTGCAATTACTGAATTGCAATCCCAGGGTTATGCGATTCCTGACTATCCAGAAAATCCTAAAACCGATGAAGAAAAGGACATAAAAGCCAGATATGACAAAGTAAAGGGAAGCGCGGTCAACCCCGTATTGCGGCAGGGGAATTCCGATCGTCGGGCTTCAGCTTCGGTCAAGCAGTATGCCAAAAAGAACCCTCATAGGATGGGAAAGTGGACTAAAGACTCGCGAACCCATGTGGCCCACATGTCCGACGGAGATTTTTTCGGCAACGAAAAATCAGCGACCATCACGGAACAAGCGGCTGGTAAGGGACGCATTGAATTTATGGCGAAAGATGGAACTGTCAAAGTATTGAAAGATAATGTGGTTTTCGACGAAGGCGATGTGGTCGATACCACAAAAATGAGTGTGAGCGCGTTGCGAGAATTCTTTAAGGAGCAAATTGCAGACGCCAAAAAGAGCGGCATTCTCTTGTCGTTGCACTTGAAGGCGACCATGATGAAAGTGTCGGATCCCATCATGTTCGGCCATGCCGTGACGGTCTTTTTTGAAAATGTGTTTAAGAAGCATGAGCAGGTCTTTAGCGAACTTGGTGTGAATCCGAACAATGGGCTTGGGGATGTGTATGCCAAAATTGGCAAATTGTCTGCCGCCCAACAAGAGGAGATCAAAGCGGACATTCAGGAGGCAATGAAGAATGGCCCTGCTTTGGCGATGGTGGATTCTGACAAGGGTATTACGAATCTTCATGTGCCGAGTGACATCATCATTGATGCCTCAATGGCGGCGTCGATTCGGACATCTGGGAAAATGTGGGGTCCGGATGGCAAAGAGCATGATACCAAGGCCATAATCCCAGACCGGTGTTATGCTGGCATTTACCAGGCGGTCATTGAATTCTGCCAGAAGCATGGTGAATTCAATCCTGCGACGATGGGGAGCGTGCCGAATGTCGGTTTGATGGCACAAAAAGCCGAGGAGTACGGATCTCACGACAAGACTTTCGAAGCGCCGGGCGATGGGACCATCCGTATTATTGATGGAGCGGGCAAGACCGTTCTTCGACAGGAAGTGGAAAAAGGCGATATCTTTCGGTCATGTACGGTTAGGGACATTCCCATTCAAGATTGGGTGAAGCTGGCTGTGAAGCGAGCCAGAGCGTCATCAACTCCTGTAGTGTTCTGGTTAAATAAAGATCGGGCACATGATGAGCAGCTGATTGCAAAAGTGAATCGCTATTTGAAGGATCATGATACAAAAGGGTTGGACATTCAAATCATGGCGCCTGTGGATGCCATGAAATTCTCACTCCAACGCGCGAAGGACGGTCTCGATACCATTTCGGCCACTGGAAATGTGCTTCGGGATTATCTCACTGACCTTTTTCCGATTTTGGAGCTGGGTACGAGCGCTAAGATGCTGTCCATCGTTCCCTTGATCAATGGTGGGGGATTGTTTGAGACGGGGGCCGGAGGATCTGCGCCGAAGCATGTACAGCAATTTGTCAAAGAAGGACATTTGCGCTGGGATTCACTCGGAGAGTTTCTCGCGTTGGCCGAATCGTTTGCGCATTTAAGTCAAACCAAAAATAACAAAAAAGCAAAAATCCTGGCGGATACGTTGGACAAGGCCACTGGAAAGCTCATGGACAACCGGAAATCACCTGGACGTGAATTGGGAGAGTTGGATAATGCGGGAAGCCATGTGTACGAGGCCTTGTATTGGGCGCAAGAGCTGGCGGCTCAGGATGATGATCAGGACTTGAAAAAGCAATTCGCCCCGATCGCAAAAGAGTTGGAATCCAAAATCGATACCATACTTGAAGAGATGAAAGCGGCAAAGGGGCGGGCTCAGGATATTGGCGGGTATTATCGTCCGGATCCAAATAAGGTTATGGCCGCCATGCGTCCCAGCGCAACACTCAATTCCATTTTAGGTCGCTTAGCCTAGGTTCTAAACGTAGGCTGGTCTTCCGGTATTATTTTTTATACTGGGGATGTGTGCAACGAGCCGGGTTCCGAATGGAGCCCGGCTCGATTTTTTTGGGGAGAAAAGGTATTTGTGTGAGTCAGGTGAAAGTCGTGACCCTTCCCAAAATCGGGGATGTTCCCATTGTCTGTAAGACCAAGCGAGACATCTCTGTTGAAACCCCATTAGATGCACGGGATGACGAATCCCTCGGGTGGGGGTACTGGGATCGAATTTGGCCTTCTGAGGTGGCCTTAGCTGAATATCTCATTCATCAGTTTTTCCCAACAAAACTGCAAGGGGCCAAGGTTCTGGAAATCGGCTGTGGGACAGGGTTGGCCGGAGTTGTGGCTGCTCAGCTTGGGGCGTTCACCATGTTTTCAGATATGGTGTCTATTACCCTTGAAGCGGTAAAGGAGTCCTGCCATCTGAATCATGTCAGCAACTTTGATACGTGCATTTTGGATTGGTCTGAAGCGATTGAACGCAAACAGCTCTATGATTTGATATTAGGCAGTGAGATTTTTTATGACGAGGGGATTCTAGCGAATATTTCACACGTTTTAGAGCAGGTGCTGGCTCCGGGGGGAAAAGGCCTGTTTTGTGATCCCAATAGACTGGGGTGGGATACCATCGAGCGTGGATTCAAAGAGAAGTTTATCGTGGCAATAGATGAAATCCCACTCAACTGGCCTCCGCGAAAAGGTGCTGGGGTAGGAAAAATGGGGTCTCTTTACCAACTAACTCGAAGAAGTCAGTAGGCATCTGACTATATTATTTTCCACGTCCTGAATTGCTCTTGTGTTGTAGGGAGGCTTTCAACCAGTAGTTGGCTTAGAAGTCATAGGATTTAGAGTCGAAAATTGATGGGATTTGTGGTTAAAGGAGGGTATAGCGTAAATCTCATTCCAACTATCTAATTTTAAATAGGTTTTCCAATTTGAGTTGTCGTGGTGTTCCCATGGGCCTCGGTTATGGTATGACAATGGGACTTTTGAAAGGGGGGCCATGGGTCTTTTGATTGATTGCAGCGGGTTGAGGGCATTCGTACAATGCACCGTTCCGCGCGGCAGGCGGGTTGTGTTACGTTTGTCCTTAACCATCATGATGAGTCCCTGAAGGAAGGGTTGGATTATGGCAAAAGTTCTTGAAGGCCCTGGAATGGGTCTACTGCGAAAATGGGGAATTTCAACTCCCAACTATGCTGTCGTGACCTCAAGTGATGAATTTGACCAATTATCTCAGGTCAATGATTGGCTTCAAAAAAGTAAACTAGTGGTCAAAGCGCATGAAGCGCTTGGCTCTCGTTTTAAATTGGGGTTAGTTAAGGTTGGCTTGGATTTAACGGCGGCGAAAGCGGCTGTGCGGGAGATGCTTGGCAAAAAAATGGAAACACTGACGATTAGGCAGGTGATTGTTTCCGAGGCGGTTGATCACAAAGAAGAATATTATGCCGCAGCCAAATCGACTCGTGATGGAGTGGACCTCTTGGTGGCAACCTGTGGTGGCATCGAAGTGGAATCCAATTGGGATAAGGTCAAGCATGTTTCTATAGAAACGGGGGAAACCCTCACTGATTCTGCGCTTTCCTCCCTGGTGAAAGATGCCGGGTTTTCCGGCGACACGGCGGCAAAAATGGCTGAATTTCTGAAAAAATTACATGCCTGTTTTGAAAATGAAGATGCCCAATACGTGGAAGTGAACCCTGTTGTGCTTAGCAGCCAGGGAGAACTTGTGGCTCTTGATGCGGTGACCCTCCTGGACGGTGATGCCAAATTCCGGCATAAAGACTGGACTTTCCCGTTTGCGGCAGAATTTGGTCGCGCCTACACCAAAAATGAAGAGGAAGTCATGGCGGTTGATGCCAAAGTAAAGGGCTCCGTCAAGCTTATTGAGATTCCCGGAGGCAATATTGCGATGTTGCCAGCTGGTGGGGGAGCCAGCGTCTATTATTCAGATGCTGTGGTAGCCCGTGGTGGAAAACTTGCGAATTATGCAGAATATTCCGGCGATCCACCGGACTGGGCCGTGGAAGTTCTGACGGAAAAAGTCTGCTCTTTGCCTGGTATTAAGCATATTATTGTTGGTGGAGCCATTGCGAATTTTACCGATGTCAAAAAGACGTTTGGAGGAATTATCAACGCGTTTCGTAAAGCAAAAGCGGAAGGCAAGCTTCAGGGTGTCAAGATTTGGGTGCGCCGGGGCGGGCCAAATGAACTGCAAGGACTAGCCGCCATGCGTGCCCTTCAGGATGAGGGTTTTGATATCCAGGTATTTGATCGCAAAACGCCATTAACGGACATTGTCGATATGGCCATGGCCGCAAAATAACCTATTTGACCTTGAGGATGTAGGAGACCGCTTCGATGAGCATTCTTGCAACAAAAGATACGCATGTCGTGATTCAAGGTGGGCTGGCCGGTGTGAATGCCGCTCGTCGTATGGCTGAGTTCCGGTACATGATCAAACAACCGTTAAATGTCTCTGCGTTTGTGTATCCCCCTGATGCGGGGAAGACCAACGAAATCATTTGCGGGACAGAGTTAGTGATGATCCCTATATACAAGACCGTCGCCGAGGCGACCGCCAACCATCCGGAGATAAATACCAGTTTGGTGTACATCGGAGCGGATCGGGCCTATGCGGGAACCATGGAAGCGTTGAATGACTCGCAAATTAAGACGGTCTCCATGATTACCGAAGGGGTGCCGGAAAAAGATGCCAAACTTCTGGGTAAGCATGCCCGCAAGCTTGGAAAGACTTTTAATGGCCCTTCGTCAATTGGTGTGGTGTCGGCAGGAGAATGTCGCCTCGGAGTGATCGGTGGCGCGTTTGACAATTTGGTGGCGTGCAAATTGTATCGTCCTGGTTCCTTCGGCGTGATCACCAAGTCCGGGGGATTGTCAAACGAGATTATTTGGATTTGTTCCCAATTCGCCGATGGCATTACGACGGCGATCGGTATTGGCGGTGATGCCTATCCGGGAACCGACTATGTCAGCTATCTGGAAATGTTTGAAAACGATCCGCAGACCAAGGCGGTCGTCATTGTCGGAGAAATGGGCGGAGACTTAGAAGAACGGGCCGCCGAATGGTACGGGGCAAAGAAGCGAAGGATTAAATTGCTTGCGGTTGTGTCAGGCTTCTGTCAGGAGAGTCTTCCAAAGGGGATGAAGTTCGGGCATGCCGGAGCGAAAGAAGGATTGAAAGGTGAAGGGTCCGCTCGGGCAAAGTCTGAAGCGCTGAAAAAAGCTGGGGCGATCGTGCCTGAAACCTTTGGTGCTCTGGGACCGGCCATCAAGGCTACCCACGAAGAGTTGCTGAAAAGCGGACAGGTCAAGCCCATCCCGGATCTGGCTCCGGCGGACATGCCGAAGCTCCCCAAAACTGTTCAAGAGAGTATGAAAGAGGGCGAAGTGCTGGTGACGCCTCTGATTCGGTCGACAATCAGTGACGATCGTGGTGATGAACCACTCTATCAAGGCTATCCGGCTTCTGAACTGATCAATAACGGCTATGACATCCCTCATATTATCGGATTACTGTGGGACAATCGCCTTGTCTCCAAACAGGAAGCTGAAATCATAAAACGAATTATCATGCTGTCGGCGGATCATGGTCCTTGTGTGAGTGGAGCCCTGACAACGATTATTGCGGCTTGTGCTGGAATCGGGTTATCTCAAGCGGTGGCGGCCGGTATGATTATGATCGGTCCACGCTTTGGTGGCGCGGTGACGGACGCGGGGCGATGGTTCAAGTACGCGATCGACAACAAACTTTCGGTCGATGATTTTCTCGTCTACATGAAGAAAAACGTGGGTCCGGTTCCCGGAATCGGTCATCGCGTCAAAAGCTTGAAAAACCCGGATAAGCGGGTGAAGGAGTTGGTTGGGTACGTAAAAAGTTTGAACATGGCCACTCCGCACTTGGATTTTGCCTTGGAAGTCGAAAAAATTACCGCTGTCAAAAAAGATAATCTCATTCTCAACGTGGATGGAACCATGGCGGCGGTGTTAGTCGATATCGGATTTCCGGTGGATAGCCTTAATGGGTTTTTCATTTTGTCGCGAACCATCGGAATGATTGGCCATTGGACAGATCAAAAGAAGCAAGGGAGTCGGCTCATCCGATTATTTGACTACCTCGTAAATTATGCCTCTCCGAAGCGTCGCGAGGTGCCACCGTTAAAGTAATGCTGGTGAAAGTGGGCTTTCTTGGTCGAATCTTATCCATATTGAACCGAACCCAGGAGATGGTGCTATGTCCTTAGAAATGGTCAAAAAACTCTATACTTCAATGCCGGGAATTGTGGACAAAGCTCGCAAAGCATTTGGACGTCCTCTCACGCTGACAGAGAAGATCCTGGTCAGCCATGCAGATAATTTCGATACACAAGTCTGGGAACGCGGAAAGGCCATGTTGGCTCTTCGTCCCGATAGAGTGGCGATGCAGGATGCGACAGCCCAAATGGCCATGTTGCAGTTTATGCAAGCGGGTAAGGATAAAGTTGCTGTTCCGAGTACCATCCATTGCGATCACTTGATCCGGGCTGAAGTAGGTTCGGAAAAGGATCTTTTACGCGCGTGTGATGAAAACAGGGAAGTGTATAATTTTCTGGCGTCGGCCGCGAAAAAATATGGGATCGGATTCTGGAAGCCGGGGGCCGGGATCATCCATCAGGTGGTGCTAGAGAATTACGCGTTCCCTGGCGGATTGATTATTGGAACAGATTCACACACGCCAAATGGTGGCGGGTTGGGAATGTTAGCGATCGGTGTCGGTGGAGCCGATGCGGGTGAGGTGATGGCGGGTCTCCCATGGGAGGTCCTTCATCCAAAAATCATTGGCGTGAAGTTAACCGGAAAGTTGAGTGGCTGGGCTTCGCCCAAAGATGTCATTCTGTATATTTGTGGACTTCTGACGGTGAAGGGTGGCACGAATAAGATCGTCGAGTATTTTGGCCCTGGAGCTGAAGCCATCAGTGCGACAGGAAAAGGCACGATTACCAATATGGGAGCGGAGCTGGGCGCCACGACTTCTATTTTTCCCTTCGATCAAAAAATGGTGGCGTATTTAAATATCACGGAGCGCGCCGATATAGCCAAATTAGCCGAAGCCAATCGGGACATGTTGGTTGCGGACCCTGAAGTTTATCAGTCTCCGGAAAAATATTTTGATGAAATTGTTGAAATCGATTTGTCCACTCTTGAGCCTCATGTTGTGGGACCGCATACCCCTGATCTGGCGCGGCCTATTTCCAAAATGGCAGCAGAGGCCAAAGAGAAAGGCTATCCCGTTCAGTTAAAAGCGACATTAGTCGGAAGCTGTACGAATTCTTCATATGAAGATATCGGTCGTGCGGCACATATAGCCAAACAAGGGTTACAAGCAGGGCTTAAAGCCAAAACCGCTTTCCTGGTCAGCCCTGGATCGGAACGGATTTACCACACCATGAAGCGTGAAGGATTTTTGGAGACTTTTGAAGACATGGGTGCAACCGTCCTGGCCAATGCCTGTGGACCCTGTATTGGGCAATGGAAACGCTCGGATGCCGTAAAAGGCAAAGCCGATTCAATTGTCAGTACGTTCAATCGAAACTTTCCAGGCAGAAATGATGGAGTGAGTGAGACGTTATCCTTCCTGGCCAGTCCTGAAGTCGTGACGGCCTATGCATTTTCCGGTGACTTGGGCTTTGATCCAATCAAGAGCACATTGAAAACGGCAGATGGGAAAGACTTCAAGTTTGAGGCGCCTCAGGGAGATGAATTGCCGGCCAAGGGATTTGCAAAAGGGGAAGAAGGCTTGGTCCCGCCTGCGGAGGATGGTTCTCAGCTTCAGGTGGACATTCCTCCAACCAGCGAGCGATTGCAATTATTGAAGCCATTTCCAAAATGGGATGGAAAAGATTTTGAAAAATTGCCCTTATTGATTAAAACCAAAGGGAAGACGACCACTGATCATATCTCTCCGGCCGGTCCGTGGCTCAAATTTCGAGGGCATTTGGACAAGATTAGCGACAACATGTTTCTTGGAGCCAACAATGCTTTTGCAGACGAGGCGGGCAAGGCCAACGACGTCTTAACCGGAGAGTCCGGTTTGACTCCTGCACAAGTCGCCAGACGGTATAAAGAAAAAGGGATGGGGTCGTTTGTGGTGGGTGATGAAAACTATGGGGAAGGGAGCAGCCGTGAGCATGCGGCGATGTCTCCACGATTTTTGGGTGTCCAAGCTGTTCTGACAAAAAGTTTCGCTCGCATCCATGAGACCAATCTCAAGAAGCAAGGCATTCTTGCACTGACATTTGCGGATCCGAAGGATTATGACCAAATTGAACAGGAAGACCGGATCAGTGTGAAAGGGTTAAGTGGACTTGCCCCAGGTACGCCGGTCCAGGTTGTCCTTCACAAGAAGGATGGGCAAGAAGTGGTCATTCAAGCCAATCATAGTATGACGGAACAACAGCTTACGTGGTTTAAGGCCGGTTCCGCATTGAATGCGTTAAATTAACCCTAACCCTCAATTAAGTGGGGCTAGGTGATTGGAACGCCTCACGAGAAATTTGTTAAGAGTTTAAGGTACTATATCTGAGCTATGCCTGACACATTGGATAAAAAGAATACGCTGGATCAAGAAGAGAATCTCCAACCCAAGATGGTCACGGTGGAGATTGAAGGGAAGCCGTTTCAGGTTCCAGCGGGTATTACCCTGATCAAGGCCTTGTGGTATGCCGGGCAGGATGTGATACGTGGGGTTGGATGCTTAGGCGGTTTTTGTGGAGCCTGTGCGACCTATTACCGTACGAAAGACGATCCCAAGGTCAAAACCTGTTTGGCTTGCTCCATGGCAGTTGAAGATGGCATGTCCTTTTCGTTCATGCCGGCTTTTCCTGCGAGAAAAGCGACCTACAATCTTCTTGACCTCAAAGATCCCAAACAGGATTTGTTTACGCTCTATCCTGAAGCCCCCTTGTGCCGAAATTGTAATGCCTGCACCGAAGCCTGCCCACAACATATCGATGTGCGGGAAGGGGTGTGGAAAGCCGTGTTCGGGGATTTTAAAGCGGTCTCGGAAATGTTCATGGATTGTGTGATGTGTGGAATGTGTGCGCCCGTCTGTATTGCTGATATAGCTCCCAACCTGGTCGCGCTCTATGCCAGTCGGGCCCAAGGCGTGCATTTCACTGAGAAACCTGAAGGTCTGGCGACACGTATTCAAGAGATTACCGATGGGCGTTTTCAGCAGGAATGGGATCGTATCCTTAAGTTATCCGATGAGGAATTACAAAATACCACCGCCGCCACAACCTAAACAGTTTTCTGCGCTTTTCCCATGGAACTTACCGATCAGAGAAATTTAGTCCATCAAACCCGAGACGCCCGTCGGTCTAAAAGTTTTCCCAAGCTTTCTCCAGCCGAACGGGACGGCCTTATCAAGAAATACCATCCTGATCATCGGGCTCATGCCTACCGGCCAATTATTTTTGGCCCGAATGCCGGTGAATCAACCGTGACCGAAGTGGCGACTCTGTTGGAAGGGGAGAGCCCGGTTCCGGCTGATCTTAATCTTACTCCTGATTATTC
>BQIZ01000111.1 GCA_021604365.1 Nitrospirales bacterium
CCACTCCGCCTGGTAAGGCAAACATGGTTTTCACGCCTTCACGCTTTAATGCTTCTAAAAAAATTTCTGCACCAGTGATTTTCATGATTCTCACCCTCTGGTTAATTTGACGTTGGACGAGACCTGGTGAACCACATCGTCCCGGGAAACTCCCTCAAAAACCTCTCCAACAAAAAAGAATCCCCAATTGTGATAATTTTTATTGTCTGGGGAAGTAAATAAACCATGGTAATCATTATGGTTTTTTCAAGTCAACATTTATTGTAACAGGGTTGATCGCATTACGAAATACCTGTGGATCAGGGGCTCCATAGCTTATAATCCCAAAACTCTGTGGGCATCTCAATGTTCAAAGAAGAGCTTCAGACCCTAGCGCAACAACACCTATTGAGGGAGTTATCTCTCATCAACTCCCCCTCGGCTCCGGTCATTTCAATGGAAGGGCGGGAAGTCCTCCTTTTTGCCTCCAATAACTATCTTGGGCTGGCCAACCATCCAAAGGTAAAAGAGGCCGCCACAAAGGCCATCGAAAAATTTGGGGTAGGATCTGGAGCCTCTAGATTAATTTCCGGCAACATCAATCCTCATCACGTATTAGAAAGAGATTTGGGTAGCTTTAAAAACGCAGAAGCGGCTCTCGCCTTTTCTTCAGGATACGCCACCAATTTAGGAGTCATCCCAAGCCTTGCCACGGCGGACAGCCTGATTTTGGCGGATCGACTATGCCATGCCAGCCTGATTGATGGTTGCCGTCTCAGCCGGGCCACATTGCGCGTCTTCCACCATAATGACGTTGGCCACCTCAAGCGCCTTCTTTCCAGACCACGTTCCCGAGCCTCGACGCTCATTTTAACTGAAGGAGTGTTTAGTATGGATGGAGATGTGGCTCCGCTGCCAGAGATAGCCCGATTGGCAGAAGAGTATGGTGCCACCCTGCTCATTGATGACGCACATGGTACAGGGGTTATGGGCGCAACCGGTCGAGGCACTGTGGAACATTTTGGGTTAGACCCCCGCCGCATCCTGCAGACGGGCACCCTCAGTAAAGCTCTTGGGTCCAGTGGGGGATTTGTCGCCGGGCCGAAAGATTTCGTAGCCTATCTGGTCAATACCTCACGCTCATTTATCTATAGCACTGCCCCACCACCAGCCATTGCCGCAGCAGCGAGTGCAGCCCTGTCAGTCATTCAAGAAGAACCCCGACGGAGGGAAAAACTCTGGCGCAATCGGGAGTTTTTGCATCACGGCTTAGTAGCCATGGGATTTGAACTGACCAACACCCAGAGCCCTATTCTCCCTATCATGGTGAACGACCCGGAACTCGGAGTCCAGATGAGCCAACATTTACGAGCAGAGGGAGTGTGGATTCCTGCTGTCCGCCCCCCTACGGTGCCTAAAGGGACCAGCCGCCTCAGAATCACGGTCACAGCTGACCATTCGTTAGAGCATCTCAAGACTGCCCTCCGGGCATTACGGAAGGTGGGAACAGCCTTTAAGATTCTCTGAATTACTGCCCTTGGGCTTCTCTTGTTTCTGCCAACTGATTTTAAGAAGACGCCTTTCTCTGCTGACCTATATCCGAAACTCCAAGAGATTAAGAATTCCCTCCATTCAAGAAAATCAAACGGTATTCCGACAAGATGAGCAGGAATTCCATGGGTCCGAGATTTCCTCATTATTATTGATAAGTGTGCCTTCGTTTCAATGGGCAACAATCACCCTTACGTCTTCATTTCTCACAAAGGTTCTTAATAACGGTTAGGTTTTTTCATATGAATACACAATTGTTGGCCGGAAAAATTGAAATACAAGGAGAAATTGCCAAAGGCCAAACCGGGACCATTTATTATGGGTATGATCTCGAACTTCGGCAGGAAATGGCGATTAAGGTTTATCACACCCATATCAATGGTCGGCTCATTCGTGGAAAGGCCTTTATCGAAAAAGCCAAATCGCTCCTTCGATTAGAACACCCCAATCTCATTAAAATCTTCAAAGTGGAAGAGCAGGACGGCACCCCTGTCGTCTGCATGGAATTTTTTGACGCTCCAAGCCTCCATCACGTCATTCAGAATGAAGGGCCTCTTTCAGTCGAAAAAACGCTTTTGCTGGCTCGTGAAATTGCGGAAGTGTTAGTTCATATCCACTTTCAAGGCATCATTCACGGCACACTCCATCCGGGGCATGTCCTGGTCGGCCCTCAAGGCCAGATCAAAGTCATGGACCTCGGATTATCTTGGATCCTGATGGACATCCTGAAAAACTGTGATGCGGAGTTACTCAGACCATTACCCTACCTGCTCCCGGAAACTGCCAAAAGCGAACTTCTGAACCTCGGCAGTGATTTGTACTGTTTGGGATTCATGATGTACGACATGCTCACCACGCGAGTGCCCTATTCCGGTCTTCCGAAGACATCGATTATGGGGAAACTGGCTTTCGACCAGGCTGACCCGGTGTTTGACTTCCCGGACCATGTCCCAAAAGCCATCTGTGAGCTTATCCGCCAAATGACCCGGAATCAGTCCTCACAGCGACTTCAAGATGCCACCCATGTCCTCACCATTTTGAATCAGCAATTGGCAAAATTTGCCCCTGAAGTTTTGAGGCCGCAAGAGGCCCCTGCAGAACCTCAACCAACGCCAGACATCCAAACAGCCAAGATAGAGCCCCCGACCCTTCCACCACAGGCACCAGTTTCAGTACCCTCTTCAGACCAACCGCCTGCCGTGACCCGGCCGAAACACTCTACCGACTACCAAGGAATACACCGAGCCAAGACGAGAAAAAAATTAGGCGTCATGATTGGAGTCACCTTGCTTCTCTTTATTGGTGGCACCATGGGGTATATGTATAAGGAACAGCTCGGCATCCCTTTTCTGGCATCGAATCAACCCAGGGTCCACAAGCAGCCACTCCTCAACGAACCGGCCCCTTCAGTTCCTCCAATTGACTCGTTCACGACCATGACCTCTGAACCCCCAATTTCTCCTTCACTCAATTCCTCATCAACAGAGGAACCCCGCGTGAAAACCAATGACACGCCAAAGGGCGATCCCTCAAACAGGGCAATCCCCACACCGCCAATGCCGACAAACGTGGTGACAGAGAATCAACCATTGAAACCCGATGTATCACAACTCACGGGAACACCATTGCCTTTTCCAGCGGAACGCACAATGACACAACCTCAGAACTTGAGCCCACTACCTAAACCTGAAGCCAAACCGGCTCCGGCACAACCTCACTCGGCGCCACCCCAAGACAATTCCACTATTGGCAATCCACCATTGCCCAAGAAACCGACAACTCCGGTCACCCCACCCGCGCCCTCACCAAAGCCTTCAGCAATCGCCTCGGAAACTGATCAAGCGGGGGTCCCCCCAGGCCCTGAAAAACCTGCTTCACACTCTAAAATGTCGCCAGCGGGTTCCCACACGGGACCCCAACCCATACAGGACTCGACTGTTGCCTCTCCGAACACAGAATCGCTAGACACCGTTGAAAGCAAGGAACTTAAAGACATATTGGACTCGGTGCAGAGCCCTGAGACCGTACCCATACTTCCAAAAGATGGACCAGGTTCTTTACTTCCATCCCCTCCTAATAATCCACCGTCCCTTCCCCCTTCACCGAAACTCCCGGCTCTTTCGTCACCAGTATCTCCCCCATAACCACAATCTCACATGACGGATTCTCGGAACCCCCATGAACGTTACCTATAATCCGTGAATGAACAGCCACCACAGGTTGTAATCTAAATATATGAAACAGACATGTTAGCTAAAACTCAGAGTGTGGGATTGGTGGGATTAGAAGCTAATCTCATTGAAATTGAGGTGGATATAGGCGGTGGCCTCCCACAATTTTCCATCGTGGGGCTACCGGATGCGACCGTTCGTGAAAGTCGAGACCGGGTTCGATCCGCTCTCAAAAATACCGGGTTCAACTTTCCAGCAAAAAAAATCACCGTCAATTTGGCCCCGGCCGGATTGAAAAAAGAAGGGGCAGGGCTTGAGTTGGGAATTGCCATTGGCATTTTGGTAGCCGAAGGCGTCCTGTCCCAGGAAGCGGTCACGTCCTATATTTTTGTTGGTGAACTGGCGCTGGATGGCAGAATCAAAGCAGTTCCCGGAGCACTGTCCATGGCCATTGCCACCCATCACCCCTTTTCATTGATTCTACCGCATGACAATGCCTCGCAGGCTGCCGTGGTCGACCATGCCACCGTGTTTGGCGTCTCGACCCTCCCTCAGGTAGTGGAATTTCTTCAGGGGTCCCTCACCCTCCTTCCAGCAAAAAATACCTTCTCCATCGGGCATGCTGGTCCCTCCTCCATCGAGGAAGACTTTGCCGATGTGGTGGGTCAATATCAGGCCAAACGTGCCCTGGAGGTCGCGGCCGCAGGTGGCCACAATCTTCTCATGGTGGGTCCGCCAGGATCTGGGAAAACTATGTTAGCCCAACGGTTAACCGGCATTCTTCCACCCATGAGCTTCCAGGAATGTCTGGAAGCCAGTCAGGTCCATAGTGTGGCGGGACATCTTCCTCCCCATTCCGCCCTCCTCACCATTCGCCCCTTTCGTGCACCCCATCACACCATTTCAGAGGCCGGCCTCGTTGGAGGAGGGTCCATCCCCCGTCCCGGAGAAGTGTCCCTGGCACATCATGGCGTCCTCTTTTTAGATGAGGCATTGGAATTTAAGCGGTCGTTACTGGATAGCCTACGCCAGCCACTGGAAAATGGAACCGTCACGCTCACCCGCGCACAGGCCAGCTTAACCTTTCCAGCCAGACTCATGTTGATCGTCGCAATGAATCCCTGTCCATGTGGATATTCTGGGGATCCCACGCATGAATGCGTCTGTACGCCCTATCACATTCAACGTTATCGAAGCCGTCTGTCCGGTCCGCTCCTCGATCGGCTTGATATCCACATCGAAGTTCCTGCCGTCCCGGTGAAAGAACTGTCGGGCAGGACAATCGGTGAATCCTCTTCCAAAATTCGGGACAGGGTGATTCAGGCACGACATTGTCAAATCGAGCGCTACCGTGCGGAGCAGGCCTTGAATAATGCACAGCTTAAGCCTCGCTTGCTCAAAAAATATTGCCAATTGGATCAAGCCGGGAACACACTGTTGGATCAAGCCGTCACTCGCCTGGGACTGTCCGCACGGGCGTATGGCCGAATTTTACGTGTGGCCCGTACTATTGCTGATTTAGGAGAATCAGTTATGATTTCATCTACACACGTGGCGGAAGCAATTCAGTACCGAACCCTGGATAGACCCATTCTGACATAAGGACAATTCATGGAATCGTTTAAAGTTTTTCGATGGTGGTTCATTATTGGTTCTCTCATGGCCCTCGCTGTCATTATGATTCAAGGAGGGGTTCGCGATCTGATGTTAGCGAATGAACCCATATGGGAAATCAAGCTGGTCGAGTTAGGCCCCCCGATCTTTGGGGGAGGTCTATTGGGTGGGTGCATTGCCCTCATTCTGAATCGAATCAAAGAGAAGTCCTGACTCAAGGAACCATTGACGGCCTTTCCATCTAATTCCCCCTATCACACCCAACCCCCCCTCCCAGACTCATTCCAACCCCTTCCTGAGTTTCGAATCCTCTATCTGCAGTTGCAATACAGCAAAAGTCAAAGGGGCAATTTTGAATGGTTGCACAAATTTCTGGAGCTGGTGACTATTTTTAATATTTTGTCTTTTCATCAGCACACGATTACCAGAAATCTGAATGGGAACCAATAAGGGATTGTTCAAAAAGCCGCGACCTGACCTCAAGCCTTAGAAGAAAAAGCCGCAGCCGCTTGGGCGAGCGGAGCGAACGGAGGAGTACGTGAGCATGGCCAAGCAGCCAAAACACATCCCTAAAAGCATCACGAAGAGTGCAACCTTTGCATTCACCACTTCCCCGAAACATTTCCTCTAGCCACCAGACTGATCCGATCAGTACAATACGATTCACTATTTAGTCTATTCACTTACGAAAAAAGGAGGCTATGGGGCATGGATGTGAAAGTCGGACCGCACTGGTACCGCAATTCCAATGGAATTGTTGAAGTCGACGGACTCCCTCAAATCGAAATGACACTCCGACAAACCGGAAAAACTCCTATTCGAGTAAACTTTGCCATAGTCGATAAAGTTGGGAAAATTCACGCAAAGATAGAAGCCAATTCCCTGGTCATTAACGAACAGGGAGCCTATCACCTGGAACGGTTGGAGAACGGCTTGGTTGTATCCAACAGAGGGGACCAAAAACGCGTGCTGGCCATCAACGTGACGGGCACTGATCAGGTGGAAATACCGGAAGGCGAGTTCTATACCCTCAAAGGTCATCTCTTAAAGATTACTCCCAATGAATGGTCGGTGGAAAAAACCACAGAAAGGTCAGGAGAGACCGACATGAAGGGACAAGCAGTCGCCGTTGGCTCTCAGTAAATGAGCTAAGGAAGCGTGAGTTCGTTGAGGTCAATCGCTTGACTTCCCCATACAATCACGGTCATTAAATTTCAGCCGACGGTGCATGGCACCGCCCTTCACAAATTGCACAGACTTGTCCACGGACGCCGCCCCCGACAATGGCCGGGCTCAGTGAACGGCAGAGGTCCAATGCCACGACATCTGCCCCCCTGATACATCCACAAACGGCCACATTCCTGACAACAATACCAAATGGTATACCTAAGGCCACTCTCGATCCCCCACAGCCATCTGGCTGGCCTCCTTTGCCAACCTCTTCATTGCACAACCTATTTATTCGGACTCAATCGTCTGGCATTTGCGCCCGAACTTTTTCAGGCAACGTCTGTACCCACTCATCGAAGGGCAGGTCGGCATCCACGACAATTTCCAATTTACCATTGGGCAACCGACGAACCACTCCCGGACTTGCCGGGGAGAGAGGGATTTCCACCGCCTCTCGTGAAATATCCAACTCATCCGTCACTTCTAAAATCCTCGTGATGTGTTGAAACGAAACCGTATCCAATAAACTCACGTCGACTCCCTTCATCATGCTGATCAATGAAATTGTAGAAACGGTGCCAGACCCTGTCAAAGGACTCATGGAGAGGGGAAATTCACTCCGTGGCTGAAAAAACACGCCTGAAAATCCGACCCGCGGCGACCATGTCTTCATGATTAACATCCAAATGCGTTACCACCCGAAACGCCCGATCTCCCATGGCATTCAGCAGGACTCCGGCCTCCAGGCAGTCAGCTAATAACGCGTCGGTCGTTTTCGAGGACCGGGGGACCTGAAACATCACAATATTGGTCTCCACAGCCTTGACATCCACCACCACACCGGGAATGTCCTCCAACAGAGTCGCCAGGTAATGCGCATTCGCATGATCCTCAGCCAATCGGGCAATATGGTTCTCAAGTGCATACACACCGGCCGCGGCCAGAATGCCCACCTGCCGCATTCCCCCGCCAAACACTTTGCGAAGACGGCGCAATGTCTGACCTCGTGCCGTATCCGACACCACCAGCGACCCAATGGGAGCCCCCAAACCTTTCGACAAGCAAAAGGACACCGTATCGAAAGGACGAGCATAGTCAGCCGCCGCCACCCCGGTTGCGACCACTGCATTAAACAATCGAGCCCCATCCAAATGCAGGGCCAGGCCATGGGTACGGGCAACCTCTGCAATTCGATTGATGGTCTCCAATGAATAAATCGATCCTCCACCTACATTATGTGTCTGTTCAAGACACACCAAGGTGGATGGAGGATTATGAATACCCTTTGGCCGAATAGCCGCCTTGACCAATTCCGGCGACAGGCGTCCACGATCACCCGGCACACAACACAATTGGACACCGGAGAGCGAAGACGCCGATCCACCTTCATATCGAATGAGATGGGATTCACTGTCAACGATCACTTCATCACCGGGCCGCGTATGTAACCGGAGGGACAATTGATTGCCCATCACCCCTGATGGAACATACACGGCGGCCTCTTTGCCTAACATATCCGCCGCCATGGCTTCCAATCGATTCACGGTCGGATCTTCTCCATACACATCATCACCCACCTCAGCCTGAGCCATCGCTTCTCGCATGGCCGGTGTCGGTTTCGTCACGGTATCGCTACGCAAATCAATTTTTTGCATAAATCAATTCCTTCAACAAGGATGTATTCTATTCGTATTCTAAGGAACCGTCCTCCATCACACAAGATTTCCTTTATCCATTAATTTATAATGGACATCATGAAAAAACGTCTCCTCGTCACCGGCGGAGCGGGATTTCTAGGAAATCATCTCCTACGGCGAGCTACTCAATTTATATCAGCCGGAACGCTGCACCACACACCCTCCATATCCCTACCCGGTGTGACGTTTCACGTCTGTGATCTCCAAAACCCTGAGGGCGTTCAAGTCCTCTTGGATCGAGTGCAACCAGACGTCATCATTCACACAGCCTGCTCGGAGCAGGGAAAAGGAATTGAAGGGATCGTCCCCGCAGCAGGACTCCTCGCACTTCAATCAGTAGAACGAGACATTCGCTTCATTCACCTCTCGACTGATCAAGTATTTGATGGGACCTCGGCGCCCTATTTCGAAGCAAGCCCCACGAACCCAATCAACCCCTATGGCGATGCCAAAGCTCAGGCGGAAAAACTTATTTGCTCTCTGAACCCGCAGGCCACCATCATCCGCACCTCGTTGCTCTATGATCTTCGGACGCCGGACCGCCAGACGACACGCCTAATTGAATCCACACAAACCGGCGAACTGTATCGCTTGTTCGTTGATGAGCTGCGTTGTCCCATCTGGGTAGAAAATTTCGCTGAAGTCTTGTTGGAAGTCGCCACCAAGGATATCCCGGGAATTTTACATCTAGCCGGCCCTGAAAGCCTGAACCGGTGGGAATTGGGAATGGGATTGCTCCGGCACTTTGGGGTCACACAGACATTGAATATTCAAAAGGGAACAATCGAGGAATCCGGATTGTTCCGCCCCAAAAACCTCACCATGGACTCCTCCCGATCCGAACGGCTCCTCAAAATACCAAGAGTTTCTCTACAAGAAGCCCGCAAGATGACTGTCAGCTCTGAAAGTTAAATTCCTTTTACCACACCTTTTTTAGGATTTCAGAAGAATCCTGAAAGCATGGTCCTGCCTATCCCTGTTAGTTCAATTTCTTTTTTTTCGAGCCCTGTCCCTGCAGTATATGCCTCACCACCTGCAGATCGGCTAACCGGTCTGCCGTTCAAACCAAGGGCAGGCCTTGGCTGTTCCGGACAAGCTTGGCTATTCTTCGTAAATGGAGATAGGTTCAGCCGACGGAATCTGTTGAAGTCGATCCCGAGAAATGACACCCTGGCAGTACTAGGAGACGCTGCAGGTGCAACCATCCAAGGAAACGACTTTCGCGGTCACCTGGCCTGTGGATATGGGGGAGCGAGTGTAAGAACACACCCTTTTGATCAATTCACAAACAAGTAAAACGAGCGTTGGTAAAAGAAATAGCACGGTTGGCGGAAGATGGGTGAAAGAGTTTACGGGCATGAACAAAAACATAATTTTCCATCACTGCGACTTTCTAATCGGCGACACCCGAAATTGGCCGTATCCGGCCTCAGAGTGCGAGCTAATCCCATTAGGAGGAGGCGCACATGCGCTCTGAGGTAAATTAAGATGGGTCATGGGGAATTGATTGAAACGAAATTCGGGGCTGTTCACGAAGACGGAAATGAATTACTCCACATTGTGTATAAATTGCCTTCTCCTTCGTCTTCTGGTAGATCAATGGCATAGTCTTTCACTATCCATGACCGTCTTCAGATGGTTCTCCTGTACACGACGTTCTTTCTTCTTCTCTATCGATTGTTTTTGACGTCCTTCCACTCCTTCCGGAATTCATCCATTCCGGCATGGACTGCCTCTTTTATCGTCTCCTGAATCTCTTCCAACCCCTTATGAGTCCCGGACGCTATGTCTTGATACGTCTCAACAGTCTTTTCTTGCAAATCACTCCAATCTTCGCCTTTTCGACGAACGTAATCACGAATTTGCTCCCGCGAGTCACGTCCCGACTGAGGAGAAAGTAGCAATGTGGCAACAGATCCAATGATTAAGCCCATGGCAAAAGCAGCTAACATCTTTCCATCTACGACATCTGATTCATGGTGACGCATACATTTCCTCACTGAGAGTGTTTAGTTTTGATTAAAAATTCCCATAATTTAAAAATACCATGAAGACCAATCATCGTGAATAGACAAATCACTCCCAGGGATCACCTAAAAGTAGTCGACAAAGATATCTCAGAAATTAGGAAAATGTGATGATGCACCACAGCAATCGTCCGACGTAAGTAATATTCGTAGCATGAATATTTCAAATCATATCACCGACCACCATGTTCCCCTCCGGAAGAAGACCCGGCCTTTTGACTCCTATGGCTCACATGAGCTGAGCAAATATGAATGACGCTTAAGTCTGGGGGTCCCGATATTTCAAATAACCTTCACATCCATCATGACCACACCGACATTTCCCTACCGGCGCGGTAATGACATTCGCACATTCTTCCGAACAGTATTCCTCTCCCTCAGAATTTTGGCATGAACATGGGGGATGGGCACAAACGTCATTCATCAAGAAAACCTCACTTTTCTCCACATAGTGTATAGCCTTACATATTTATGAACCTCTTGAATTCGGCTTTTCCGCCATTTCTTCACTTTCCCTTCCTCCCGAAAACTATCTCTCTTCGTGATTATGTCTGTTAATTTTCCTCCTTAGCAACCTTTCTGACCGACGTCGTTATCCCCTCCGGAGATATGGCTATCTCGATATGATCTCCTTTTGAAAAGTCATCAGCAGATTCCCCACTTTTCCCTGGCATCGGGACCCGCACAACTTCTCCGTTGGCTTTTTCCACTACTAGGGTTAAATGTTCTGTCTCAATCACCCGTCCCTCCACCACCCCAGACGCGACAGGAGCAATTTTCTTATCCTCGCCAGAGGCATAAATAATGTCGGGGGTCATCCCTGATGCCACCACAAACACCATCGTCGCCACACCTAAACATGCATTGACCCCTTTTTGTCCCTTCATAAAGTTTCTCCTTTTCAAAGATTGATCGCCCCAACGAATCATTGATGATATAAAACACTTCCCTAATTATGAATCGATATCTAGTGTTCCTCATTGGATAAATATGCAATGCACACATACCATATGTCCATGTCATGAAGGGATGAAACATCCCTGCGGATATTGGACGGCCTTAAAGGAATAGTCACGAATTTGTCTAATGCGATCCTTTCGAGCGTCAGCCATGCTTAACACTCACAAGGGAGCCATGATCTTTTTTATTAACCTGTGTTTTGACGTAAACTGGTCAACATAAAAACACCTCTCAACCACGCAAAGGAGTTCATCATGAAGAAGCAGCTTATTCCAGGTTTTATGGCCATCGCGCTCACGCTCTCGGTTAGCCCAGCCTGGGCTTTGTTCGAAGAAGATAAGGCAGAAATGCTCCAGGGCACAAAAGTTACATTAGTCGAAGCCGTCCAAGCCGCTTTAACAAACGTAAAAGGTAAGGCTTTTGATGTAGAACTGGAAGAGGAAGATGGTAAAACAGTGTTCGAGGTCAAAGTTATCGATGAGACAGGAGCCACCAGAGAGATTTACGTGGATGCCAAGGCAGGAACGGTTCTCAAAATTGAAAAGGACTAAACTATGTCCGGAGTCGAACGCATGTTCCAAGGCAGTCGGTAGGGAATAATGACCCGGAATGGCAATTGGGATTTTGCAGGGAAAATAATGCCTAATAAAAATCTCCATTAATTTTCTTCTCATCACACGAACAGACCCAGACGTGAAAAGGAAAATGTGTGGAAAAATGAAAAAACATTCAGGCCCATAATTCCATGACCCGTGGCCTGACCCGAAGACAATGAGCCGCATCGCAAGCAAAAGTTTGGACTTGCGAGCGGCTCATCGTTTTCTACAGCCCAAGCTGCGTGAAAGAACCCAAAGTATCTCCGCCGATAAATTCAGCAAAGAAAGAGACAACCAGACATACCACCCCCACAGTCATCCAGTCCCTCCAAGCAAGGCGTAGTTTTGAGCCTCGAGCCCTTCGGGTTGAAAATACTGCGAGGGGTGATTTAAAGTACCTCCCTGCCAGTTCTGAACCGGCAAGTGGATACTCACAACTCACTTCTTTTATCGTTTTTTCACATTTTCATGAAAGACATTAAAACTTACGACCGACACCGGCTTGCCGAAAAGCTGCGAGTTCTTGAAGGAGACGTCATTGAGAACGTTACGACCAATTTTCTTCAACAACATCCGCAGACTAATGAGCTGGGTGAAACCGGAAAAAAACACTGCCTCACCGATGCACGTTACCACTTGACCTTTCTCAGAACGGCCATTGAATTTGGAAACAAGGACACATTCAGACAATATCTGCGTTGGACGACAAGGGTGCTCCAGACAAGAAACATTCCGCATCATGATTTACAGCGATTTTTGGAACACATTTCTCATGCATTGGAACCCCACCTAACCGACGTCGAAAAAACAGTCGTTCGGACCCATTTGTTGGATGCACCAATATTTGAACCGCCAGAACCTCAAACTCCCGCTCGCTCAACAACTCCCTTAGCACTCCATCAGGAAGTTTTCTTTCAAGCTCTTTTGGCGGGAGATCGCCATGCTGCCAGAACCATTGCACTTGAGGCGTTTTCAAGCACCCGCTCTCTCTCGGATGTGTATGTGGAGCTCTTTCAAGAATCGTTGTATATGATAGGCAGCCTTTGGGAATCCAATCACATTTCGGTCGCGCAAGAACACGTGGCCACCGCCATCACCCAATATGTTATGGCCAATTTATATACGTGTGTGACACCTTCCCAACCCTCGCAAGGGAAAGGGATCATCACCGGTGTGGAAGGTGAACTGCATCAAGTCGGTTCCCACATGGTCGCGGATATGCTGGAAATGCAGGGATGGGACATCCGA
>BQIZ01000112.1 GCA_021604365.1 Nitrospirales bacterium
TTTTTCCATCCGGCAAGTTGGAACGGCTCTTGCCATATGTAAGAGGTAAGAGTTCAACAAAGCTTTGGTGAGAACACACAACGACAAGACAATCACATTTATTCATTCACAAAGGAGAGCAAGCCATGAAAACATTATTTCAAACAGAAGAGCGGTGGGCGCCGGTTATCTTGAGAGTGATGCTGGCCTTGGTCATTTTTCCTCACGGCGCTCAGAAGCTGCTGGGATGGTATGGAGGAAACGGGTTCGAGGGCACGATGGGATTCTTTACTGAACAAATGGGTTTGCCTTGGGTGATTGCATTTCTGGTCATTATGGGAGAATCGGTTGGCGCACTGGCACTGGCAGCCGGATTCATGACGCGGTTCACAGCCGCGAGTTTAGGCATCATTATGCTAGGTGCCATTGGGACGGTGCACTGGTCAAACGGGTTTTTTATGAACTGGTTTGGCCAACAAGCTGGTGAGGGATTTGAATATCACCTGCTCGTCATTGGCATGGGTCTGTCGTTAGTGGTGACGGGAGCCGGCAGATGGTCGGTGGACCAGGTCATCGGGAGACGGCTTGCTACACAGGAATCATTAGACGCTGATGGGACTCGTCGGACTGTGGCAGCCTAAGTGTTACAGATCTAAATGTACGACTAAAAAATGAATAATTATGAAAAGGAGTCAAGACATGAATAGTAGGAAACCCCGTCAGGATAAAAGCAGTAATATCTCAACAACCATAAAGGAGGAAGTGATGAACCGTACAATGAATGTTCACGTGATTGTGTTATCAGCGGTGATGGGCATGTTTCTTCTCATGTCCGGTATCGGACACGCGGACTCTAAGAGCGTCAGCCATGGCCACAAGCAGGTCACCGGAGTCGTGACAACGGAGAAAGGCGGTATTCTCACCGTCAAAACGCCCACGGGCGACTATTCTCTGACCGAAAATGCTTCTCATCGTCATGGCCATTCCGTCCCAAAGGTGGGAGATGAAGTAACCTTGGTACTGGATGAGAACAACGCCGTTATAGAGGCTCATCCTAAAGGCGAGGAAGGAATCCATCAGTTCTATACGGGCAAGTTGGTGTATATGGGGAAAATGAATAAAGAGATCAAATTGCAGACCCCTGATGGAGAAAAGGTCTTCCCTCTTGGTCGGCTGGAAATCAAAACCAAGCCCATCGAGGAAGGTGCCATGGTCACGGTTGAAGTGAATGAAGGGGGCACTGTGGTCGACCTTCACCGTGCGTCGCATGACGAAAAAAGCATTAATGCTAAAGGGAAAACTCACGAGTAACGAGTCGGATGTTCATAATGATGTGGCTCGATCTCTTGCCGGGAGGTGAGAGATCGGGCCCACTTCGGATATGGAAAATCGTGGGATGAGAAAAAGGCAAAGAGACAGAGAAGGAGCCGAATGATGATATCTCTTAACGGAAAAGTTGTCATGATCACTGGGGCATTGGGTGGTTTGGGTCAAACGGTGACCGAGGCATTCTCCCAAGCGGGTGCAAAGGTGGTGGTCGTGGGCCGGGAACTTCCTGGGAAGCTTCCGGAAGAGCTGGTGGGTGTTCAAGCGGATGTCACCGATGAGGCTGATGTTCGGCGCCTGATGAAGGAGGCCGTGCACAAAACCACAGGCATTGATTGCTTGATCAATCTTGTTGGAGGGTTTGCCATGGGTCGTCTTGCAGAAACAGAAATGTCCACCTGGTCCAAAATGTTGTCTCTCAACCTGACCTCGGCCTTTTTGCTGTCGAGGGAGGCAACTCGCCTCATGTCCAACCAAGGCTCTGGTCGAATCATCCATATGGCCGCTCAGGCTGCTGTTGATCCATTTCCTGGAGCCGGGGCGTATATTGTTTCTAAGTCCGGTCTTGTGGCGCTCATCAGGGTGCTGGCTCTTGAGTTCGCTGGTTCAGGCGTGAAGGTGAACGGGGTACTGCCATCCACCATTGATACGCCGGCTAATCGAGAAAGCATGCCAGACGCCGATCCCAACCAATGGGTGAAGCCGGAAGCGATTGCCGCACTTCTTGTTTTTCTCGCCTCCGATGAATCTGAGGCTCTGAATGGGGCGCTCATTCCTATCGGGTCATCATAGGAATGATGGTGGATGAATTGGTCGATGTTTCAATTCGATGTGTGAAGGGTCAAATTTTATTCATTGAAAGGAGAAATTCTTATGAGTACTCAACAACAGGTTCAAGCCGTGATCGATGGGGTTTTGGCCGGGAAACTTTTGGAGACATTTGACAAATATTACGCCGACAACGTCGTGATGAGCGAAAACCTCAAGGACGAACGAGTCGGAAAAGCGGCTAATCGAGAATATGAACAAAAGTTTTTAGGGAATATTCAGGAATTCCATGGAGCCCAGGTCGGACGGACGATCGTTGACGGGGATCATGCCGCGGTGGAATGGACGTTTGATCTGACCTTTAAAGGAGGAAATCGGGTGAAGATGCAGCAGGTGGCCGTGCAAACCTGGAAGGATGGAAAAGTCATCCGGGAAGATTTTTATCACGGATGACACGAGGGGTCTCACGAAAGAGAAAGGCTTACTCACTCCTTTGTTGGCTGCAAGATTCGAAACGGACAGTAGCGGGTGAGACGAAAAGCACAATCCGTATTTTTTCACATTGGGCACCACAGGTTTTTCGGCCTCGAAAGACTGTGGTGGCCCATGGAGTCAGGGTTCCTGTTCTCAACTGTTTTGATAAGGAATGAGGTCATGCTCCGAGTTACCGCTCACGTGGAAGACATAACGATTACCCTGCAGTTGGAAGGCCGGCTTGCCGGACCCACCGTTATTGAAGCCGAGCGGTGTTGGCAGGTGACATGTGCTGAGAATCCGGGTCGCTCACGTCGACTGGATCTGCGGGGGGTGACATTTTTGGATCAGGAAGGGAAAGCATTTTTGAACCGGGTCTTTCAGCAGGGCGCGAGTTTCCTCTCTTCCGGTTGTCTGACCCGGGCCTACGTTGAGGAAATCACTCAATCTGGAAAATAATCTGCTGAGAAAACAGTATTGAGGAAAGGAGGATGCCATGACGCAGATGAAATCGATTTCAGGAATTTACAAACCGGGATCCACTCACATGGTAGGAGACGGATTTCCGGTGCGGAATATCTTTCCAAGCCAAAATCTGACCGAAGAGATCAGTCCCTTTCTGCTCTTGGATTATGCGGGTCCGGAATCGTTCCCTCCGACGAATCAACGGCTGGGCGTCGGGGAACATCCTCATCGTGGGTTTGAGACCGTGACTATCGTTTATCAGGGAAAAGTCGCGCATCGGGATTCAGCCGGAAATGGAGGAACCATCGGACCGGGGGATGTGCAGTGGATGACGGCGGCTTCGGGAGTGGTGCATGAAGAACTTCATGAACAAGACTGGGCCAAAAAGGGTGGAACCTTACAAATGATTCAACTTTGGGTCAATCTGCCCAAGTCATTAAAAATGAGCGCGCCACGCTACCAAACGGTGCTCAATGAAGACATTCCGCAATCCGATCTTGGGGGACAAGGTGGTGTGCTCCGTGTGATCGCCGGCGAATATGAGGGACTCAAGGGGCCGGCCAAGACGTTCACGCCCGTGCACCTGTATGATCTGAGATTGGTTAGGGGACACCGGGCTGAGTTACGTCTTCCGGTTGGATATAATACCGGGCTGTTCGTCCTTAGTGGGAAGTTGGTCTTGAATGAATCTCACGAAGTCGGGGAGGCCGAAATGGCTCTCTGTGACCCGCAGGAAACGAAGGTGAATTTTGAGGCCACGGAAGAGGCAAGGGTGTTGGTGTTGAGTGGAGAGCCGATTCTGGAACCGGTCGCCAGGATGGGGCCTTTTGTCATGAACACTGAGGAAGAACTCGTGCAAGCCGTGAACGATTACCGTGCGGGAAGGATGGGACATCTTGATTAAGCGGGTGTTCGAATAATGTGGTTTTCACGTGACAGAGAGTCGGGATGGATGGAAGGGGCGGAAATGGTAGGAATACACATTCGTCCGGGGGAAATGGTAACGCTCATGTTTCAACATGTAAGATTAGTGGCTCCTTTCCGTCTACAACTTCAAAGAAAAAAATCCCACTCATGATGCTGAAGACAGGGAAAGAAAAACCGTATGGATAAACAAATAATTCAGAAAAGTGCCCAATGTGAACGTTTCGCCAAGGATGCTGTGAATGAAATTAAACGGAATTGGTGGGAACCAACCATATGAATGCAGCCATACTCAGGCTCGTTTCAGTTTACTGTGGCAATGGGAGCACCGTAATTCGTAGGAGTGTTGGATTACTCCTGATTCTTCTTGCAGGATGTGGGCAGGGAGATACCTCCCCTCCAGCTCCTCCACCGCCGACGGTGGAAGTGGTGACGGTCACCACCCAGGATCTCCCCGATGAACCCGAATTCATCGGACAAACCGAGGCCTTTCGGCCTGTGGAGATCCGGTCACAAGTGACGGGCATCATTAAGAAAGTGTTTTTCACCGAAGGCCGGAATGTCAAGCAAGGTGACCGGCTGTACCTCATCGACCCCGTGCCCTTTAAAGCGGCTTATCTGAGTGCCAAAGCCAGGGTGACACAAGCGCAGGCTCGACTGGTACAAGCGAGGCAGGATTTTGCTCGCGTCGAACCTCTCCTGGAAGAGCAAGCGGTCAGTCAAAAGGACGTGGACGATGCCGTGGCGGAAGGATTAGCCGCCAAAGCAGCTTTGGAAGCGGCGCAGGGCGATCTGGTCAAGTCCAGGTTTGACCTGAGTAACACCCTGATCGTTGCTCCGATCGGGGGACGTATTTCGAAAAGCCGTTTTTATGAAGGACGTTTGGTGTCTGCCCAGACAGATCTGATGACCACCATCGATCAGTTGGATCCTATGTATGTGAATGTATCGGTTCCGGAAACCTATTTGTTGCGGCGGAGGCGTGAACTGGCGGCCAACAGAGTCCAGAGGCCCGATCTCTTTCAATTACGCGGAGTCATGACGTTCGCAGATGGGAGTGTCTATCCCCACGAAGGTAAGTTGGATTTTGCCGATGTGTCCATCCGGTCGGAGACGGGGACCTTGCAGGGACGTTTTGCCTTTCCCAATCCTGAGGCCGATCTTTCTCCCGGTAAATCCTATTTGTATCCCGGACAATTCGTCCGCATCCGGCTGAAGGGATATATCCGGACCGATGCGATTTTGATTTCTCAGCGTGCGGTTCAACAGGGTCCTAAAGGCACGTTTGTGAATGTGATCGGAGCCGACGATAAAGTCGAAGTGCGTGAAGTGGACGCCACCGGTTGGCGTGGGGGCGATTGGCTCATTGAAGAAGGCCTGCAGCCGGGAGAGCGGATCGTCGTCGAAGGATTTCATCGAATCCAACCGGGCATGCAAGTCAATCCAGTGCCGTTCCGGAATGGAGAGGTCACAACGGAAAGCCCGAGCCATGAGAACCCGACACCTTCTGAAATCGCACAGGAGAACTCATGAGTTCTCATTTTTTTATCGACCGACCGATCTTTGCCACGGTCATTTCCATTGTGATCGTGGTCGTGGGATTGGTGTCTCTTCAAATTCTTCCCATTGCGCAGTTTCCGCAAATTACCCCTCCTGTGGTTCAGATCGAGGCGGATTATCCCGGTGCCAGTGCTGAAGTCGTGGCCGAAGCCGTGGCCCGGCCGATTGAGGTGCAACTCCCCGGGATCGATAATCTCCTGTACTACGATTCTTCCAGCACCAACGACGGCCATATGACGATCCGATTAACCTTTGAGATCGGGACCGATATCGATATCGCTCAAGTTCAAACTCAGAACCGTCAACGCCTGGCGGAGCCACAGCTTCCGCCGGAAGTTGTCCGGCAGGGCATCACGGTCAAAAAAGTCTCTCCGGATATGCTGGCGGTGGTGGCGCTCAGTTCCAGTGACCCTCGTCAGGATACCGTCTTCCTCTCAAATTTCGCGATCCTCCGCATCGTGGACAACATCAAACGGCTTCCCGGAGTGGGGGATGCATTGATCTTTGGAGGACAGAACTACTCCATGCGTCTCATTTTAGACCCCATTCGCATGGCGCAAATGGATGTGACGCCCACCGACATTGCGAATGTTGTCCGTGAGCAAAACCGGGATTTCCCGGCCGGCCGGATCGGGCGTGAGCCTGCCCCCAGTGGTACGGAGATGACCATTCCCGTGATCACGCAAGGCCGAATGAGCGAGGCCAAAGAATTCGAAGACATGATTGTCCGGGCCTATCCGGATGGCTCCATGGTACGGCTGGGAGAAGTCGCCACAGTCGAACTCGGCGCACAGTCCTATGACCTTGAGGGACGGTGGAATGGCAAACCGAATGTCTTCCTGCTGACTTTTCTCTCCCCGGGAGCCAATGCCCTTGAAACCATGAAACGAATCAAAGACGAGATGGACAGCCTCACGAAAATTTTTCCGGCTGGGGTCTCATACGACATCCCGTACGATACGACCCGATTCATTGAGGTGTCCATTCAACAAGTGGTGAAGACCCTGGGCGAAGCCTTGATCCTGGTTATTCTGGTGGTCTACCTCTTCCTTCAAAGCTGGCGTGCCACATTAATCCCAGCCGTGGCCGTTCCCGTTTCATTGATCGGCACCTTTGCGGGCATGGTCAGCCTCGGATTTTCGATTAATACCTTGACCCTGTTCGGTATGGTGTTGTCCATCGGGATTGTGGTGGATGATGCCATTGTGGTGGTGGAAAACGTGGCCAGGCACATTCAGAACGGACATCCGCCCAAGGAAGCCGCGAAGCTGGCCATGACGGAGGTAACCGGACCGGTCATTGCGCTCGTCGTGGTGCTGGCGGCGGTCTTTCTGCCGGTGGCGTTTCTGGGGGGTATTACCGGAGAACTCTATCAGCAATTTGCGATCACCATTACGCTGTCCGTGGTCCTGTCCGGGATCGTGGCCCTGACGTTGAGTCCGGCCCTCTGTGCGTTGATTCTCAAGCCAAGGCAAGACAGGGAGAACCGGTTTTGGAAGAAATTTAATGACGGATTTGATTGGGTGCAGAATCGATATGTGGGGACGGTGAGCACGATTCTTAAACATGCTGTGCTTTCCCTTGCCATCTTTGGCGTTTTACTTATTGTCAGCGGTGGATTGTTTAAGGCCCTTCCATCCAGTTTTCTACCTGAAGAGGATCAGGGATACTTTATTTCGATCATTCAATTGCCGGATGGCGCCTCCAAACAACGCACGATTGAAGTCCTCAAGAAGGTGGAAAGCTATTTTCTTTCAGTGCCCGAGGTTCATTCAACAGATGCCCTTGTCGGGCAGAACTTTGTCTTTAACACCCGCGGGGCGAATCAAGCCACCATGTTTGTGCCTCTGCACCATTGGGATGATCGCACTCGACCGGACCAACATGTCAAAGCCCTGATTGGAAACGCCTTTCAGAAATTTGCGGAGATTCCCGAAGCGTTGATCCTGGCCTTTAATGCACCTTCTATTCGCGGGTTGGGGGCCACCGGCGGATTCTCATTACAATTACAGGATCCGAGCGGTGGAGATTTCCAACAATTTGCCGCCATCACGCAACAATTTGTAAACAAGGCGCAACAAGATCCGGCCATTGGTGCGATCGGCACAAGTTTTCGCGTGTCGGCGCCGCGTTTGTATGCCCAGGTGGATCGGGAACGAGCCAAAGCCCTTGGCGTTCCCATTTCCGAGGTGTTCGATACGATGCAAGCGTATTTTGGGAATTTGTACATCAACGACTTCATCAAGTTCGGACGGGTGTATCGGGTGCAGACCGAAGCGTTGCCGGAGTTTCGGTCGAGTCCGGATGATATCTCGAAAATTTATGTGCGTGCCAGGAATGCCAAGGGGTCGACGATGATTCCGCTTGATTCAGTGGTCAGTACCGAATTTACGAGCGGGCCGGATACCGTGACGCATTTCAACGGATTTAATACCGCCTCGGTGTTGGGGGCCGCTGCTCCCGGATATAGTTCAGGGGCCGCCCTTGATGCGTTGGAACGACTGGCTCAGGAGATTCTGATACCAGCAGGGTATGATATCGATTGGAGCGGGATTTCTTATCAGGAACGGCAGACCGGAACGGAGTCCATCTTTGCCTTTGCCTTTGGCCTCTTGATGGTGTTTCTGGTGCTTGCCGCGCTGTATGAAAGTTGGTCGGTGCCCTTTGCGGTGATTCTTGCCGTGCCGTTCGGCCTCTTCGGGGCCCTCTCCGCCGTGTGGATGCGGGGCTTGAGCAATGATATTTACTTTCAAATCGGCTTAGTAACCTTAATCGGCCTTGCGGCACGAAACGCGATTCTCATTGTCGAATTTGCGAATCATCGCTACGAGGGAGGGATGCCGTTGGTGGAGGCAGCTTTGGAAGCCGTTCGTCTTCGATTCCGACCGATCATTATGACCTCTATGGCATTTATTTTTGGCGTGGTGCCCTTGGTGATTGCGTCCGGCGCGGGCGCGGCCAGTCGCCAGTCCATCGGGACAGGCGTCTTCGGTGGCATGTTGGCGGCGACACTGTTAGCGATCTTTTTTGTGCCGTTGTTCTTTGTGCTGATCAGGAAGCTTGCTCACCGGATGCGGGGTAGATCTGCGTCCTCTCCCGCTGAGGATCTGACCGAATCCGTCTTGGATGGAGAACCGTAACATGCGTTCGGTCTGTGGCCTCTTTTTGTCGTCCGTGTTGCTGATGTCCTGCGCCATGGGACCGGACTACTCACGCCCTGATATTGAAACGGCCGACCAGTTTCGCATGTCCGAAACCGAGGGGGAATCGATCGCCAATCTTCCGTGGTGGGATTTACTGCACGACGAGGAATTGCAAAAACTTATTCGTGTGGCGTTGGAGGAAAATAAAAATCTTCAGCAAGCCGCCGCCAGTGTCGAGGAATTTCAAGCTCGAGTGTTCATCGAACGAATGGATTTTGCGCCTCAATTAAGTACGCAACTTAATGCTCCGGTCTTAGGGAAGTTTGGCGGTTTTGCGGTACAGGGGTTTCCCAGCAACTTTAGTTTTTTTGGAATCGGGAATTTGAATTGGGAGATTGATATCTGGGGGCGCATTCGGCGGTCAAATGAAGCGGCGTTTGGCGATCTGCTTGCCCGCGAAGAAAATCGACGGGCCGTTATCCTTCAGTTGGTCAGCGGTGTGGCGGCGGCGTATTTGGATCTGTTGCAGTTCGACATGCAGTTGGACATTGCCAAACGCACGCTTGATTCCTGGGAAGAATCGGTGAAGATTGCCAAAGCCCGATTACGACGCGGAGTCAGTTCAAGGCTCGATGCGGACCAATTTGAGGCGGAGCGGGCCAATGCGGCGGCCCGGGTCGCCCAATTCGAGCGGCAAATGGTACAGAAGGAAAACGAACTGAGTGTATTCCTTGGCCGGAACCCCTTCAGGATTCCACGAGGCCGGATTCTCACCGAGCAGATTTTTCCGCCAACAGTCCCGCCCGGCCTGCCTTCGGAATTGCTCCAGCGCCGTCCGGATATCGTACAAGCCGAACACGAACTGGCCGCAGCGACCGCCCGTATAGGTGTTGCCAAAGCGGAACGGTTTCCCAAGTTCTCGATTACGGGTATTCTTGGCCTCGCAAGCCCCCAACTTTCAAGTCTGGTCAGTTCCGGCAGTGAATTTGGACAAGCCGGCCTGGGACTTGCCGGTCCGGTGCTCAATGCGCAAATTCTGGGGTTTCAGCAAGAGGCTGTAGTAGCTCAGGCGAAACAGGCCTTGGCGCATTACGAGCAAACCATTCTTGTGGCATTTAAAGAAGTGGAGGATGCCCTGGTGGCGGTGCGCACGGCTGATTCTCAACGGATAGCTCAGCAGGAACAGGTGACGGCTCTCCGGTCGGCATTGCGTTTGGCCGATCTTCGTTATAAAGGCGGCCTGACCAGTTATGTTGATGTGCTTATCGCCAAACGAGATTTGTTCGTGTCCGAACTTGAGCTCACGTCCACCCATCGGCTGCATTTGGTGTCGGTGGTGCAACTCTATAAAGCGTTGGGTGGAGGATGGTCCCCGGAATCTCCTGAAGAAACCATGGCCGTTTCCAGCTCAGCATCCTAAGCAGAAATGACAGCTGAAGAAGGTGAACGTCCAGGGTCGGATTGTTAATCCCACAGTCTGTGGGATGAATACGTGGCCCACTCTAGCCCTCATGAATAGAGGCATTCCAAATAATTTTCGAAATTTTCCTTGTTGGGTGGGACACCCTCGTTAACTGACGCGGAGGCGCTTCCAGCCTTCGTAGCTGCTTCGCCGAACCCAGGGAAACTCCCGCTGAGGCGCAACTCCCTTGTTATCCTGAGCGCAGCGAAGGATCTGTGCCCGGGGTGACAATGCCACGACGCAGTCAGATCCTTCGGGGCCCCTGTCCTGAGCGTTGCCGAGAATGGAGCAGGATGACAGTAGTCTTTTCGCAGTGAAGATTCCGTTTTGCACACCCGCCGAAACGCGACGCTCGTGCTAGGATGCTAACCTGATGAATAACGCTAAACTGCGATTGAGGCGAATCAGGGTTTCATCGTTGACTTGCCCAATGTGTTGAGCCATGCGTTCCCGTCGCCAGTCTCCTGGTGCCGATACGATAACAAGATTGCCGCGTTTCATTGGGGTGGGGACATGTCGGCGACGATTTCAATGAAATCAAGTGTCTCCTTTTCAGATTCGTGTCGGCTGACTAAGAGGGATTGGCGACGGGCTTCCTTGGCGAAATCCGCTGATCGTGTGTCAGGCACCCAAATCTGAATAGGGCGTAATCCTGCAGCTCTGAGCCGACGCCGGTAATCCTGCATTTTTTTGGTGGTGAGAGTATGAGAAGCCATGTTTATTCTCTCCTGGAATGTGGCATCAGGGTAACATGTTGGAGATATGTGAGCACTCAAGTGTAGTGGTCTCATAAATTTGGACACTGGTTGCGACTGTATCCTGAGGCCCCAAAAGGGGAGATGCACAATGAGCCGAATCATGCTCACCTCATCCAATGGACAACCGCGCCGCTGGCTGGATGTCTCTCGGGTGAAAGCGCTCTTTGGGTTTGTAGCTAGGCATGCGCTCCAGGAGAATCTCAGGAAAACCATCCAGTGGTTCCAGGCCAATCGGCATGCCCTTCGGGAAGTGCAGTTAGGATAGAGTCAGTTTTATTTAGAGCCTTTTCAGTGATGAGCATTCTGGTGGTGTCCGGGATCTAGTCCGTCGAAGCCCGGACATGGAATCGTGAGGTGAAAGGCTAACAGAGATGTGTTGAGAGACGGCATTGGTGGCATAAACGACGGCTTATGAATAACCGGCGTGAATAATAGACCGTGCGATCCTTCCATTCTGATTTCAGATATTGAGCTTTTTTGGACCACGGGGGTAAGGTACTTCTATGAGTTACGAAGATCGGATTACTATCGACCCTGCCATACGTGGAGGGAAGCCTTGTATCAAAGGGACCAGGATTACCGTGTACGACATTCTGGAGTACTTAGCTGGTGATATGTCTGAAGATGAAATTCTCCAGGATTTTCCCAGTCTCTCTCGCCAGGATCTTCGCGCGACACTTGAGTTTGCAGCAGCTCGAGAACGGATGCTTGCTGTTTCCACCGACGAGTGAAACTTCCTTTCGATGAAAATTTGAGTCCCAGACTCATCAATCTCCTTGCAGGTGAGTTCCCACTTTGC
Source organism: Nitrospirales bacterium (assembly GCA_021604365.1). Lineage (GTDB taxonomy): Bacteria > Nitrospirota > Nitrospiria > Nitrospirales > UBA8639 > Nitrospira_E. Next base: position 11,659 of record BQIZ01000112.1, read on the forward strand.
ACGCACCTTGAAACGCTAGGGATGCGCGGAATCACCGATGCTTCCATTTGGGATAACGCGAAGAAGCATGGCTTTGCGATTGTGCCCAAGGATAATGACTTTCGGCAACGTGCGTTTGTCTATGGCGCACCGCCAAAGGTCATTTGGTTATCAATTGGAAATGCCAGCACGAGGGCTGTCGCCGAGCTGTTGCGTTCACGGGTGGCCAGAATTCAATCCTTTATTCAAGACTCAAATGACTCGATGTTGGTGCTGAGGTCGGGATAACCCCGCGTCGTGTGTGTCATCCGGGCGAAAGCGCTCTTTGGGTTTCAGGCCAGGCATCCACTTCAGGAGGGACTGAAAAACTCTCCAGTGGTTTCACTAATCAACACATCCTCCGCGAAGTGCAGTTCTTCTTCATTCACGGATTAATTTTCTGTCTTCATTCGATTCCATTCCCTCAAGATGCCTTCGTTCTCGTTGGGGCGGGCAAGAGTTTGTGTTTAGGCTTTTTCCAAAGGATGACAGATCTCATGTAGCCATTCCATGGCCGTTTTGCCGGACATGCGGCATCGGGCATCTATCTTGGCCCACTCCGATGGCTCCCCGCTGACGACCGGCGGGGATAACATTGGCCCATAAATCCTTCACCTATATATAGCGCTACGTGCGCTGATCTGGCAGAATCAATTTATTGTCCCTGGAATCCATTCGGATAGGGAGAATCAACTAAAATGGCAGAGCAGGCAGACAGTCACGTTCGTTATGCCAGACATGTTCAGTCGGGCATCCGCCGTCTTGTCATCCTGAGCCGGCGGGCGAAGGGTCTGGGCCCAGGTAGAAGATGACAGAGCGAGCGAAATCATGACAAACACAGAATTCCTATGAACAGATACACGAACTTTAAACTTCTTCTCCTATCACATCAGAAAACCAGTATGACGGAGGCCTCCCTTAAATGGAGGCCCTGCCTCATGCTGGATGCCTGCGTATTCCTCTTGGGCTCATAATGAAGCGAATCGACCTGATCGCCGGGGCCAGACCCAACTTTATGAAGATTGCGCCAATCATTGATGCGCTCAAAGCGGCTGAGGCGCGGGGAGGGGTATTGGGTTTCCGCCTCATCCATACGGGACAGCATTATGACCGCGCCATG
>BQIZ01000113.1 GCA_021604365.1 Nitrospirales bacterium
CATCTCAGTCGCGCGGGTGATCTGCAGGTCTTGTAAGTGTTTCGCGTAGAGCGTCAACGGATGGCAACGGAGCGGAAAGCCGAAGAGCTCAATCTCATGCTGGATCAGCCGATCTGTGGCATATTCGTGGGGAATCGGGAGCAGACGGGTCGCAGGCAACAGTGGGGTGGCGTGTGGTGTCACTGCTCCGGGTGAGGAGATCCCGCCGGTTGGATGATCGGCGTAGACGCGCCAGAGGAGGCCGGGGCGAGTGACCTCACCGGCAATGGCATCGAAGCAACCTGCCAGAATCAATAGACGCGTTTGTGCCGGCTCGGGGTCGAGCCTACACAGAAAATCATGCAACGACTGAAACAGGCCGTGGCGATGGCGTTCTTCGAGAAGCCGATCAATAAATCCTCGTGCGATGCCTTTGATTTGCATGAAGCCCATGCGAATGGTCGTTCCCGCTCCCTCATATGCCCATGCGCTGGCATTGATGTCCGGGGAGAGAACGGTCAGCCCCATCCGGTGGGCTTCTGATACATAGGCGAAGGTGGAATAAAATCCACCCTGATTGCTGATGACGGCAGCCATGAATTCAGCAGGGTAATGGGCACGGAGAAAGGCTGACTTACATGACACCTGCGCATAACTGGCCGAATGGGGTTTACAAAAGCTATAGCCCGCAAAACTCATCGTCATTTTCCATACCCGTTCGATCGTTCGCGCATCCACACCGCGCGCCCGCGCGCCGTCGATAAACTGGCGTTGATAATCACGAAGCCGTCGTTCTTTATGCTTCTTGCTGAGGATTTTCCGGAGTTGATCGCCATCCTCTATGGAAAACCCCGCCAGGCCCATAGCCACTTTGGTGACGTCTTCCTGATACACCATGATGCCGTGGGTTTCCACGAGCACGTCTTCCACTAACGAATGCAAGGGACGATAAGCACCGCCATGCGCGCGCCGGACAAATTCTTGAATGAACCGGTTCGCGGCTGGACGAATCAATGATGAGACGATGACCAGATACTCAAAGACGTCGGCGCGCGCGCGCTGATCGGCGGGCATGCCTGTCCAGAGTTTTCTCAGGAGCAGGCGGGTGGCGGGCGATTCGATATAAAAACACCCGATCGTTTCGCCTCGTTGAATGAACTGTTGTGTCCGGTGATCGGTTAACGGGTCCCAGGTGGCATAGTCGATGTGTCGGCCGGTATGTTCAGCAATTGCCGCAAGAGCATCGCGAATGACGGCTAAGGATCGATTGCCCAGGAGATCGATTTTAACCAGGCCGGCATCCTCCGTTTGATCTTTCTCCCATTGAATGACCGGAATACCCTTTGCCGCCACTTCCACCGGTACATAGCGGCGGAGATCGTCAGGGACAATCACGATGCCCCCGCAATGCAGCGACAGGTGACGGAAGCGTCCCTGAAGTTGAAGAGCAAGTCTGACAATTTTCGGCCATGGCTCGCGCAAATGGGTGAACGCCGAGGCTCCATCAAGGGGTGAATGTGGTCTTTTGCCATTAGGTGGTGTTGAAGACGTTGTGGGGGGGGAAGCGCGAGGTTTTCCATTTTCTCGGCTGCTGTGAGGGCGGGAAGACTGCCGGGTTCCTGATTGAATGCAAGGGGATGCGGAGGACTGTTGAGCTGGAAAGTCGGTGAGCGGGAGACGGGTCAGCAGTCGACTCATCTGCTGAATTTCCGACGGAGGCATGCCATAGACTTTAGCGACTTCCCGCACGGCCGCTCGGAGCGCGAGCGTATTCTGATTGGCCACTATGCCGGCCTGCCGGCTGCCATAGCGCGCGAAGACAAAATCTATAATGCGGTCGCGCTCGTCCCAGGGAAAATCCACGTCGATATCCGGCGGATCGTGACGCCCGGGATTCAAAAAGCGTTCAAAAAACAGATTGTGACGGATGGGATCCACATGGGTAATGCCCAGGCAATAGGACACGATGGATGCCGCGGCCGATCCTCTGCCACAGGTGCGAGGCGCCTGGCGGACAATCTCGTCGACTACCAGAAAATAATGGGCGTAGCCTTTATCCCGGATGACGCTCAACTCGCGTTCGATCCGATCGGTTACGGCCGATGTTAGTGAGCCGTACCGCCATCGGGCCCCGTCATAGGTTTTCTCGCGTAGCAGGGTGAAGGCATGTGGGTCGGAGAGCTGGCGAAAACTCGGAAAAATCGTCTCTTTGAACGACCACTCGGTCTGGCACTGTTGCGCGATCTTCCAGGTGTTGGCCATCGCGTGAGGCACATGGGGAAACTGTGGAGCTAGTGTTGCAGGCGGCATCAACCAATGGTTGGGTGCACAGCAGGCGTCCGGCGGCAATTGAGAGAGAGTCGTGTTCAAGGCGATCGCGCGAAGGATTTGATGGAGGGGGAACTCCTGCGGGGTCACGAAATGCACCCGGTTGGTCGCGACGGGAGGAATGTGTGTGCGGCGGCTAAAGGCCAGGGCCTGGTGCATGAGTGCGCCAGGCGAGAGCTCTACGTACAGATCTTTAGGTGAGTGACGTTTCCAGGCCGTCAGTGCGGGAAGGTCATCAGAGAGAATGATCAGTCCTTGGCGGTACTCCTGAACCGAGGCGATGCCGTCAAAAGCAGCATCGCAATGGCGTTGGGAGAGCAGGCGGCAGAGGTTGGTGTAGCCAAAAGAATCTTTGACCAGGAGTACGGCGCGGTGCCGGTTGTGGGTCAGTTCGGCTCCCAGGATCGGGCGTAAGCCATGGGCCTGGGCGACCTCGATAAAGCGAATGGCGCCGTACAGTCCGTTCGTATCGGTCAGGGCGAGTGTCTCGGCTCCCTGTCCACTTGCCGTCTGGCACAAGGCTTCCAGTGTGGACACTCCTTGCATTGGGGAGTACTCCGAATGAACGTGTAGATGGACAAAGGCTGACATGAGAAGTAGGGCTTCGACGATGAATCGCACGCCGTTTTCAGTTAAAGTATCTCTTTACTTTATGTGCGTGTTGATAACTTGTTGATGAAAGTAAGGCTTTATTTTTTCTGTCTGTGTATAACTTTATAGCTAATGTTATTGTTTAGTTTTTAGTATTTAAAAATTAAAGAACCCTATTATCCATGGGTTATTTTTCATGTTAAGCAATACCACAAAAAAGGCGATGCTCTCGCCAAATAGGCGAGAGCATCGCTAGGGAATTTCTCAAGATTCAGATATTTAATCTAAACGAGTGGCCATGTGTGAGCGTCCCCATTGAATGACTTTCATGCCGAACCGGGTATGCAAACGATCAAGGGCTAATGCCAAGCGATGGGGACGGGGTGGTGACTGAGGTTCTTTCTGATCCTGTGATGGAAAGAGCGACAGTTGTTCGGGTGGGGGACGAAAGCTATTGCTTCGAATGGTCAGTGAGCGCACACGCACGCGTCGTTGGAAGCAACGACGGAATAAGGTCTGAGCTGATGGAAACATATCAACCTCCCAATGTGTGGGTGTGGATAAGACAGATGAATGGTGAACCATGAGCTGATCACTAGAGAGTAGCGTTAGTCTGAGGCGATGACACAGGCGCTGTTGCCGACGTAGATCATGGCAGAGAGCATCCAGAAGACATGACAGGCCTCCAAGGAGTCGGTCCTGGTCAATCGTATCAGGCTCAAAGCGATAGGAATGGGTCAACGATAGCGAGGTCTCAGGAGCCACGACCGGCAAGAAATCAATCCCGCGTGCCCACTGGTAGAGCCGATGGCCCCATCGACCGCAGACGGCTTCCAAGGCTTCCAATCTCACGTCGCCCACATCGCCGATGGTCTGCAGATTCAAATCGGCCAAACGTGTCTGGAGGGCGGTCCCTCCAGGGCCTCGCAGGCCGGGGAGGATTGAGACCGGTAAAGGCGATAAAAAGTCCTGTTCGGAGCCTGCCCGGACATCACAGAGTTGAGGCGGCGTGAGGATGGAACTGGCCATTTGCGCGACAAGTTTGTTGGTTCCGATGCCGGCGACGGCTTGGAGCCCAAGCCGTGATGTGACATCGCGCTCTAAGCGCATCGTGGTGTCACAGGTTGGGCCAAAGAGTCGAGTGGTCCCGGTCAAATCCAAATAAAAATGTCCCGGCCTAAACGACTCCCAAATTGGTGCGATCGGTGTCATGAACGACACGAGGGCATGATGGGCTTGGGCAACACGAGCAGGGTTGGGAGGCACGAGTCGAAGTGAGGGACAGCGTCGTCTGGCCCGGTCGGCCGGAAGTCCCGGTATCACTCCGGCGTCTTCGGCTTCGGGGGAAACTTCATGGATGATGGCGCGGGACGTATGCGCGGAAGCCACGGCGACAGGTCTGGTGCGTAAAGAGGGGGTATCGAGGCGCGCCAGGGCCACTTCGAATCGAGGAATACATAAACAGACAATCTGACGATCCATTATTTTTCATCTAGCCACAATGCCGAATGACTCCGATCACCACTCCTTCAATCGCAAATTCGTCCTGCGGAGTCAGCAGAATCGGAGTCATGGTCGCGTTTGCCGGATGCAGCTTTATCTGTCCTTCTTTATTGTAATATTTCTTAATCGTCGCCTCCTGATTCACCAGCGCGACCACGGTTTGTCCATTTCGCGCCATTTTTTGCTTGTGTACAATCACAAGGTCGCCGGGGAGGATGCCTTCGTCCCGCATCGATTCACCTTTCACGCGTAACGCGAAATTATCTCCCGTTCGCAGCATGGAGGGTGGAACCTCCACCAGTTCGGTTTGGGGAATGGGTTCAATCGGGTTGCCGGCGGCGACGATCCCGGCCATGGGAATTTGTGTCGGGGAGTCCAGGTGGGAGAGGATGGCTTCGACCACTCCAGGAATCCGGCGCATCCCGCACTCATAGCGGGTAATGGTCATGCGGGTGGTGCGGAGGCGTTCAGCGAGTTGGTTTTGGGTTAAACCGAGGCGTTGCCGAATGTGCTTGAAGGTTTCAGGCGTCATGTAACCAATGGTTACATGACGACATGCGAGGTGTCAAGGATGGTGGTCGGGCAGAGACACACTCAAATTGAGTCGAGTGTGAATCTCGTAACTAGTTAATTTATATATTAATATTTCCAAATATCTCTCATGCTGAATGTGGGGCTCTATCGTGTCATCTATGGACGGTTTTCGAGAATGTCAAGCTTAGGACAGCTCATCGTGAGAAGACCCGTCAGCAATGTTTCCTGTTTACGAACCAAGAAGTGATCAAGATCTACCCTATGAAAAAAGCCCGCATGTTCATACCTGCGGATCCTGTACGGTTGTGTAACGTCGTGCAGGAATACTGCTATTGCTCAACACATTCGATGGTCATAAGAAAAAAGAGGAGAATCTGATGTTTGAATGGCTGACAAGTCCTGAAGCATGGATCGCATTAGGCACGTTAACCGCGTTAGAAATTGTCCTGGGGATCGATAACATTATCTTTATCTCCATCCTGGTTGGACGTCTTCCCGAGAGTCAGCGGGTGTTTGCCAGAAGAGCAGGGCTTGGCCTTGCCATGGTGGCGCGCCTGGGATTGCTGTTTTCAATTTCCTGGGTCATGGGACTCACCGAACCGTTAGTGACAGTGTTCACCCAGGCGATTTCAGGGCGCGATATTATTCTGGTCGGCGGTGGACTGTTTCTCATGGCAAAAGCGACGCATGAAATCCATAACAGTCTGGAAGGGCTGGAAGAAGCGAGCGGGCAGGCAACTGTGGCGGCCAGCTTGGGAATGGTTCTCGTCCAGATTGCGGTTTTGGATATTGTGTTTTCACTGGATTCAGTCATTACGGCGGTCGGTCTGGTTGATCAGATTTCTCTCATGGCGATCGCCATTATCCTGGCCGTGCTCGTGATGCTGATGGCTGCAAAAGCGATTGGAGATTTTGTCGATGAGCATCCGACCATCAAAGTTCTTGCCCTCTCATTTCTCATTCTCGTGGGTGTGACCCTGATGGTGGAAGGGTTCGAGGTGCATGTCCCGAAGGGCTATATTTATTTTGCCATGGCGTTTTCCGTCACGGTGGAAATGCTCAATATTCGCATGCGGAAAAAACGGACCCCGGTCAAACTGTACAAGACGATTTCCGAATAACCGAAAAATAAGCGAGCGCGACAGGAAGCATTTAAAGCTTTGCACACAAGAGAGGAGAGGATGTGGGTTCGGTCATCTGTCTGTGTGGAGAGCGTCGTAGATGATGTGGCGCAACTGGCGCTAATGCGGATATTGGTGCTCGCGGCAGATCAATTGAATGTCTTGCACACTTAACGGTTCTCGTGTCAAACCGCAGACATACCCGTTCTTCTCATGATCTTCATTGAAACGACAGGTGTGGCAGGCACCAAAGGCTTTTCGTCCATTGGCCTGCTGCATGCCTCGCAAGATTGAGCGCAAAGCAGAAGTCAGTTCAGCGATTTTTAGTGAATCGGTCATCGCCAGTGCCGGTTCCAGGCTTCTGGCGAGAAGGGCCTTTTTACTGAGATTGCTCCCTTTAGTGGTCGGCGCAAGACGTACGATTCGTTTGTCCTCATTATCCGCCTGCTTCCGCAGGAATCCCTTCTGCTCTAAAACCTTGAGCGATTGTGAGACGGTTCCCTTCGTGAGTCCCAGATACTCCGCCACGGCTTGCGGCGTATTTGAATAGCGATTGCATTGCGTCAGATATGTGAGGGCTTCCATCTGCACTGGCTGTAATCCGTAACGCAGACCAAACGCCCGTGCCTCCATCCGTTGCAGGTTGCACAATCGCTCTAAGACCTCATTGGCTTCTTGGGCGCTCATAGGACAATTGTATCGCCTCGATACAGATTTGACAAATGAAAGTGTCGCTGCTAAATTCCATTTAGTTTCGACTCAATACTAATTTACATTTTTCAAAAGGAGGCAGGTTATGAAGAAAGCCGTATTTTATCATGCAGGGTGTCCGGTCTGTGTGTCTGCGGAGACGATGGTGACTCAGGCCATTGATCGTCAGCAATACGATCTGGAAATCGTGCACTTTGCGCAAAAACCCGATCGGGTGGGTGAGGCCGAAACGGCAGGGGTGAAGTCTGTTCCGGCGCTGGTGTTAGAGGGGCAGGTGTTTCACGTGAATTTTGGTGCGTCCATGGGTGATGTGAAAGCCAGTCTTTAACCCGAAGGACTTAATAACAGAAGTGAGACGGATTGCGATAAATCGTCTGAACCGGCTCTCAGTTAGCAACGAAAGGAGAAAATGGTATGCGTGTCTGTGTGAAGGGTCTGTATTTCGGGTTAGCTGTCGGGCTGTTCCTGAGTGGGGTTGCCTGTTCAACGGTTGAACCCCCGGCAGAAAAGGTGACGGCATCGTTGTACGACCGGTTAGGAGGAAAGCCGGCTATCACAGCCGTCATCGATGAATTTGTCGGCAATGTTGCTGAGGATCAGCGTATCAACGGTCGCTTTGCCACTACCGATATCCCGAAACTGAAGGGACATCTGGTGGATCAAGTCTGTGGAGCCACTGGTGGACCCTGCACCTATACGGGCAGGGATATGAAGACGACGCATGCGGGCATGCGCATCAGCAATGCCGACTTTACGGCTATGGTGGAGGACCTGGTTGCTGCCCTCGATACATTCAAAGTTCCGCAAGCGGAACAGAAGGAGCTACTCGGGTTGCTCGGATCCATGAAGTCCGATATTGTCGAAATTCCATAACTCTACCTGGGGTAATTAGTTCTGTTATATTCTTTGGGGGGATGTGCCTCATCCTCCCAAGGACCCTGGCTTGTGCTTATAGAGAGCACTAGGAGCCTTGCTTCAGAGTTAGCGATTCTGTGAATGGCTATGTCATCGTGCCGGGAGGTTACTATTCAAAAAGGAGAATTCAACGTGAGGAATGTTTCGCAAACCGAAATGGGAGTCGTTCAGTCGTTGTGGCGCTATCCAGTCAAGTCGATGAGGGGAGAGGCCTTATCCCTTGCTCAGGTCACCGCCCACGGACTTCAAGGAGATCGGGTCTATGGCATTCTGGATGGGGGCGATGGCAAAGTGGCCACCGCCAAAAATCCCAAAAAATGGCCGAATCTGTTTGCCTTTCAGGCGAGCCTCATAGAGGCGGTCAGTGACAATGATATGGTGCCTCGCGTCCGCATCACTTTGCCTGATGGCACGATTGTCACCAGCGAGCAAAAGGATTTGTCTCAGGTCCTCTCTCAAGCCCTGAATCGCGAGGTCTCACTGGCAGTCATTGAAGGGGGCCGGGTGACCGGAGTTCAATCAGCCATGGCTGGAACCTGGATGGCCCAGTCGGAAGAATACTGGCCCGATATGGATGGCCGGGAGAAGCGGGACACGGTGACGGATTTCTCGCTTCCGGCCGGCACGTTTTTCGATGCTGCCATGGTGCATCTACTGACCACCTCCACCCTCAACCAGCTTCGTGGTGCGTATCCGGAAGGGCGTTTCGAGGAGCCGCGATTTCGTCCGAACCTGGTGGTGGAATCTGCAGGGGATGGACAGGAAGGGTTTATCGAACAAGCCTGGATCGATCATACGCTGGGTATCGGGGACGAGGTGCGCCTGAAGATCACCGGCTCCTGCGGTCGTTGTGTGATGACGACATTAGCGCAAGGAGGCCTTCCAAAGGACACAGGAATTCTTCGTACCGCTGTCCAACACAATTCCGGCAATGTTGGGGTGTATGCCTCAGTCACGCAGGGCGGTATGATCCGCTGCGGTGACCGCGTACGACTGGTGGACTAATCGGCCTTTGCATGGTGCCCATAGCCACTCGTCCGACCTTCCACTCGTTCACCAATTCTGATCGACTCCTATGATTTCTGAATTTGTCGTGACGGCGGGTGAAACCCGCAAACGCCTTGATCAATTTTTGGTTAACCGTGAACGGGATATGTCTCGTTCACGCTTGCAGCGTTTGATCGAGTTGGGACGGATCCGTGTCAATGCCAGGATGGTCAAACCGAGCCACACCATTCAACCAGGCGATCACATTACGATGGATGTTCCTCAGCCTGGACCGCTCCTGGTCAACGGGCAGGCAATGCCATTGGAAGTTCTTCACGAAGATGAAGTCCTCCTGGTGCTGAACAAGCCTGCGAGAGCGGTGGTGCATCCCGCGTCAGGGAACTGGGCGGGCACAGTGCTCAATGCGCTGTTGGCCCATTTTCCAAACCAAGTCGATGCAGAAATGTCCATTGGAAAAACGGCACTACCAGGACTGGTGCATCGACTGGATAAGGATACCTCCGGAGTGATGGTGGTCGCCAAGACCGATCATGCCCATCGTACGCTCGCGGCACAGTTTGAAGCCCACTCGATCGCTCGAATCTACGAGGCACTCGTCTGGGGCGCACCCTGGGATGAGCAGGGAGTGATCGAGTTGCCCATCGGTCGGGATCGGGGAGAACCGAAAAAGGTTTCATCCAATACCGCGCAACCACAACGGGCCGTCACGGAATATCGGATCGTGAGGAAATTTGGGGACCTGGCCTCACAAGTGACGTTATCACCACGCACCGGGCGGACACATCAGCTTCGCGTTCATCTGGCGTCTTTAGGATGCCCGATTTTAGGAGATGAGGCGTATGGCGGTCAGAAAGTATGCGAGGTTACGGAAATCAACATTCCCCGGGTGATGCTTCATGCACGCACACTGGGATTTCAGCATCCCGTATCCGGGATAGTTCAGGAATATTCAGTGGACCTTCCATTGGATATGCAAGGGATTTGTCAGTCGTTACTCCGTAGATAGTGAACTTCGACCTCTGTTCCTCACCTGGATTTTCAATTAATCCCCATCAAGTTTTTTCTCATCTGACCGTTACAATTGAGAGATCTTTCTGAGGAGAGCCTCCTTTGGCATGAGCTGGCATGGGTTGGGAAAAGTTGGGCTTCTAAGAATATCTAAAACCAATACGCATCGAGAAAGAATGAATCAGAATGTGTGGTAAGATCCTCGTGTTGTTGGTGGCGGTGATTGTCGGGTACGTGTCCAATGTGTCCAGTCAAGCCGCCTGTCTTGAGAATGCCACGTTCTGATACTCCCACGTGATGATGTCGAGCCAGCCGTTTTTTCTGAAATTGGAGCCGGGGCAAGATCACGTTCGTCGAGCTTTGGATACTGTCGATGCCCCCTATACTGTGTGGCGTTCCAACTCCGATCAGCAAGCCTACCCACGAGTCTTCATTACCACCAGCTTCTGGTTTCCATTCTTCGTTTCTGAACATTTTCATACCGAAGGGTATGCTTCAAGGCGGGTCGTCTTTACCGCGCACTATTTGGGACTGTTTGGTTTTGCCTTATCGGTAGGGGATTCGGTTGAGATTGCCGCCTGAATCCTGTTGGGGCAAGCACCGTTATTTCTCATGGTCCCGAACCTAAAAAAACAGGGGTTCCGCACTTCCCGTGAAAAAGGGGAATCACACTTGGCCGAAAGATTTGGCTTTCTGTTGGATGTTAAGAATCATAAATTCAGCTGGTTTAATTGGAGCGAACCCTATCATGATGTTGACGATGCCGGCCGTCTGGTCAGAGGCCGAAATGGTATTCCGCCCGCATTTGACAAAATAGGCATCCTGGGCTTTTTGCCCTTGAAAGGCCCCCTGCCGGAAGAGTGATTGGAGAAATATTTCAATTGCTTGGCGAATGTGAGTCCACAAAGGTTCGTCGTTTGGTTCACCCACCACCCACTCTAATCCCTGTTGTATGCTTAATTCCAGAAACAATCCCAGACGACGGACGGAAAGATCTTGCCATTCTCTGTTGGATGACAGGGTTTTTGCACCCCATGCGACAAACTGTGACGGAGATGTTTGCCGGATTGGATTGATTCCAAGCTTAGTGAGTTGCCCCATTTCCGACTGCGTCAGTGTCTGTTCGATACCCTGAACGCCATGAAGGATGGCTTCCATTCCTGCCGGGGATTTCCATACTCCTCGTTGTTGATCGGTCCTGGCCCATACCCCAGCCATGGCTCCGCTGGCGGGGATGTGCAGAGGTGCTTTCTTAAGGGACTGGGGGACTTGGACACGTGGAACGTACATGGCCACATTCGGATGGTGAACACCTGATTGCTGATGAAACCAGGTTGTCAAAGTCCTAACCGTTTGTCGGGGGGCATCGCGTTGGGGGACATCCAGGAAATACATCGCACGGTATTTGGCAACAAGGGCAATGGCTGCTTGCATGACTTTGGCCGCATGGGCATCCGGGAGCTGTTCGGTTTGAGGAATGCACAAAATATTGAAATCCCTGATTCCATCGAGAAGGGAAAGGCCTTTGAGAAATGGGGACACACCTTTGAGCGGTCTCGTTCCGATGCGTACCACCCAAATGGCCTTTCCTCCATTATTAAAGAACTGTTTGATGCAGTGGGAGGAGAGAGCGTCTGTTGTCAGTCCCCCGTATTCCTTTTTAAATGCTGTCCACGTCCGGACCTGTCGTGGAGAGGTCATCGATCCCTTGGAAAATGAACCGATGATGGCCGCGGTTGAAGTGGAAGCGGGTTCGATCGCCGGAGGAAGGAACGAAGGTTTGTGGATGGATGCGCCAGGAGTCGAGTGAAATTTTTTCATAAGAAACCGTTCAATTTCTTTCTGTGGGTCTTAGCCCCAAGAGTATGAATATCCTCGTGAACCTGAAAACGGGTTTGGAATAGTATTGAATCATTCTTCGAAAGCCTCAGAAGGAACAGCCTGATACGGCCTGCATCAGTTGGCAATAATTTGTGCTCCCTGAGCGTCGAGTTCGACGCGGTAGTCGAAGGAGAGTGAAAAGCTCAACGTTTTTTTGGGGGTATTTAAGAGACTTCATTCTTTCTGATTGGCTATCCATCGTAAAATGACTTGGGAACCTATAATTTCGCTAATGATAAATCCACCAATCCCGCCTACGATAAGCAGAATAATTCTTATCCACTCAGCGGCAGAAGAAAGGAAAATATGAAAAATTAGCATGGTAGTCACGACTATCACTATCCAAACAATTAATGAAGTCGTTATAAACAAAAAATAGACTAAACCGGATAAATAAATTATATGTCTACAGTGTCGGCACCAGACAAAACTCTCTGGTGCGGCCATCATCTGAAAAACCAGAAAATTACCGAAAGGGCTACCACAAGATGGGCAAAACGCTTTCCTTAAAAGCGACTTCATTGTTTGCTATCTCCTCCCCTTCCTCAACTCCCATTACATATTGTTGAGAGAGGTTAGGGTGTCAAAAGAAAACCATGTTGTAGAATAACAGGCCGGCATTTTAGTCAATACAATCAGGGCGTTTGAACGGTTTATGGGGATGGAATTTCTGCATAGGTTTCACTACGGAAATTCTGATTTCCCAGAAAAAAGCCTGCGACCGTCAGACATTCCAGGCCGAACGGCAAATAGCCCGCATACCCGAGGATGGGCATTTCCCCTATCTGAAGTGTGTGGACATAGGGAATTGAATATTCCCAATGGACTAGGCTGTAGGCATTCCACATCTCCCAAAATCCTCCACAGACCAGGGCTGCCAGAGCGGAAAGAATCGCGGGACTCCAGTTTCCTTTCGCCAATGGGGACAAGATGGTTGGAACCCTCCGAATTATTTGTATTCCTAACATGATTAGAAGCGGGCTCACCCAGAGAAGAGAATACAGCAGCGTGGGCCAAATCCCTATCATCAGAAGGCCGAAACAACCAAGGCTGAACATCAGCCATCCAATTTGTGGAGAATCGAATATGGAGGTGGCATACCAATTCTCAAAT
>BQIZ01000114.1 GCA_021604365.1 Nitrospirales bacterium
GGGTGAGCGGATCGCCAATCGCCTCAATCAGCGTTTTATCCAATTCGGTTTCCTCTCCGGACATGACCAGTTGAATCTGCTTACCACTTTTCCCTGCGAGATCCCGAACTAACCGTGGGAACCGGTGGAATGCACTGCCGATCGGCATCATCCGAATGGACATGACCCGTTCCTGGATCTCCCGGGTATTGCGTTCCAATTGGGTAATCCGTTCCTGGAGAATGGAAAGCTGATCGATGGAGAACTTCTCGCTGAGATCCGTAATCATCGATTGGGTAATCACCAATTCTCCAACCAGATTGATCAATTTGTCGATTTTTTCCGTATCGACCCGAATTGATGCTCCTTCATTCTTTTTCAATTGCTGCTGCTTTTGAAGGGCCTTATCGACTTGTTGGGGAGACGCCTTTTTCTCTTCCACCAGAATTTCGCCAAGAGGCTTTTGCTTGCCCAGACTTTCGGTTACTTGCTCCGGAGTCACCACCCCTTCTTCTACCAGAATATCCCCCACTCGTTTATAGCGTTCTGCCTGTTGCGGAGCACGATCAATGATGGTCAATTCACTCCCGTCCCGTACAAATGCGAACACCTCTTCGACCTGACCGATAGATGCATCGGTTTCCAATTCCACGGTCCAACTGAGATAACAGCGTTCTGGATCGAGAGTTTCCAAAGCAGGAAGACCATCAGTTCTTACTTGCAGCACTTTCACCATGCCCAACTCATGAAGTTCTTTAAAAATTTGGGCCGGATCCATTCCTCGTTGAAATAATTCAGGTAGGGGACTCCAATCAATTTGGACCATTCGCCAAGTCGCCGTTTGAGGAGGAGGACCCTTGGGAGCAGTTTCGGAGGAAGACTCCTCATGGGCAGGGGCCGTCGATGCCTTTTGACAGGCTTCCAATTCGGCTTCTACGACCTGAATGGCTGTCTCATCTGGCGGCTCACCCCCTTGCGCCGCATCCAACAGACTTTTTAGGCCGTCCAACCCCCGCAACAGCACATCGATGGCATGAGGGGTCACCGGCATTTTCTCATTCCGGAGATCATCCAAAATGTTTTCCATTTTGTGAGTCAACCCGGCAATGGCCGTAAAATGAAACATCCCCGCGTTACCTTTAATCGAATGGGCACCCCGAAAAATTCGATTCAGTAAGTCCAGGTCTTTCGGACGTTGCTCTAACGCCAACAAACCGGATTCTATGGTTTCCACATGTTCTGCGGATTCAGTAAAAAACGACTCTTGAAAACGTGAGAGATCAACCGCCATTATTCGACTCCTTTGCGAATGGACTGAGGATTTGTCTTTCGTGAGGGGTGACGCGTGAAGGGCAGGACGATTGTTGATGCCGGATTAATCCACTCGGCACCTTATCCATTCGATTCATTCCATTCTCAAGTCCATCCCCATCCTTTTCCTGTAACCAGCCAAGTCGCTTGGCAATTTCCAGTTGAGTATCCAGTTTGGTTACCGACCGCTGAAAAGCATGAAAAAACTGAATACACTCTTTTGATGTCTGTCCCGCCGCACCACGTTCCGCGATATGACTGGAAATACTGACTACAGCTCCCCGTATTTGATTGATAAGCCCTAATCTCTCTTGGTCAGGATAAGTTTTTGATCTTCTATACACATCAGCCACAAGTGACTTTGTCACATTCCATAGATCCATTGTCTTATGTGGGTTTTTCAAATTTCACTTCAACTTTCGCCTCATGTTTCCCGCCATACGCTTCATGTCTCCTACCCCGGCAATACTTTTTTAATCGTGGCTAACATTTGTTCCGGATTAAACGGCTTCACGACCCACCCAGTTGCTCCTGCATTTTGGCCTTCCTTCTTTTTGTCCTCAGATGATTCGGTGGTTAACATCAGAATTGGGGTGAATTTATGGGAGGGCATCCCCCGAACTGCCTTAATCAGAGCAATTCCATCCATGTTCGGCATATTCAAATCCGTAATCACCAAATTCGGCTTTGCTCCACCATTGAGTTTATCCACGGCTTCTTTTCCGTCTCCAGCCTCAACCACTTCATAGCCGGCACCAGTCAGCGTAAAGCTCACCATTTGACGCATTGAGACGGAATCGTCCACAACTAAAACTGTCTTGCCCATAGCATTCCCTCACTCTGGTTCTGTGTATTTCATTATTGACCCTGTATGATCACCATTGTTCGGCTTCTACCCATCTTTTCGTAAGGCGTCAGGGGTGGGACGGAAGAAAAACACCCCCTTTCCACGCCTGACCCTTCACACCTAGCTTCTTCAGAATAATGTGATGTTGTCCCCTCCATCCGAACCGGTTCCGACCATCACCGTCCCTTGCCCCGATCTGGCAGCCTCCATGGTGAGGCGTTCAGACTCCATCGTATAGGTGTGTTCAAGATTCCGGATCTCTTCAAGCACTTGGGGCATCATGTCTATTCCTTCAGTATCGTTGACCACCGCTTGAAGGGGCGCATGAATTCGCTCCAATGGTTGGTAGACATGTTCCAATTTTTGGCGGGTAATATCCTGAAACTGCATGGACATTACAATCTGTCCGATATCCTTTCCAAGTTCTTTGGTTCGCCCGGAATTGTGTCCAACGTTCTTTTTCAAGGCATCATTTTTTTGACCCATAATCTTGATCATCTCCAGAACTTTGTTCTGAGCCTCTACCGTTTCCGATAAGTCTAATGAGGCCAGCACTTGGAGTTCCGACATTGCAGATTCGGTTGTACCCTTGACCGTCGTCGCGAGGGTTCGAATTTGCTCTGAGGCCTGAGCGGACCGATTCGCCAATTTCGTCACTTCGTCCGCTACCACGGCAAACCCCCGTCCATGCTCTCCCGCCCGTGCGGCTTCAATCGCCGCATTGAGTGCTAACAAGCGTGTTTGATCGGCAATGAATTCGACTTCCTCCACCACTTCTGAAATTCGAGAAGTGGTTTCCAATGCTTGCTCCATCACGCTTACCGTTGCGAGCGTCACCGTGGTCGTCTGTGTGACTTGATTGACAAACATTTCTATGGTCTTTTGTGTGTCATGAAGAATCCGATCGACGGTATAGTCATCATTCCCGCCATGCCCCTCGGCCATATTTAACAGCGCTTCGGTTTCCTCTACCTGCTCCCGGGCATTCCGTGAAATTGCCTGAAACCGCTGAATCAAGCCGTCGGCTGCTTGTCCCGTTTCTTGAATGACCGCCTTAATCTGTCCCACAAATACCGGAAACACCGGGGCCAAACACTGGCAAAAGGCCTTCCAGTTCTCCAGCCAGCGACGCTGGGCCTGGATACCTTCCTGAAGTTGCTTTTCCAACATGTGGATACGCGTCTGTCTGCTCTTGGCGCCCAAGGCATATCCGATCCCTGTTCCGACCATCACTACACCCATGCATACCATCCAATCACCATTCACACGTCACCTCATTTTGAATCTCGATGATTATCATTTGCATCATTTATTGGCTCTGTATTACGACTCCTGGGTGGGGAGAAACTGTGCAAATCCAATTTGCTCAAACTTGTCACGAATACGACTGGAATACCCTTGCACGGAGACCCTCCCGGATCGGGTCGCTGCCACCATCAGCTGTACACAGGAGGAATCCATACAAGTCACCTCGCCTAAATCAAGTTTGAGGGGCCCTTCCTGTTGATGCAAGGCCACCAGATCTGCATGAAATTGAGCTGCTTCAAAAATGGTGAGATCGCCTAGAGGCCTGAGAATTGACTCATCAGGAATCGTTGGCATGACTTGACTTTCTTCCATGTTACCCTCTCATCTCTCGGGGAAAAACGTGAATATTCAAACGACTCTCCTGGCCTGATACTTTAGCTTCCCGCCTGAGCCCCCCTTGGCATGGTCAACAACAAACAGGGGACAAACAGGCCTATCGGAACCCAAAGGACCCTACTTTAGAAAGACTCCACATTCCTTTATTGTGACCACAACCCGCGGTGAAAGAAGATGGAAAAAAGAATGTCCGACAGAGAAAATCATTTTTTCCTCATGCCTTACTTTCACATTTTACTCCTCACGCCTTTTCCAATTGGTGAGCCGTCCGGGAGGTTTTAGAACCAATTGAGATACATTCCTCGCCGATCGGGGTGTCTGTCTTGATGACACACACGACTTGATTGCCTTTCCCCCGATACTCAACCCGTGAGAAACTTAAGGCTTTGGCCATCGCAATACCCCGTCCGTGACTTTCCAAAATTCGTTCGGGATTGATCTGTTCATACCTCCGCCAGTCGAAGCCGGAACCCTGGTCGGTTATTGTCACCCGAATGCAATCCAAGCACCGTTCAAACAGTACGTCGACCACTTTATGGATGTACTCAGGAAGTCCCACCCGGTATTGAATTTCTTCCTCCCAGGTTCCACTTGCCTGAAGGGCGGTTTTTTCATCGAAACCGATTCCCAAGTTTCCGTGCTCCACTCCATTCATCAACAATTCATTCAATCCGAAAACGACTTTTTCTGAATTGGGACAGGCTCGCCCCAACAAGAAAGCCAGATCATAGGCTTCTTCCATGGTTCGAACGTGGAAACGGCCTTGCTGTAATAATTCAATAATCCGGGACTGTTGGCTAAGATTTCGGAATATCCGTTTCCATTTCAATCCATCTTCCACCGCTGCGCTCACAATCCGTAATAACAACCGTTGATCAAAGGGCTTGATGAGATAAAAAAAGACCCCGGCTTCAATCCCTTCGCATATTTCTTGTGGCGATCCCGCTGCGGTTTGCATCACAACCGGAAGCCATTGGAGGTGTTCCTCGCGTTTCACATGCGACAACAGATCAAGGCCACTCATCCCCGGCATGATTCGATCCAAAACCATGGCATGGAACCCTTGTCGGTCCTGTTGTAATTCCGCTAAGGCCTCTTCGCCGTTATGTGCCTGAACGAGTTCATAGGGTTCATCCTTAAGACATTCAACAAGAACATCCAGGTTTGACTCATCGTCGTCCACTAGTAAGATACGGGAAAATATGTTTTTCATGCGTGTCAGCTCGACAACGAGGAAACATGAGGGGTCAGGCGTGAAATTTGAGGAAAAAAAGCATAGGGGTGGAAGCACGGAAGAAAGATACTCCCTGCGCCTTATGCTTCACCCTTTTGGCTTCACTCCTCAGGTCTCTCCTCACCCTAAAACTCTACTCCGAGTAAGGCCACGTCATCCTCAAAGCCGGCTTGGGCATTCCATGTCCGGCTCTCCTCAATAATACGGGACAATCCCGACTGCAACGGCTGACCGGCAAACTCTTCAAATGCTTTCTGAAGCCTTTGTCTTCCCCACATCTCTTCCTGAGAATTCATCACTTCATAAATACCATCGCTAAAAAGATACATCCGGTCTCCGGGATTCACAATGACGGAATCCGTTCCATACACCTCATCACCCGCAAATCCAATAGGCCAGGATCGCCCTCCCAACACAACCGAAGGCCCGTCTCTTTTCACCACAATGGCCCCGGGATGTCCCGCAGTCGCATACCGAAGAACGCGCGTGGAGCTTTGCCACACCCCTACCCAGATTGTGAAATACGCCCCGTCATCGCTCATGGGATATTGTTTGTTCAGACTCGTCAGGATCCCGCCCGGATCGTATGAGGGAAACATTTGTTCAATGTGTTCTTCCTTAAAAAAGAAAGATAACGCCACGGCCCGTAACGCGGGCCCGATCCCATGCCCCGACATATCCAACATCATGAGACCAAGGTGATCATCCCCCCATCGGGCGACCTGAAAGAAATCTCCTCCCAAATGCGAGGACGGCAAAAATTCCCACTCCACTTGAACTCCGGGAACCACTTGCCCTGTCCGCGGGAGGAGATCTCGAACAAAGGTGGAAGCCGAACGGAGCTCAGAGTTTAATTCCGCTTGCTTTTGCGACAACAAACGATTGATTTTTTCTAGATCCAGCATCAACTGTCGAGCTCGAAGACCCGCGCCTACTCTGGCGACAATTTCATAACCGGAAGCGGTTTTGGATAAGAAATTATCGGCCCCCCGACTAAGTCCTTCGGCAATCTGCGTCGGGTGGTCCAATTCCGTCATCAGAATGAAATGGATCGTCCGGTAGCGTTCATCTTGTTTAATCGCTTCACAAAATCCGGGGCCATCAAGACCGGGCATCACCCAATCCGATAGGATAAGATCCACCGGCTCCTGATCCAGCAGGGCCAGAGCGTCGTCTCCATTACTGGCCTCTAATAATCTACACTGCAGTTTGGCCAATTGCTTCTTGGCAACCATCCGCAGAATTTTTTCATTATTCACAATGAGAATGGTATAGATAAAATTATCCGTAAGGGTTTCCCTACTCGCGACATTCCCGGTCGTCATCGGTTGCATGATCTTTCTCAATGAATTCTTTGGACAATGTTAAATATTTGTGTCTTTTGCCCGGGATAGGCACAAACCCAAGTCTGATGATGACCCTTCATGGGGAAGCAGGGAGCCTCCCTCACCACCATCAATGTGCGACATCGATAGTTCGAAGATACAAGGGTTCCCGGCATGGGACGCGGCATGACCATGACGTCCACAGGGTAAAACCTCCGTTAAGATGCAGGGACGATCCCCATGGACAAAACCGCCTACAGGCTTCCCCATAGAGGGCTTTCCTCACAGACAGAAATTAATTACGGACCGAGCCGTGTATGGAGAAGAGCTTTCAGACGAATCATGGCTTGCGCATGCAACTGGCAAATGCGGGATTCCGTAACGTGCAAGACGACACCGATCTCTTTCATCGTCAGCTCCTCAAAGTAATAGAGGGTCAACACAAGACGTTGGCGTTCAGGCAATCGCTCAATGGCATCAACCAAGGCATGGCGTGCATCCTCGGACACCAGGGTCTCCAATGGCGATGGTTGATCGCGATCCGCCAGTGCATCCAAGATGGGATGGGAATCTTCATCATTGGAGCCCAAATCATCGAGACTCAACACCACAGCGCCTTTGGCTTGCAAGAGAGTCTCATCCACTTCTTGCGCCTGCATACCTAACGATTCCGCCAACTCTTCTTCTGTCGGTGGCCGACCTTTGCGTTTTGTCCATTCATTGGCCGCATGTTGGATTTTCCCGATTCGCTCCCGAAGAGACCGTGGCACCCAGTCCATCGCACGGATTTCGTCAAGCATCGCGCCACGAATACGAAACTCGGCATAGGTTCGAAATTTAATTTCTCGCGAGGGATCGAACTTCGTCAGAGCATCCAGAAGCCCGACCATTCCGGCGCTCATCAAATCCTCCACATTGAGCCCGCTCGAGGCTCGCATGGCCATTCGCATCGCCATGTATTTAATGACCGACAAAAACTCCTGAACCAGCGCTTCGCGTTCCTGGGGGGAGAGCGAAAGCTTCGTCGGAATCGACGGTGCTGTGTTTTCCGAAACCGGTCTTTCTGACACTGTTGTTACTGCGCCACGTTTCATGCGTTATCCTTCCGTCACAGTTCTTGTGGCTCCCAAGGCAGCAGGGCCAAAAAGTTGAAATCCCCCCTGCCAGGAACAATCTCCCCTCCACTCATTGAGGACCTTCACCAAAGAGGTAAAGGCCCGGCTCGCCGGAGCGCGCGGGTAGACATCGCACACCGCACGTTGTTGAGCCACGGCCATCGTCACATAGTCATCTGTGGGAACACATCCCAGATAATCGAGCGAAATGGTCAAAAACCGATCCGTCACTAAACTTAATTTTCTAAATACCTCTTTGCCTTCCTGGCTATGCTTGACTTTATTGACAAGCATGCGGAATTTCCGCAGGTGATAGCGGGTGGAAAGAATTTTGACCAGGGCATAGGCATCAGTCAGAGAGGTTGGATCGGGCGAGACCACTACCAGCGTTTCGTGAGCCACTAAACTAAAGTACAACACATTGGCCGAAATTCCTGCGGCACAATCAATCAGCAGCAAATCCGGCGGAGACGCCAACTGAAGAAAGGCCGATTGTAAATGGAGTTGCTGCTCATGCGTCAGTTGAGTGAAGGCCTGGCCTCCGGACGTTGCCGGCAACAGACGAATCCCTTCGGGCCCGGTCACTAGAACTTCCTCCAAGCGTCGTTCCCCGGAGAGCACATTCTCAATCGTATACTGTGGAGTCAGGCCCAATAAGATATCGACATTTCCTAAGGCGAGATCCGCATCCATGATCAACACCTTCCGTCCCTGACGAGCCGCAGCCACCGCTAAATTCGCCACGACATTACTTTTCCCGACCCCGCCTTTTCCTGAACTGACCGCGATCACCTGAATGCGTGAAGGATCCTGTAGATTGGGGTTCATGGCGGCACGTAATCCACTGGCTTGATCCAGTCGTCGTTGGACGGCGACACCGGGCACCAGGAGCGGCATAGATGATGACCCGGCCATTAGTGCGCTACCTCCGTCAACGGTATACGTTCCTGAAGGACCTGCCGCGGTGATTGCCCCCAGGCCAATTCCACCAGGCGCGTTCGGGTGGCAACCTCTAAATCTTCAGGTACACGCTGTCCGGCAGAAAGATAGGAGACCGGCAGGCCCGTCTGCGACAACACGTTATAAAGACCGCCACCCATCGATATCTCATCCAGTTTCGTAATGATGAGCTTATGAACAGGAACCGATTGATAGCGGCGAATGGTCTCCATCTGAACCAACTCGGCCATGGGGGCGGCTAAGACCAGATGCGTTTCCACATGAACTTGTCCCCTGGTGATCGCGAGTAATTCATCATACCCGGCTTGATCCTTGGGGCTTCGCCCCGCCGTATCAATCAACAATAAATCCGCATGCTGATGCCGTCCCATGCATTCCATGAAATCTTTGTGAGAGACCGCTACCTCCAGAGGTATTTTTAAAATTTTTGCAAATACCCGAAGTTGCTCCACCGCAGCCACACGATACGTATCCAACGTAATCAACACCGTTCGCCGATGGTCATCCTGTTGACGGGCCAACCCCGCCAACTTGGCAATGGTCGTCGTTTTCCCGACGCCTGTCGGCCCAACCAACATCATCACTTTTTGGCCATAATGCTTCGACACCGCCGGGCCCGAGACGGCCACCGCCTCCTCCATTCGTTCCCATAACAGACTTTTCATCGCCTCGCGATTGCCAATACCGGCTGTCCCGAGGGTTTCCACCACCGCACGCACCAGATGATGCGCAGTCTGAGAGTTCACTCCCTGAGACACCAAGGACTGATAGACATCCATCAGGTCTCCAGGTAAGCCTTCAACCCGTTTGTCCATCTGACTTCCCAACACCTGTCCCACCACAATCCGCAAGCCTTCTAACTCTTGTCGCAAGGGCCCCAACACCCGTTCAGGATCTTGTTGTTCTTCGCGCAATCGTTGAATTTCCTGGTGCATCGCATGAAGGTGGTGAGTCATCGGATCCAGCGCATTCGCAACTTGCAGGGCTTCCGAAAAACCGTGATCGGCCTTGGTCGGCACCGGTGGAGGTGGAGGAGTAGGCGCATCAGGTACAAAGCGTTTGGCGAGAAGGGACTGAAAAGACCGATCGACACGTGCCGGCTCAACTTCCACCTGAGATGAACGATCCACCGCTGCCGTTACCTCAATGATCGATTGACTGAGCAGACCAAACAGGCCTCCCCCTTTTTGAATCCGGCGGGACGAAACGATGACCGCCTCAGGACCCAGTTCCGCTTTCACCGCTTGGAGAGCTTCTTGTAATGAGAGGGCTTCAAACCGTTTCAGCTTCATGTGGCATCCTCACGACTTCAATAGCTTGAATTTGAGTTTTAGGGTCCAACTCGTTCGGCGAGAGCACCGCCAGAGCATGCACACCCGGCGAGACTAACCGATAGAGTTGGGATCGAATCGATTGGGAACATAACAACACGGGTTGATACCCTTGACTGACAACGCGCTCAATGGCCTGACGGACGGACACAATCACTTGATTCAACAAACTGGGAGGCAATCCCCCTTGTTCTCCAACACTGGGCCGCATCGCCTCCATCAATCGGCGATCCAGCATCGGATCCAGACTTATCACCTGCAGCAATCCGTCGGCATTGGCATATTGAGACGAAATGGTTCTGGATAAATTTTGCCGAGCATATTCCGTCAGGGTGTCAGGATCCTTACTCTGAGTGGTGTAATCCGCAACAGTTTCCAAAATGGTCCGCAGGTCGCGGATCGACACTCGTTCTCGTAAGAGATTCTTAAGGATTCTCACCACCGCTCCTAACGTTATTTGAGTCGGAATCAAGTCATCCACCACCTTGGGATACGTCTTAGCTAAGTTATCCAGCAAATTCTGGACCTCTTGCCGACCCAGCAATTCATGCCCATTGGATTTAATAAATTCCGTCAGATGGGTGGCAATAATGGCCGGCCCATCGACGACCGTATAACCCTCCATTTGAGCGCGCTCCTTTTCGGAGGGGGCAATCCAGACCGCCGGCAATCCGAAACACGGATCCTTTCCCGGTTTACCTTGTAGGCCCTTTCTTGCATGACCGGGATTGATGGCCAATAAATGCCTGGGCACCAGTTCTCCCTTGGCCACCTGAATTCCCTTCAACAAAATACTGTACTCATGCGGTTTGAGCTGGAGGTTATCCCGGATATGCACGGCGGGCACGACAAAGCCCATATCAAGAGCGGTTTGGCGCCGGATGGACCGAATCCGTTCTAACAACTCCCCTCCCTGGGCCTGATCGACAAACGGGACAAGTCCATAACCGACATGCAATTCCATCAGATCCGGAGGAGTGACGGTATCCACGGATTCCGTGCTGGGGGATGTCGATGGATCTTTTTTCTTAGGGAGACTTTTGAGGCGAGCGGCTTCTTGCTTCTGATTTCTCAATACATAAGCCAAGCCGGCGGTCATCGCTCCCAACATTAAAAACGCGACATGCGGCAATCCGGGAAGAAATCCTAAAAAGACCAACATGCCGGCCACGGCAGCCACAAGATGGGGATTAAAAAAGATTTGGTCGGTTAAATCACGGCCAAGGCTGGTTTTGGTCGAAACCCGCGTCACAATGATTCCGGCGGCAGTCGACATAATCAGGGCGGGAATTTGAGCCACGATCGCGTCGCCGACCGTCAGCAGGGTAAAGCGCTTCGCGGCTTCCATGACGGACATCCCATGTTCCAACACGCCGATGCCCAACCCCCCGATGACGTTGATAAAGATAATGAGCAACGCGGCAATCGCATCGCCGCGAACAAACTTACTGGCACCGTCCATCGATCCATAAAAATCAGCTTCCTGCGAAATGGCCTCCCGGCGCTTCCGTGCTTCCCCTTCGTCAATGATCCCCGCATTCAGATCCGCATCGATACTCATCTGCCTACCCGGCATCGCATCCAGGGTAAAGCGCGCGGCGACTTCCGCAATACGGGTGGCCCCTTTGGTAATCACGACAAAATTGATGATCACCAGGATGGAGAAGACCACAATGCCCACCGCATAATTTCCCCCGACCACAAATTCCCCGAACACGGCAATGACTTGCCCGGCGGCAGCGGGGCCTTCATTCCCATGCATAAGAATGGCCCGCGTCGAAGCAATATTCAAAGCAAGCCGGAACAACGTGGTGAGCAAGACCACCGACGGGAAAACGGAAAATTCCGCTGGACGCCCGGCATGCATGGTCACGAGCAAAATCAAGACGGCCAGGGTAATACTAAAGGATAAAAAGAGGTCCAGAAGAAACGAGGGAAGGGGCAACAGCATGAGGAGGAGCATCCCCACTACCCCGACCGGCAAGAGCACATCCCCATAATGCGCGGGAGTGAGTTCGTCTCGTAATTTTTGAGAATCAAATGCCATGTGTGCCTTGATCAGTTACCGTTGCCGCATTCGTTGGTACTCTATTTCCATATGCCTCTCCTACACTTCATGAGACGGCAGGGGTGGGGTGTGAGGGAGCGTGCCTATATTCCCTTTTACGATTCTCCCCCCTCATGCGTTAGACCTTACGTGTCACGGTCCCTCAGGCATTTTCTTCAAGCGATACACATAGGCCAGCACCTCAGCGGCCGCCTGATACAATGCCCCGGGCACCTCCTGACCGATTTTCACGGCTTTATACAACCCGCGGGCCAGACTGCGGTTTTCAACAATGGGGACCCCCGCATGACGCGCAATCTGCTTAATCTTGTCCGCCATAAACCCTGCGCCCTTGGCCACCACCACCGGAGCGTCCATTTTTCCCGTTTCATACCTGAGCGCCACCGCCACGTGGGTTGGGTTGGTAATCACCACATCGGCTTTGGGCACAGCCTGTAACATGCGCTGTCTGGCACGTTCCCGTTGCAAACTGAGGCGGCGGGAGCGAATCTGCGGATCACCTTCCACATCCTTCGACTCATCTTTCACTTCCTGTTTGGTCATTTTGTGATCTTCGGTATGCTGCCATCGCTGATAGATGAGATCGATGATGGCCAACAGGAGCAAGGCCCCTCCGACCGACCACACAATGTATTGCAGGATCCCCCACACACCACCAACCGCCTCGGTTAGCTCAAGGAGGGGAAGTTGAAGAATCGCGAGCATGTTATGAGACAGAATCAGATAGGCAATCCC
>BQIZ01000115.1 GCA_021604365.1 Nitrospirales bacterium
ACAATGGCGGCGTTGGCCGTAATTCCAGTTCCCCGAGGCAGATGTTTCTTGGTCACTTGTTGGACAGTAGGACACAGGTCAAGGTTGATCAATTTCGTAAGACCGTCAGAAACCTCCGGTCGTGCCAGAAGCATCCGCTCCAACATCTGTTGAAGCCCATAGATGATCCAACTGGTAGCGGGATGAATGGTCAGGCGCATTAACTCAAAGACCTTTTCCCGATACTGTTCCATGTGGGCCTGGCCTACCTCGGTCAAATCCAAGGCAATCGCCAGGGTTCCCGTTTCGTCATTCTTGAGGACATGCTGGAGGAACGCGACATGGTATTCGCTGGATAGACCGGTCAGCGTCAACAATTTCCCTACCACCTTGGCCTCATTCTCAATCTCATGGGTGGTGGCTTTGGCCAAAAGATTGCGATAATTCGTGGGAGAGCCCGCTTTCTGGGCCAATGGTGTGGGAGCGCCCGTGGCCTTGAGGTACCGGTCCAGTCTAGCGGCCAGTTTGGGGTCTGGATCCTTCTGAATGTTTTTGGCTTGCTCAATCATTTTTAATGTGAGGCTCACATCAATAGGACGCTGAGCCACTCGCGCATCGATATCATCAAGAACGTGCTCCAGCAACCCTTCCGAGGAAACCTCTTGCTCAATCATGGCTAATATTCTGCGCGCTCGTGCATAGACCTTCGGACGCAGACGAGACTCCTCGGTCTCACTGCCGTACAGCAAATCAAGATTGAGCCCCATGACCGTCTGTAAAAATGCTTGAGCAAGTTGCGCAGAAAACTTCGGGTGTTGCGAGTCACCGGCTGCAATGGATAAAACCCGAAGCTCGCTCAGCATTTCCAATGACGAATACTGCCCTTCGGCACGGAGCCCCCCACCCACCAATTCTGCCAGAAGCCGGTCAGGATGTTCCCAGGGTCCGGCATGAAAGACCCCTGCGGAATCAAAACGATGGGCCTGTCCTCTTACAATTTGCAGTCCTTCGTCGCTTTCAAACAAATCCGTGGCACGACGAACGACCTCTGGCTGATACTTGGCCTTGGCAAATGGCTCCGCCTGCTCCAAAGCCTCAAGGGCCTGAAGTAAAGCTTGTTCCTGACGGGCAGTGGCGTCCATTAATTCAGGCTGAGAAGAGCCCTGGTGGGAATCACTCATAGAAATCATACTCCTCATAACGTTGGACGAGCTCGCGCAGGGCTTCTGGATCTTCTCCTGCCAGAAAGACGGTCCCATAATGATTACCGAAACCCACACGCTCTGCCACTTTGGCAGTGACGGGTTCAAACATAGTATGCCGGTCCATATAGGGATGGGCTTCCAATTCTTTTGGAAACTGTAGTTGATGGACGCTGGCTTTTCGAGGATACACCATTAAATTAGCCGCAAAAACTTTATGGTCTTTTTCTTTTGGGAAAAACCGGTCCAATTCTGTTTTGGAGGTATTGGGATCGGAGCATAACAACAGAGCCGCATACGGATTAAAGCCATGGGCACGCTGAATGAGTTCAAAAATATGGCCGCCGGGTACACGGGCCGCCACCTCCCCAAAATGCAACTCCCCCTCCGGATCCAAAAAATATTCTGGATGAATCATACCATTAACGATGCCAAATGCCTTCATAAGTTTTTCAATCGCCTTACGAATTTTTGTCCGGTGTTTGCTGAGCTTCGCCGTTTCCGGCACGATCTGGGAATAGCCCAGATGCACGTACTCGGTAATATTCATAAATTCGATTTTCCCCTTATGGATAAAGGCTTCGACCGAAAATTCCTGACCGGCCAAATGGCTCTCAGCCAGACATGGAAAGGCATCGTCGGGAAGGGAGATGATGTCTTGTCGACTTCGAACAAACACATGCCCCACACTCCCAGCCGCCGAGAGAGGTTTCAGATGAACCGGTTCTGGCACTTCTTCCTGCAAGCGAAGTCTCGCCTCATTGATGTCATCAAAAAACGCGAGTGCTTCCTCCCGTGAGCGAATTTCTTCAAAAACCCCAACACGAATGCCGTTCATTTGCGCATTGCGCTTCATCATAGCCTTGTCGCGGAACAGCAGAGCCCGTTGAAAGGCACGTGGATCTTTAAGCAGACGGGTGTTGAGAGACCCGGCCCATTCTACCGTTTCTTCATACAGCGGCACAGCATGACTCACCCCCCGCTCCACCAACTTTTCATAGAGTCGGTCGGAGTTCTGATTGTGCACATAAAAATCCCAGGTCACCACATCAACCCCATCCTCTTTCAATGCGATATCAAAACCCTCCGGTACCACCGCGACGAAGGGGATGTGGTGTTCCTTTGCGGCTTCCATCGTTTCCAAGCTATAGCCGAGCAGAGCCACTGGGGCCCTCTTTCCTATCCGGGCTTTCTTGACCACTGGTGCGTTCTTTTCCATGGAAATCTCCTTAAGTGGGGGACATATCGAATAAACTCCTCCATGCTGTCGCTGCTAGCAGACAAATGGAGAACCCATCAGCAATGGTAATTCGCTCGTTTGGGAGGAAAGGCGTGTTAGAACAGATATTGGTACAGCTCAAAACCCTCTTCATGGTAGGGCTTCAACCAACCGCCGCCCCACTCTAAGACTTCCTCACGAGTGGACGCAATACATTTAAAACCGAAACGGCGATAGGAGCGCGTGGCCCAAAAGGCCTTGGGATGGGCAATTAACACCATGCCACGTTTTCCCTCGCGCCAAGCCACATCACGAACGTGATTGAGTAATTGAGGCCCAAACCCTTTGCCGGTCTGGTGATCATAGACATAGATGTATCCAATATAAAACATGTCTCCGACTGACTGGGTAGATACGATGCCTACCGGCGCATTCCCTTCTCGCCCGATATAAAACTGCCGCCGAGCAAACTCTCTTTCTCCCCAGGATTCATCCACCTCATGCTGTGCCATATCCTTTTCATGAAGAAAAGGTCGATACCAGTCGGCAGAAGACCGGAGGATGTTGGCAGCAATAACCATCTCATGACGTTTGGCCGGCTGAATATCCAGCCCCCGATGAATAATTCTCCTACCGGTTCTTCGATGTAGACGTTCGCCTATTTCCGTTTGATTTTGCATCATAAAGATTGATCCTTTTTTTTAAAATTTGTGACACGGACTCATAAAGAGCCGAGCCCTAGGGTCCTTGCCTATTTTTTACAATTGTTTTCAGAGGGAAAATTGGTGTGAGCATCCCTTTAACCACACCGACATTTCCGCATTGCGTAAGATCTTGAAAAATTCTTACGAAAACTAATGAAAGTCTTCATTTCGTTTTCGTAAGTGATGAGGGCGCATGCGAAATCACGGCACACCGTATTCACATTGCCTCAACTCATGGTTATCAAGCGCAACCAGTCAAATGGTCTTGGCTCGATCACCGAATTGAATTAAAACCAGTACACCTCACAGACATTCAAACCATTTATTTTTAAGGTATGTCTTATGGCCATCCCCAAAATCCATCTATCCATACCTCATTATACCTATTACACCCCGCAAGACCTGTTCCAGTAATTAAATTGTTGATATTTGAAAATTAATTGAATTTTGGGACTGAAATGTCCCTATAATTGGGACACACTTGACTCATTTGCATGTTATGAGACAAAATTGTCTCAATGCCAGATTCAACTTCTATAATTATTATGGGGGCCCCAGAGCTGGAACAAGCTTTGAATTGTGAAGGCCTTGGGGTTGCCCGATTGGAAACCCCGGCAAATGTGAAGACCCTGGAGATTGCTTCACAGACCCGACTGGTTATACTCGATGGTCAACATCTAGGAGACTCCAGGATGTTTGAGATTATGAAGACCATACAAGAAAACAGACCCTATCTTGATGTGCTGGTGTTTAAGCCAGGCGCCGATGCCAGCTATGTCCATTCTGTCTTGAAAAGGGGCGCAGCGGATGTGATTTACGAGGATTCACATGAAAAACTCCATCAAGCCATAGACGCCATTCAGACCAATCAAAAGTTTTCTCCCGATACCCCGGATTTGCGTGATACCCGCAAAAGGGTGGGAAGCTTTGAAGGCATTCTCAGCCGTAACGGAGCCATGTGGGATATTTTTGAAACCATTACCCGCACCGCGAGTTCGGACGCCACAGTGTTAATTGTGGGGGAAACCGGAACGGGTAAAGATTTACTGGCTCGGGCGATTCACCGTCAGTCCGGGCGAACCGGGCGATTTGTGGCCGTCAATTGCAGCACGATCAGTCCTGAAATTATTGAATCGGAACTATTCGGCCATGAACGTGGATCATTCACCGGCGCCCATCAACAAAAGCAGGGATTATTTCGATATGCCGATGGCGGTACCATCCTTCTGGATGAGATTGGGGATATGCCGGTCCAAACTCAACTCAGTCTTTTGCGGGTATTGCAAGAACAGACGGTGAGGCCGGTTGGGTCTCATCATGAAGTACCCATTGATGCCCGTGTCATTGCCGCGACCAACGCCTCGTTGGCCAACGCCGTTCAATTCGGCTCCTTTCGCGAAGACCTTTTTTACCGCCTTGATGTCATTCGCTTAGAAGTGCCGCCCTTACGAGAGCGACCGGAGGATATCCTCTATATGTTCGGGCATTTTCTGAAACGCGTCTGTGCCGACTACGGAATGGACTGTCCTGAATTGCACCAATCCTTCATAGATCTGCTCTTAGAACAGACCTGGCCAGGCAATGTCCGACAACTGGAAAACCTCACGCAACGTCTGGTCTTAAAAGGCCACAACCGTGAATTGACTGGGGAAGATCTGGCTGAGGTGTTGTATTCACAGGATATCCCAGGGTCTTCTACAGTTCCGACAGCTCTTGAAACAGAAAGCGTGAACCAACCCCTCCAAAGCCAGGGTGATCACACTCCGTCCCTCAACCCGTCCCTCACGCTGGCGGCCTACCTTGAGCCACACCTCGCCACCCTGGAGAAAGAGTATTTGGAAACCGTGCTGTCGAAAAATAACGGTCGCATTGCCGAGTCAGCAAATCAGGCCGGCATGAGTCGCCGAACGCTCCTGCGCAAGCTCAATGCCTACCACATTGACAAACAATATTTTCGAAACAAGAATTCAACATCCGAAGAATAATCCTGTTTTCCAGGATGCTTTAGGATGTTGAAGAGACCGTACACCACTCCATTCGCATAACTAAATGTTGGGGGTGGACCAGGCGAGGGTCATTATGTGAAGTCAAAGACCCGCGCACCAGGATTCTCCCTCAACGATTGTGAAACGCCTTTGCGAGATTCTCGCCGGCTTGCTTGAGAACCTGGCTCGTTTTGGCAAAAGCAAAGCGGACAAGGTGCTGTCCCAGATCGGTCGCCTGATAGTAAAAGGCGCCACCTGGAACCACCGCCACCTTCGCCTCGGTAATCAACCGCGTGGCAAACGATTGGGAATCACCCTGGTGTTTCCATGGCCCGTAGCCGGCTAACAGGTAATAGGCCCCTTGAGGGGCATAAGGCTCAAATCCACTGTCAATCAGCATCTGCATGGTGAGGTCCCGACGCCGCAGGAATCTCGCGCGGAGGTCGGTGTAGTAGCTCTCGGGTAAGGCTAATGCCGTGACTGCCGCGTACTGAAAGGGCGTCGGCGCACAGATCGTAAGGTAATCATGGACGGTCCGGATCGCAGTCGTCACATCCTTGGAGGCCAGGACATAGCCAAGACGCCATCCGGTCGCCGCGTAAATTTTGGACAAGCCCCCGGTGATGACCAGGCCTTTCCACCCCGGCGCCAGAGTGGCCGGGGCAATATGCCGATAAGGTTCGTAGTACAGATGATCGTAGATTTCATCCGTCACCACATAGATCCCATGTTGGTCGGCCAAAGCCAGAATGGCGTTCAGTTCTTCCTGCATAAACACATGGCCGGAGGGATTATGAGGAGTATTCAGAATTATGGCTCTGGTGCGTGGACTGATGGCTGATCGCAGCTCATCCAGCGGTAAGGCGTAATCAGGGGGGCGGAGGGTCACAAACCGTGGCGTCCCGCTCGCAAAATACACAGCCGGAACGTAATTTTCGTGGGCGGGTTCGATGATGATGACTTCATCGCCAACCTCGACCAACGCCAACATAGCGGCTACGATCGCTTCCGTCACCCCACAGGTAATAGTGATCTCTGTCTCCGGGTCAAAAGTAATGCCATGACGTTCATGGACATGCTTGGCAATGGCTTCGCGCAACTCTGCCAATCCCCAGGTCACGGAATATTGATTGTGATCATGGGCAATGGCATCAATCGCGGCTTGTTTCACCACAGGCGCAGTGGGAAAGTCTGGACGGCCTTGAGCCAGGTTAATGGCTTCATGCTCCATGGCAATTCGCATATTTTCGCGAATCTGCGAGGGTCCGATCCGATCCAGCCTAGAGGGCGAGTTAAAGATCATGGGTGTATTCGCATCACCAAACAATGGCATGGCTTACCTTACTATCCGGAATTTAATGATCACACAGGAAGAGCCGCTATTTCATTCGCTGACCGTGTACGAACAAACAACTTTTGAAAAATTAAGGAACCCGTGAGAATAGGAGATCCCATTGAAGTTCTTCAACTCCCCAATAAGATCAGTCGCGCAGGAATATGGCGTGGATTCCAAAAGAATGTCATTCGGAGGCTGTTGAATATTTCAACTATTTGGCCTTTTCATCGGCATATGTGTGACAGAGACCCAGCAGAGGAAAATGAGGGAGTGCTGAAAAAGGCGCGTCCAGCAAGGCCGCAGCCGTTTGGGCGAGCGGAGCGTACGTAGGAGTACGTGAGCACGCCCAAGCGGCGAGAACGCCGCTGGCGGCCTTTTTCAACACTCCTTTAGGGAAGGGGAGCGTCCAGAGTAAGCAACTCCCTCAACTGGTCAAGCAGCATCTGTTTACCTTCCCCTGTATAGGCCGATAGGAAAAGCGGATCCTCCTCCATGTCCAACCCCTCACGTAATTCCCGAAGCGCCGCCTGGCGATTCCCCCTCGTAATCTTATCGGCCTTGGTGGCCACCACCATCACGGGAATCCTCAATCCCATCAACCACTCGACCATGGCCCGATCTGATTCCTGCACCCGGCGGGAATCCACCAGCACCACGACACCCTGTAGGTTCTGGCGTTTACTGAGATAGGCTTCAATCAAAGGCCCCCAAAGCTCTCGAATCCGTTCAGGCACTTTGGCAAATCCGTATCCGGGTAGATCGACTAGCATAAACCGGGGTCCGTTCGTGGCAATCTCAAAAAAATTAATGGTTTGTGTTTTCCCGGGAGTCTTCCCGACCTTGGCCAACCCTTTGTGATTGACCAGGCAATTGATGGCCGATGATTTCCCCACATTGGACCGGCCAACGATCGCCACTTCCGGTAGCGTCGGTTTCAGGAATTGCTCAACCGTCCCGCAACTCGCCTTGAATTCAGCAGAAAATATTTTAAACGCTCCCACGATCAGTTCCTTTTTTTCATTTATAAACGAACAGAGAAGTTCCCCCCCATCCTGCATGGCTCATCAAGTGCCCATCATATCTTAAGAAGCCAGCGTTTCCCTATACCACTCGTTAAACAACCGGCTGCCTGCTGAAAGCGTGGCCTCTTCATCTCGAATCCAACGGTTGATCAACCCCATCGCACAGAGCGTATCTGCGACAGGTTTGATTGTCGGCAGTCCAACAGCCCGTGCCACCTCTCTTGGGTTCACCGGTTTGTCGGCTTCAATCACAGAGGTCAACACCTGATGTTCGAGGGGCTCCCGCAGTTGATTCACACAGTCCTGAAAAAAGGAAGAGAAAGATAGTTTTACATCATTCACAACCTGTTCAGGTCGAATGCGGTTTCCCCCACGGAGCAATTCAGCCTGCAATAGCTTAAAGAGATAGGGATGCGTCCCTGCATAGGTGTGGACAGTGGCGTGCTGTTCTGTGGAAAGATCCGGACTGATTAGCTGCTGTGCCTCCTTTTCCAAAAACACCGCCAACGGAATAGACTTCAGTGTGTGTGGCAAATCGCCTCCTCTCACCACCTCCCGCCATGCTCGTCCTCCGGCAAAGACCGTAGACCCTCCAGGCAATAGATCGATGTCTGAAAGAGAACGGGTCTTCCCTTCAACCAGGAGGTCACAGTTATCAAGGAGAAGAATGGTTTCAGGATTTGGCGGGCGGGAATGAAATCGTTTCCAAACAGTCTCGTCGGCAACATCGACATACAAGGCTGATGGCCCGGTGGACTTGGAAGATGGCCCTGCCTGATTTAATTGCCAGGCAAGGTGGAGCAGCAACGAAGTTTTTCCTAACTTTGGCCCTCCAACAAGACTCAAAGATTCCCCTCGTTCCAACCGCCGCAACATATTCCGGACTAATCCCTCACGGCCTTTGAAATCTCCAGGCCGAAAGACCGGCGCGACCGGTTCACATTCATGCTGTTGATCATTGAGAAACGTCATCCCACTGAGTGTAGAAGGTCACTTTCCTATTGGCAACGAAAATATTTTATCAAAACGTGTGGGAAAGGAAGTGCTTACCGGGGATGATAGCCAGCGGATCGATAAATAAACCCACGCGTATTTTCATAAAAAGTCTTATCATTCAATAATGGTGAAATTCTTGATCCTGCGCACGCGATCCTAGACAAACCCTCTTAGCACCCAAGAGCGTCCATCATGCTCCTTTCACCTTCTCTGATGGTTGCGAAAGTGCGTACCGCAGTCCCCACTTTTCCAAGACCAATAAAATCTGACGAAGGGATCTGCCTTTTTCAGTGAGACGATACTCAACCTTTGGCGGCGCTCGGCATACACCTGTCTGGAAATTAGCCCAACACCCTCTAATTTCCTGAGTTGTTTGGGCGGCATTCGTTAAGTTACATTTTCTATCTTGCGCGTTAACCCATTGAACCGCTTTTTTCCTTCCAGTAAATGGTAGAGCGACGTCCCTTTCCATTTTCCGACAATCAACTCTAACGAAGATGCAACGGTACACGCCTTCGAACAGTCATCATGTTCAAATTTCATTGTTCATCTGTTTAATGAACCATTTGTAACAATAAGGAGCCGAATGAGGAACGCGGCACTTACCCTTTCGCCTCTTCTTATCAACGCGCTGAGTACGGGATTGACGGACGACAGGCTTTGTATACATGAGAACGCCCCCCCGTTATATGCTCAACAGTCTGACCCAATCAAAGGAAAATGATTATGCAGAAAATTACAAGAAGACAATTCATTGTAACCGCTGCTGCTGGAACAGCCGCTCTCTCGTTGCTTGACATCGCACTGGGGTGGGCTACGACTAACACCCTGCCTCTGGTCCAGCAAACGATCCCGCGCACGGGTGAAAAATTGCCGGTGATTGGTCTCGGTACGGCAGGTAACCTCGATGGAATGAGTGACCCTGAGATAAAAAAACGACTTCTCGAGGTGTTGCAGGCCTTCTTTGATCAGGGAGGGCGGGTGATCGATTCATCGCCGATGTATGGTGATGCGGAAAGTGCGATCGGCGAACTGCTGAAGGATGTAAAGAACAAGCATTCTCTATTTGCGGCAACCAAAGTCTGGGCCGATGGCCACGAAGCCGGGATCAAACAGATGCATCAGTCTTTCAAGCGGATGGGCGTAAAGAAGATGGACCTCATGCAAATCCATAATTTACGCGACTGGCAAACGCACATAGCCACGCTGCGCAATTTGAAAAAGCAAGGTAAAATACGCTTTCTCGGCATCACGACATCACATGGGCGGGATCATGCTGAGCTCGAACGCATTATGGAAGCCGAAGAGCTGGATTTTGTTCAGTTCAGTTACAGCATGGGCGAGCGCGCCGCCGAACAGCGCTTGCTCCCCCTAGCCATGGAGAAAGGCATTGCGATCCTCATTAATCGTCCGTTCCAGCGTGGTGAACTGTTTAATATCGTCAGGGATAAACAGCTGCCCAAATGGGCAGCCGAGTTCGATTGTCAGAGTTGGGGCCAGTTTTTCCTGAAGTTTGTGGTGAGCCATCCAGCGGTAAACTGCGCGATTCCAAGGACGGCCAAATTGAAACATATGATGGATAACATGAGGGCTGGCTACGGCCGTTTACCCGACGAAGCGACGCGTGTGAGGATGATCAGTCTGCTCAATTCGATGTAGATTCTCTTGCATTACATCCATTTTCAGAGGAGAGGCGCATTCCTATGCCACCCCAAATCCAAGGGTTTATAATGCGATGCCTAATTCAAAATACACTCACGGGCGGTCGCTCCGGACACTGAAGTCATGCCGGGAACCCACAATCATTTGGAGGCGGGATTCCTTGACTGGCAGCGATGGATCAATGTCAAACCCGGTGAGATGTCGGCCTTGCTTTGGTCATTCACCTATTTCTTTTTTCTCCTTTGCAGCTACTACATCATTCGCCCCATTCGCGACGAAATGGGTGTGAGCGGTGGCGTGGAAAACCTGCAATGGTTATTTCTCGGTACGTTTCTGGCCATGCTCGCCATTGTCCCGGTGTTCGGTTGGCTAACCTCGCACTACCCACGCCGTAAATTTTTACCATTCGCATACCTATTTTTCATTTTCAATCTGCTGGTGTTCTATGCACTGTTTCAGTCAAGTATGGAACAACAATATATCGCTCGTGCCTTTTTTATCTGGGTCAGTGTGTTTAATTTGTTCGTGGTGTCGGTATTCTGGAGTTTCATGACCGACTTGTATAGCAGCGAACAATCGAAGCGATTGTTTGGATTTATTGCTGCAGGCGGATCCATGGGTGCGCTAATAGGACCACTGCTGACCATCAGTCTGGTCGATCATGTTGGAGTCACTCATCTATTACTCCTTGCGGCATTGATGCTCGGGTGCGCAATTTACTGTATTAGGCGCTTAAATCTATGGAGTCAAGCCCTCAACTCCGCCAGCGTGCCATTTTCAGCAGTCAATACCACGACGTTGCAACATGAAAAAATTGAGGGCGGAGTGTGGGCCGGAGTGCAATCGGTCGCGAAATCTCGTTATCTACTCGGTATCTGTCTATTAATTTTGCTGTATACGACCTTGTCGACCTTTTTGTATTTTCAGCAGGCACAAATAATTCGCGATGCCTTTGTCGACTCCGCTGCGCGAACCACGGTGTTTGCGAATATGGATTTTGCCACCAATGCCTTAACGCTCATCTTGCAAATATTTCTAACTGGGCGCATTGTGAAAGCTATCGGTATCGCATGGACACTTTCGCTGGTGCCACTGCTGCTGGCTGTAGGGTTTCTCATGCTGAGCTTCGCGCCGGTGTTGTGGGTCATCGTGGTGCTACAAGTACTGCGCCGTGCTGGCAATTACGCCATAATGCGGCCTGCACGAGAAATGCTCTTTGTCGTGCTGAGCCGTGAACAAAAGTACAAGGCGAAAAACTTTATCGACACGACGGTGTACCGTAGTGGCGATTCGATCAGTGCCTGGGTCTATGCAGGTTTTAAAGCGGCAGGCTTGTCGCTGGCCCTCATCGCACTAACAGCAGTACCATTGGCGCTTGTGTGGGCAGGGGTGGCCTTTTTACTCGGCAAAAAACATGAGCAACTCACGTACAGGAGTCAAAATCATTGAATAGCGAAGCGCTGAAAAAACAGAGGATACATGAGAGAAGTTAATGAAGCCACACGGTGAACGAGTACAATAGTCTACTGCGAAAGGGCTGTCACTGTCCCGGTCTCGTGGCCGAGACTCTGACCGTTCGTCGAACAAAGACCTATGGACGAAGAAGATGAGACGACTCGAATCCATCTAGAGTATGTGAATGTTTAACCATGAGGAGTGTCATCCATGTCACGTATCATTCAACTACTAAGCGTGCCATTAATCGCGCTCTGCTTAGCCGCGCCGCTACAGGCTGAGACTAAGCCTGACGGAGATATTCAAGCGTTAATCGAGGAACTTGGTTTGCGAGAGGGCAAACAAGTGTTGAGTCAGTTGCCGAATTGGCAAAAACCACACCGCATCGTCGTGCTGTTGCCAGGCGATCAGTTATCCACATCACCGAACGCGCTGGAGCAATTGCAAGAAGTCAGCAATGATGTTGAGCTTATTCCAGTCAGATCCCGTGCCGGCCTGCCGGCAGCATTGAAAGGTGCTGATGCGTTGCTTGGCGTTTGCACCCCAGAGGTTTTGACGGCTGGTCAACAGTTGCGCTGGATTCAGACGTACAGTGCGGGGGTCGACCGCTGTGTCGGGTCTGCCGAGTTGCAAGGAAAAGACTTGCTGTTGACCAATATGCAACGCATCCATGGTCCGGCCATTGCCGAACATGTACTGGCCACATTGTTGTCGCTCGCGCGCGGCTTGCCGGAATATCAGAAATTACAGGGCCAGGCCATATGGGGGAACACCCACCAGGATAGCAAAAATGCCATTGAGATAAAGGGTAAGACCATGTTGATTGTCGGCCTGGGAGGTATTGGTACCGAAATCGCCAAACGTGCCCATGCGCTTGGAATGCGTGTGATTGCCACACGCAACTCGCGTCG
>BQIZ01000116.1 GCA_021604365.1 Nitrospirales bacterium
GATTCCACAAAGGACTCTTTTTGAGCGGAATGTGGATCACCTAGTACGCCAGGGATGAGACGCATGGCCGCATCGATCATCACGAGGGCAGCCAATTCACCACCTGTCAGCACATAATCTCCGAGAGAAATTTCTTCAACCCGCAAATGTGTCCGGACCCTCTCGTCGATTCCTTCATAATGCCCGCAAATAAATAGCAACGAGCGAGTCTCCTGGCTGAGATTATGCGCGAGGCCATGAGAAAACCGTATGCCCTGTGGCGAAGGGAGGATGATGCGTATTCCATCCAGGTCCTGTGTTATCCGGTCAATGGCTTGAAAAATCGGTTCGGCCTTCATGACCATCCCGCCGCCGCCGCCATAGGGCGTATCATCGGCTGTCCGATGAGGATTGTCGGTATAGTCTCGAAGATTGTGGACGTTGAACGTGAGCAACCCTTTATCCTGGGCGCGTTTCATGATGCTCTGTGAGCTCACAGAGTGAATCAACTCCGGAAACAATGTCACAACGTCACAACGCATAGGTGTCGTCCCACCATTCACGTGAGGTTAATCGCAAAACCCTATGGGGTACGTCTACCATGGCAATGGTTCGTCGACTGGCCGGGACCTGAATTTCACGATCCTCATTTCGAATCACAAACACATGATGTTGGGGGTATTCCAACACTTCTTCTAATGTTCCTAAGGGTTGTCCTTCTGCATCCTCAACCCTGAGACCGATTAATTCAAACTGATAAAACGTATCAGTGTCCCTGGGAAGGTTCTGATTCTCTGGGATTTTGATCCAGGCCCCTCGGTACAAGGCAGCGTTTTCCGGTGTCGAAAACGCTGAAAGTCCTAAAATCACCCCCTGGTTGATTTGCCGAACCGAGGTCACCAGGGTTTCCAGAGTCCTCCCATCTGGAAGGTCCAGGGTCACCGTCTCCAATCCTTCAAACCGCCCAGGAACATCCGAGAGCGATTCAATACGCACTTCCCCCCGGATGCCGAACGGCTTGAGAATTCGGCCAATGGTCACCATGGAAGACTGTGATGGCTCAGGAGTATCCATAATTTAGCCAATAGTCCTGTCGCGTCCCCATAACGCCTTTTGCAGGATGCCACAGGGCAACATGTCTCCCATTACCCTGACTTGCCGAGACTATTGTGCTGGGGCTTGTTTGGATTCCCGAAAGGCTTTCAAGATACCGGTTTGTCGTAATAGGCCCCTGACGGAATCAGTAGGCTGAGCCCCATTTTGAAGCCAATTTAACACCCGATCTTCTTTGAACGAGGCCTTGTCGCTTTCCTTCAGGGGGTCATAGGTCCCGATAACCTCAAGGAATCGACCGTCCCGCGGCATGCGGGCATCGGCTGCCACTACTCGATAAAATGGCCGTTTATGCCGGCCCACGCGTGTAAGTCTCAAATGTACTGCCACTGGCAATCTCCTCTATCGTGAATATGAATGAATGAAAAAACTCAGGGAGACTTCAAATTTTTACCGGGCATGGATAGCCCGACGGATCAGCTTCCCGCGCTTTTTTCCTTTTCCCATCCCCATTTGCCCTCCGACCAGGGACTTCATCATGCGTCGGGCATCCAAAAATTGCTTAATGAGCCGATTAACCTCTGGAACGGATGTTCCACTGCCTTTGGCCACACGTTTTTTTCGATTTCCATTTAAAATCGTATGATCCCGTCTTTCGCGGGTGGTCATCGAATCAATAATGGCCACGACCCGTTTCATTTCTTTTTCGGGTACCTGAGCATTCCCGGCGCCGCCGGAACCCATCATCGTTTTAATTTTTTGCCCGCCCGGCAGCATGTCTAGAATTTGATCGAACGACCCTAATTTATTTACCTGTTTGATCTGATCACGAAAATCTTCCAACGTGAGAGTATTACTCGAAACCTTTTTTTGTAATGCGACCGCTTGTTCTTGGGAAAAGCTCTCCTGGGCTTTCTCTATCAAGGTCAACACATCACCCATCCCGAGAATACGGGAGGCCATCCGGTCGGGATAAAAGGCCTCTAGCGCATCCAGCTTTTCGCCGATCCCGAGGAATTTAATGGGTTTCCCTGTCGCCGCGCGGATGGAGAGCACCGCCCCACCCCGAGCATCGCCTTCGACTTTCGTTAAAATGACGCCGGTGAGACCGAGGGTTTGATTAAAGCGTTCTGCAACAGAAACCGCTTCCTGGCCCGTCATGGAGTCGGCGATGAACAAGATTTCCTGTGGCTGGACCCCTGTTTGGATATCGACCAATTCCTGCATCAATTCTTCATCGATCTGCAATCGACCGCCGGTATCCAAGAGCACCACATCATACCCATGTTCCCGTCCACGGGCGACGCCATCCAGGCAGGTTTGCAGCGCCTGGGCGCCAGGTTGACCTTCGTTTGTTCCGCGATGGACTTGAATGTCCAGGTCAGTTCCCAGCGAGGCCAGCTGATCTCCTGCGGCAGGGCGACGGGGATCGGCCGCAACCAACAAGACCCGCTTGCCTTCAGTTTTAAAGTAATTGGCGAGTTTCCCGGTGGTGGTGGTTTTCCCGGAACCTTGCAATCCGACCATCATAATGACGGTAGGGGGTTGTGAAGAGAGATGAAGTGCACTTTGTTCATGACCCAGAAGGTCTCGCAATTCCTCCCAGACAACTTTCACAACTTGATGGGCCGGAGTGAGACTTTTCAGGACTTCCTGCCCGACGGCCTTGCCCCGAACATTCTCAATGAAATCCTTCACAATCTTGAAATTGACGTCGGCCTCCAACAGCGCCAGACGGACCTCTTTCAAGGCGTCGGTAATATTCTGTTCAGTTAAAACGGCCTGGCCGCGTAACTGTTTGAAAACTTTTTCGATTTTCTCTGTCAGCGTGGTAAACATGAAAAGGGATCCAATGGAAAATGCACCATTTTAAGCAAACCCAAGACAATAGTGAACATACGACAGACATGTCAAGTTGAGCGCAACCTCTTGGAGGGGCAAAATCGAGATGGTATCGAAGGGCAATCTTCTGGATTCGTGACCTTTGTGGGATTCCCCGCGATGGGTGTGCAGGCCCTATATCAAGGTCGGTTCCATGGGTTGGGAATGCCGAAGAAAAAACGAGACTCTATGGACCATACTAGCTCTCAAAGAGGCAGGCCGTTATCATGAATCGACACGTCCAGCCAACTGAGGTCATCTTAAATGGCTCGTGTCAAATTTTATTTGGGTTTAATTGATTCAATTTTCTCCTTTCTGTTTTCTTTCATGAGAATAAAAGCCAAATCATGAGAAAAACTGGCAAGATTCTTCTGCTTATCCTTCCTGGATTGTTCATTCTCTATACTCTGGTAGGTTTTCTGGTGGTTCCGTGGGCGATTACCACGAAGGTTCCTCTCAGGCTTTCGGAGCAATTGAGTCGGCCGGTGGCTATCCAGGAAGCCGGGTTCAATCCATTTTTGTTTACACTACAGATAAACGGGTTTGATGTTCAGGAATCCGATGGTTCTCCGTTACTCGGGTTTGGTGAACTGTTCATTAATTTCGATCCTGCCGCTTCGCTGGTGAACCGGGCATACACGTTTGCGGAAATTCGGGTGGAGCTGCCGTATGGATTGGCATGGGTTCGCGCCGACGGGTCCTTGAATCTCGCGGCATTAGGCTCCTCCTCCAAATCTGATGATGTCCCTCCCGAGGCTCTACCTGAGGAAAACTCATCACCAGAATCCGCAGAATTGCCAGCGATTCTAATCGAACAACTTTCCATTCAACAGGGAATGTTGGAATTTCGGGATTATTCCCGCCCGACTCCGTTTGTGGCGCATTTTGTGCCAATCAATCTCACGCTGGAACAGTTTAGTACCCAAAGAGGTCAGGCCAATTCCTATGCGCTCTCAGCTGAACGCGGTGCAGGTGAGAAAATTACCTGGGAAGGAACGGTCACTCTGGAACCCTTTCAGTCCGAAGGGCGCTTGGTTTTTGAAGATTACCAATTGCCCAGACTCTGGACTTATGCTCAGGATCTGGTTCGATTTGAGATTCCTCAAGGACAGATGACGATGAAGGGACATTATCGATTGTCTACCACCAATCAGGGGGTGGATGTCTTGGTCGATGGAGGGAGCCTGACGATTCATGATTTACAGATTCAGGAGAAAGGGACCCTCTCCCCCGTGATCACGATTCCCCTTTTTGAAGTTAACGGTGTCTCGGTTGATGTGGGCAAACAGGACGTTCGAATTCCTTCGATAAAGTCTCGCGACGCTCATTTTGCCGGGTGGGTCGGGAAGGATGGAGTTGTCAATTATCAGACGTTGTTTTCACCTGTGGTATTAGAAAATCAGACAGTTCCTGAACAGGAACCTTCTTCGGCCA
Organism: Nitrospirales bacterium; assembly: GCA_021604365.1. GTDB lineage: Bacteria > Nitrospirota > Nitrospiria > Nitrospirales > UBA8639 > Nitrospira_E. The sequence goes on from BQIZ01000116.1 coordinate 4,348, forward strand.
ATCCGTGGAATATGATCATTGGGGATCTTGCCTTGGATAATTTCACGATTGATTTCGAGGACCGCCAGCCTGAAGATCCTGTCAAACTCCTATTGGACACCATTCATTTTCACACCTCGGACGTGTCCTTGGATTTGGATCGTCCGCTTCCTCTCGATCTCGCGTTTCAGTTCAACCAAACCGGAGAGGCCAAATTGCAAGGGACGCTGGAAATTGATCCTTTGACCATTGACCTGGATGTGTCCCTGTCGGATATTGCCCTTCAGCCGTTTCAACCTTATATGGCTTCCTTTGTTCAATTTGATGTCGGAGATGGGGCGCTCACGCTGCAAGGAAAAACACAATATCAGACGGGGGCCAAGACTCAACCGATGGTGACATTTCTGGGAGGGATAGGAGTGTCAAACTTGGCGTTCGACGATCCCATGCAGACCAACCCTTTTCTTTCATGGGACGCGTTAGAGCTGAAGGAGTTGGATCTTCAGATTGAACCAACCTCTGTCACACTTCAGGAAGTCGAGTTAACGAACCCTGAACTCGTCCTCTTGATTGATGCGGACGGAGGGATGAATCTCAAGCGATTGTTTTCCCCACCAGGATCCGTGTCTCAAGAAGAGACGACGGCAGACGAAAATCCATCAGAAGCAGAAACTCCTGCAGAGCCACCGACTCCGGTCAAAATTGGGGCCGTCACGCTCACCAATCTCCTGGCTCGCTTTACCGATCAATCAATTTCCCCTAATGTCGTTACAAACATTGAGGGGCTGACCGGCACCATAAAAGGGCTCTCATCCGATCAATTAGCCAAAGCGGATGTTGCGTTACAAGGGACGGTCGATAAATACGCCCCATTCAAGATTGCCGGGCAAATCAATCCCTTGAGTGAAGATGCCTATACGGATTTGACCGTCACGTTCAAAAATCTTGATCTCCCCACCGTCTCTCCCTATTCGGCGCATTATGTCGGGTATCCCATTACGAAGGGTAAGCTGTCGTTGGATCTTGAGTGTAAAGTTTCTGAAAAGACCCTGGTTGGTGAAAATAAGGTGTTGATTGACCAGTTGACCATGGGAGCGAAAATCGAAAGTCCGGATGCCACGTCGTTGCCGATTCCCCTTGCGTTGGCCCTGCTCAAAGACCGCAAAGGACAGATCGATATTGATTTGCCGGTTCGCGGGAATTTGGACGATCCGGATTTTAGTTATGGCGGAGTGATCTGGAACGCCTTGGGGAATCTTCTGACCAAAGTTGCGACCTCTCCGTTTGCCATGGTCGGAAGTTTGGTGGGTGGAAGCGGTGACGATCTTCAATATGTCGCCTTCCCTCCGGGGATTGCCCGGTTGTCTCCTTCTGAACAGGAAAAGTTGAATGCGCTTGGTCAAGCGTTAGGTGATCGTCCTGCCTTGCGACTGGATATCGTCGGAGCTGCCGATCCTCAGGTCGATCGTCAGGGCTTGGCTTCAGCGCAATTGGGGAAACAACTGCAAAAGCGAAAATTTGTCGAGGGCTCTTCCTCGGCCACGACAGAAATGTCGTTAGAACAGATTGAACTGAGCCCGGAGGAAGAAGTGCGCTTGCTTACAGAGGTGTATGGCGAACAATTTGGAGCGCAACCCGATACCCTTCCTTCTTCCTCCGAAGGGAAGGCTCGGGACATCCCTTCAACGGACCAGATGAGAGCCAAATTGATTGAATCAATGAAGGTGGAGGACGAGCAGCTTCGGCTCCTGGCTCAGCAACGGGCTCAAGGTATTCGAGAGTTTCTTCTCCAGGAGGGAAAGGTCTCTGGTGATCGAGTGTTCTTACTCGAACCAAATTTAAGTCCTGTTACGGAAGAGCAAACCGTTCGGAGTCCTTTGGCCTTAGCCGCGAATTGAGTCTCTTTCCAAGGATCTTGGATTGTCGAGGTGTTGGCCGCGTTTTTTTGATCTAAGGTGATTCCGCTTCCCTGGCATATTCTCACTCTGCCTCATGTATATTCGATTGTGGGTATTCTCCTGGTGCTCTTCGTTGTCCTGTGGTTTGTTCATTCGCAAATGGGCAATGCCTCCTTCGCCGATGTAGGATTTTGTTTGGGATTTGGTTTTGTCGTTATTGTTTGTGGAATAGAGGGGGAAGGCAGCCCATGGCGGCGGGTTCTTGTTGTGGGCATGGGGAGTGCTTATGCCTGCCGATTGGGCTGGCACTTGTGGAAGAATCGCATTTGGGGAAAGTCGGAAGATCTCCGGTATACAGCTTGTCGGGTGGTGCTAGGCATATGGGAATCGGTCGGAATCTTCGGGTACTTCATGCTGCAAGTTCCTGCCTGTCTATTCTTTGGAGCTCTCCTGTGCTGGGTTATGGCCCATCCTCAATCGGCGGTCAGAGGATGGGACCTCCTGGGCCTCGGCATCTTTTTGCTGGCCTTCTTTGGTGAGGCTCTTGCGGATATTCAACTTGAACGGTTCCGATCAGATCCGACCAATCAGGGCAAAGTCTTACAGACGGGGTTGTGGCGGTTTTCCCGTCATCCTAACTATTTTTTTGAAATCCTACAGTGGTGTGCCTATGTTCCGTTGGCAGTTGGACTGCCAGGGGCATGGATGGCTATTGTGTGGCCATTGCTCATGATGTCGTCGCTCTTATGGGTGACGGGAGTGCCCCTGGCCGAGGCTCAGGCTATGATCAGTCGAGGGGAAGCGTATCGCATATATCAACGCACCACCAATAAACTATTTCCCTGGCTGCCTCGACGAAACAGCCCATAAAGAGGAGGAGAACTATGTTTTGGAAATCTCAAGCCGGCTTCAGCCACCAGTGGAGAAATCCAAGGGGACTTCTGCTTTTGGCTAGCCTTCTGGTTTTGATGACCCTGGCAAATGGCTGTGCATTTGTCCGGGGGGAAGTGGGAGAGCCTTTTCCGGAGGATCGGCTTCAAACCATTGAGAAAGGTATAACGAATCGCCAAGAAGTGGCCCAACAATTTGGTGCCCCCGATGACATTGTCCAGGCAAACGGCCATGAGATTTTTCACTACCGCCGATTTGATAGCAAGTTGGGGTGGTTGCTGTTTTTTTCTCGCCTCAATATTGGCAGTGATCATCTCTGGGTATTTTTTAATCCCCAAGGGATCGTGGATGACGTGGTGTTTGGCAATCGGACCAAGAATGTGGATTTTCAAATCTGGCCGTTTGGGGAGTAGGGCAACGATGGTCGGGCTCTTTGGAAAAGCTGGGATTCTTGGCGTCCTGTTGCTTGTCTCCCTGTCAGGCTGTGACTTTCGTCGTGTGGTGGTGAATGATCCATTGTTGGCCGATTCTCTCGAAGTGTTGGTGCCAGGAAAAAGCACGATTCAGGATATAGCCACGGCCTTAGGTGCTCCTGATGAGATTGAGGAAGGAGCCAGCGGAATGGTTTTTCGCTACCGATATGGAGATAGCAAGACCATGCGGGTAAATTTTGGTTGGGTTCTTCGTGTATTGTTGCCCGTCGCGCCATCCATGAATTTGGGAAGAGGTGAAGGAGCCACCTATATTTTACATGTGGCCTTGCGACCGGATTCGACCTTTGATCATTCAGTCATTCAGCCCCCACCCGATACCCCCCATTTCTGGTTTTGGCCGTTTTAACTGACTCTGGGCGAATGGTGCGCATGAAGAGTTTTTTAACCTCTTTTGGATATAAGGGGATGTTGATGTCTGTGATTATGAGAACTCCATTTTGGCGAGCTTAATCGTGCCTATTGCCTATTAAGGGATTGGTTGTTTTCTTCCAAGCGTCGGAGATAGGGAATGAGGAATAATCCGGGGAGGGCAATTAAGGTACAGAGAAGAAAAAACCCTTCCCATCCCAACCAGGTGGCCAGAAATCCGGTAGTGGAGCCGGCAAAGACGCGTGGAATCCCCATGAAACTGGTCAACAGGGCATATTGTGTGGCGGTAAAACGCTTGTTGGTGAGGCTGGCCATAAAGGCCACGAACGCGGTTTGTCCCAGTCCACTGGAAATGGTTTCAATGGCAATGACGGCAGTAAGAGTAGGGAGGTGATTGCCGGTATAGGCGAGAATGACAAAACCCGCTGTTGAAATCATTTGGAGGAATCCCAGAATAAAAAGAGAAGGCACAATCCCCATGCGATAGACCACGAGACCCCCAATCAATCCGCCTGCCATTAATGCAATCATGCCAAAAACCTTGACGATCATCGCATAGTCGGTTTTCGAGACGCCGAGATCCACCATAAATGGAGAGAGCATTTCTGACGCCATGCTATCGCCGACTTTATACAGCAGGATAAACAACAGCATGATGAGAGCGCCCGGACGGGAAAAAAAATCCAGAAATGGACCCGTGATGGCTTCCTGCCAGGACGCCGGTGGTGGTGCGGGAATGGTGGGTTCCGGGGCAATCCATGTCGTGAGAATGCCAACACTCATCATGGCGCCCATGATGAAATAGACCGCATTCCAGGAAAGACTTTCCTGATCTGCCAGGAATAAAGCCAACGCTCCAGCGGCCAACATCCCAAGGCGATAACCATAAATAAACATTGAGGAACCAATTCCGAGTTCCTCGTCAGAGAGGGATTCACGGCGATAGGCATCCAGGACGATGTCCTGGCTGGCACTAAAAAACGCCACAAGGAGACACAGGACCGAGAGGGTTGGTAAATGCATGGTCGGTTCAGTCAACGCGAGCGAGGCGATGGTGATCATTAAAGCCATCTGGGTCCCCAGCATCCACCCTCGCCGTCTTCCGAGAGTAGAAGGCACGAGACGATCCATAACAGGAGCCCAGAGGAATTTGAGCGTGTAGGGAAGGCCGACTAATCCGATGAATCCGATGGTGGTTAAATCGAGCCCTTCTTCCCGCATCCAGAATTTGAGGGTAGAGCCAATGAGCAGGAGGGGAAGCCCGGAAGAAAAGCCGGTCAAGAGCATGACCAGCATTTTGGGACTGGCAAGAAGAAGGCAGAAATTTTTGAGCCAATGATCTGGCTCGGTCTGGGTGGTCATACACCAGACCTTATCAAAGAAATGAGCTTAGGTCTTCTTAAGGCTGGAGGCGTGTGAGAGGTGAGGATGCAGTTGTGCCAGGGGTTCGATTAGTTTAAATTTGGGTCAACCGGCATATGCGCATACATCGTGTATTCATCTCCGAAGGATCGTAGGACCTCGCCCCATAAGTCCTGTGAATCATCATCAAAGACGAGGTGGGGTCTGGCAGGCATGGTGAGCCAGGAGCCACTTTCCATTTCGGACTCCAACTGACCTGGTCCCCATCCCGAATAGCCCATATATGCCCGAAAAGATTCGTGTTCACCGGGAACTTCAAGAATGCGCTCCAGCGTTTCCATATTCCCGCCGAGATACACCCCGTCAAGCACCGCATGGGTATCTTCAATTTCTTCATTCAGACGGTACAGCACGAGCAAACTGTTTTTTTGAACAGGTCCTCCGGCATACACGCGATGTTCCTGGCCTTCAAGCACTGGAACTTGGGGCAGGACTTCGGCAATATTCATTTCCGTCGGACGATTGACGACAACCCCCAGGGCGCCATCGGGTCCATGCTCACAAAGCAGCACAACCGCTTGGCGGAAATTGGGATCGCGCAATGCCGGGGTGGCGATGAGGAAAACCCCTTTGCCTAACGGTGTATCCATAGTCTAATCCTAACGTGCCACCGATGATCCATCAAGAGACCATTCTTGGGAAAAAGGAATGCATGGTCCTCCGTGAACCATCGTCAATCTGGTGAAATCCAACCGGTCTTCAAGCATCATGAGATCCTGAACTTCGTCCTCAGTGCCCAGCAACACCGGATGAGCACAATGTGTGAAAAAAGGCCTAATCCAAACCCTTCAGAAATTTGTGGGAAATTTTGAAAATTAATGACGGTAATCTTTAAATTCACCGGTCGCGTCGTCCAATTTCAAAAAAGTCCGCATCTGCGTCTTAAGGGTTTGCCGGGCATTTTCATCCCCTAAGTTCAACTGGTACTCATTAATTACCATCGTCTTCGTTCCACCTGGGCCAGCCCATTCATTCCAGCAGGTTTGACAGACTTTCTGCTTGATTTCTTCTTCCAGTTTTCCCATGAAAAGATTGTCCGTGATCGGGTCCGCGTCTTTATCGCATTTTCGGCAATGAATTTGCGCCATCCTTTTCTCCTTTTGTAAGTGATAGGCTGAGAGCCTATCAGTATTGATAGGCAAAACAATCAGGAATCCTAACACAGAAATCTCGGGTGGGAAAAGAAGCCAGAAAGGATATCAATGCCCTGGTTTTTTGAGTGTCTTTCAGGTATGGATGTCGACCCCACGTTTCAGCCTCTTTCAAGTCAGGACGAGGAATACCTTGAAGGGGAATTTGTGAGATATTTGTCACGATTGGAGAAGAGACAGCATGTTACTCGCAGGAATTGATATTGGCACATTAACCTGCCGCTTGTTGGTGGCAGAAGTGAATCCACCAGGTGAGTTTACGGTTGTTGATGCGGATCGACGGATCTTACGGCTCGGGGAAGGGGTGGACCAACACAAACGGTTATCACAAGCCGCGATGGATCGCGTTGTTTCCACCCTAAAAGATTGGAAAAAAAAGACCACGAAATATTCGCTCAACGGAGTCGTGGTTGTGGCGACTAGCGCCGTGCGGGAATCAGAGAATCGACAGGACTTTCTCACCCGCGTCACTCAAGAAACCGGGTGGGAAGTGGAGATCTTAACGGGAGACGAGGAAGCCCGGCGAACCTTGCTCGGTATTCGTTTTGGCCTGACTCCCGCCATGTCTAATTTTTTGGGATTGGATATTGGCGGCGGCAGTACCGAATGTATCCTGGCTCATGCTGGAATGGCTCCGGCCGTCATTTCGTTGGATCTGGGAGTGGTGCGCTTATTGGAGCGGGTGCTTCGTCTGGATCCACCCACAATCCAGGAAATTTCCCAGGCTGAAGCCTGTATTGATGAGGAATTGGCCAAGGTGTCAAAAGCCTTCGGGACCTTTTCAGGCATCCCGCTGGTCGGGACGGCAGGGTCCGTCACCACACTCGCCGCGATGTCTCAAGGATTGCCGAGATATGAGTCGGCACGTGTCCACAATTATGAGTTAAGGTTGTCGACCATCAAAGGGTTGGAGCAGAATCTTATCACCAGAACCGGTCCGCAACGTTTGGCCATGCCAGGGCTTGAGCCCGGTCGCGAATATGTCATTGTGGCAGGCACCGTGATTCTACGAAGAATCATGGAAACCTTCGGCTTTGACACATGTCTGGTCAGCGACTTCGGTCTCCGCGAAGGGGTGCTAGTGGATTTGGCCACAAAGAAATTGTAAGGGTTTGAAATTTCAGCCAGATGCCAAATCGTCTCCTCCTGCCTCCCCAACTCTTAATTATCAATGATGAGTTTTTGTAGAGACGTCCCGGTGGGACGTCTATCTTAGATAACCAGTGGGCATTGGCTGCCCACGGTGGCCATCCAAGAAGACGTGTCACCGACACGTCTCTACAGGAAAATGGTAGGGCGGGCACCGCCCGCCAATGTATTCTGAAAAGGTGGGCGGTGCCCACCCTACAAAATGGGAGAATATCGAGGTTGGTCGTGTAGGCATTGTCCCCTATCAATTGCATCCCGAGGCCCATGCGGCCTTCTTTGTAGAGACGCCCCGGCGGGGCGTCTATCTTGGACCACCAAGGGATATTGCCTGCCAACGTGGTGAGACACTCAAGAAGACGTGTCACCGACACGTCCCTACGAGATTGCCGGAGAGGCTGGTAGGGCGGTCACTGCCCGCCATGATTGCTCTTGCATTTTAAGCTGAACCTGGCACAATGGAGCCGCCTGATTCTCTGGTGGTCAATGCCATGGATGGTCAACCTTCTCCCCCCTCACAAGTCGAAGCCTTTCTCACGTCGGTTCACGCCCAACTATTTTTCGGAGATGAAAGCCAACAAGAAAGTATTCGTTGGTACATCGCCTATTATAAGGATCGGGCCCCAAGGCGCCGATTGGCATTTCGGTTAAGCGGATTTCTTCTTCTGGTGCTTAGCGTTAGTTTACCCTTTCTC